>JBFHRO010000340.1:0-1950 GCA_041591635.1 Oleiphilaceae bacterium | reverse complement strand
GCCGCGCTGACCGCCAGGTCGATGCCGCGCTTGAGGTCCATGGGATTCATGCCGGCGGCCACCGCCTTGTGGCCTTCCCGCACTATGGCGCGGGCCAGTACCGTGGCGGTCGTGGTGCCGTCACCGGCCAGATCCGCGGTTTTCGACGCCACTTCCTTTACCATCTGGGCGCCCATGTTTTCGAATTTATCCTTCAGCTGGATTTCCTTCGCCACGCTGACGCCATCTTTGGTGACGCGGGGCGCGCCAAAGCTCTTGTCCAGAATCACATTGCGACCCTTGGGCCCCATGGTCACCTTGACCGCATCCGCCAGGATATTCACGCCCGCCAGCATGCGTTCACGGGCACTCTGGGAAAAGGTGATCATTTTTGCGCTCATGCTGCGTTCTCCTGTACCTGGGTTGCTTCGATGACCGCCAGAATGTCGGATTCACGAACGATCAGATAGGTTTCGCCGTTGAGTTTCAGTTCGGTGCCGGCGTACTGGCCAAACAGTACCCGATCACCCACCTTCACACTTAGCGGACGCTGTTCACCGTTATCGCGCAAGGCACCGCTACCGATCGCCAGCACTTCCCCTTGTGTGGGTTTTTCCGCTGACTTGTCGGGGATGACGATGCCGCCCTTGGTGACGGTTTCAGCTTCCAGTCGACGCACAACCACCCGGTCGTAGAGCGGTTTGATCTGCATTGAGGATTCCTCCTGAATGAATTCAAGCCACTAAAAAGTGTTTCAGGGTCCGGCGCTGGGCCGCCCTTCGCAGCCGAAAATAGGTGCTGTCGCGAAGGTTTCAAGAGGGCATAAAGCGCATTTTTTTAAAAAATTTCTTATAAAAAACGATTTTATATAACTTGAATGAGCGATCGCCTGTTTTATAGTTAAGGGGAACATCAGTCCATCATGAGGAGGTTGCGGCATGCTGGAACGGTCAACACAGGCATTTGAACTTAGGCTCGGCGATTATTTTCGCGAGCGTCTGCAGGATTGCGCCGGGGTCTTGGCGTCGCGTCCCAAGGAAGACACGCTTTGGTATCTCGGTTCCGTGCTGGCACGCTTGGGGGACAGCCGCCAACTGTTCAGTTACGACCAGGGCGAGTTGGGCTTGCGGCCTTTGGCGCTACTGTACAAGGATGCCCACGAAGCTTCAGCCAGGCATCAGCGCTGTCTGATCCTGCGCCAATTGGGTGATCAGGCGTTGTTTGTCGGTGGGTTGTTTGCCGAATGCTATGCCCGCAAGGGGTTGATGCGCGACTATTTCATCGGCATGGGCGGCAGCGCTTACGATTACCTGGCGGAGCATGCCGAGAGTCATCGGCAGGTGTTTGCCGAACTGGCGCAGGGGTTCCACACCTTTCTCGATCTGATTGGTAGTGCCTGTGAGCGGAAACGAGCGCAAACCCCCGATGAGGTGCTGGCGCTTTACCAGCAGTGGCGTGCAACGGGAAACCCTCGACTGGCTCGCCAACTGCGGGCATGGGGCATCAGTCTCGACAAGAGCAGAAGCGAGCACTGATCATTTACAGCGAAGGCCCTCGCCTTGCTCAATCGTCAAATAACGGCAGGCTGGCCTGCATCCGAGCCGGTTTGCGGGTTGTTGCAGCACGCGGGATCGCAACCCTTGCCAACACAGGCTGCGACTCTACCTGAAACACATACCCATGCCGGCGCCGCTGCCGGCCAATCTGGCGCACCAGCTTGCGCGCCGTCTCCAGATCGGCGCAGGGAATCCGCTTTTGCTGGCTCTGTCGGCTACGTAGCCCCCCCCAACTGCACACCAGCGCCAGCCCGCCGAACAGATCACGCTGCAGCTTGACCTGGTAGTAACGGGTGGCGGTTTGCCAGCGCAGGGCGGCCATGGGAGAACTCCGAGGATAGGTGACGGGCGCCATTATACGTTGGCGGAAGAGAAAAGGCTGGTTACTCACCCGCCAAGCGCTTCATCACCGATT
>JBFHRO010000339.1:0-2107 GCA_041591635.1 Oleiphilaceae bacterium | reverse complement strand
AGCCCGCGGTCGACCGGAACGTAATAGCGGGTTCCAGCCATGGCCTGCGGCAAATAACCTTCCCCCGCAGCAAATGCGCCAGGTTCATCGTGAGCATAGCGATAACCGGTACCAAACCCTTCGCGTTTCATCAGTTGGGTCGGCGCGTTACGCAAATGCATGGGAACCTCGTAATCAGGTTGAGCCGCCACCTCGGCCAGACAGCGCTTGTAGGCGCTGTAGACTGCGTTGCTCTTGGGGGCCACGGCCAGGTAAATGATGGCTTGGGCAATGGCAAGCTCACCTTCGGGGCTGCCCAGGCGCTCCTGCACATCCCAGGCATTGAGCGCCAGCGCCAGGGCTTTGGGGTCAGCGTTGCCAATATCTTCACTGGCCATGCGTACCACGCGCCGTGCCACATACAGCGGGTCACAACCCGCGCTGATCATGCGCACATACCAATACAGGGAGGCATCCGGATCCGAGCCGCGTACCGACTTGTGCAGGGCCGAAATCTGCTCGTAAAACAGATCCCCCCCCTTGTCGAAGCGCTTGAGCGAGGTCTGCATCACTTCCTGCAAAACGGTGCGTGTGACAACCGCCCGGCCCTCGACTTCCTCTGCAAGATCGGCCGCTATCTCAAGCAAATTCAGGGCCTTGCGTGCATCCCCATCGGCAGTGGCCGCCAGTATGTCAAGATCTTCGTCAGCCACCTGAAGCTGCCGGGAACCCAGCCCAGCCGGCAAAGCCAGCGCGTTACCCAGCAGCTGTCTGATTTCGTCGGTGGTCAATTTCTTCAAAATATAGACGCGACAACGGGATAGCAGCGCGTTGTTCAGCTCAAACGAGGGGTTTTCAGTGGTTGCACCAACAAAAATGATGCTTCCGTCTTCAACAAAAGGGAGAAACGCATCTTGCTGGCTCTTGTTAAAGCGGTGAACCTCATCCACGAACAAGATGGTTTCGCGCCCGAATTGGGCCTTGTTTTGCCGCGCCTGCTCGACCTCGGCCCGGATGTCCTTTACCCCGCAAAGCACGGCCGATAGCGTAACGAAACGCGCCTGACACAAAGAGGCGAGCATCATGGCAAAGCTGGTCTTGCCGACACCGGGCGGCCCCCACAACACCATGGAATGTACTATGCCCCGCTCCAGCGCCTGGCGCAGGGGCTTTCCCTCGCCCAGAAGATGCGACTGCCCCACATATTCGCTCAAGCCTTGCGGTCGCATCCTGGCGGCCAGGGGCTGCCCTGCCGTCTGGTCGGCCGCAAACAGATCCGTCATTGCGTGCTTCCGTCACCAATGACATCGGTCCCTGGCGGTGGTGTGAATTCAAAGGTCGCATCGGGCAGGGGGCGATTGAGCTTGACGTTGACAAAAGACAGGGTGCTCTTCTGCCCCAAGGCATCGGTAAGGCGCATTTCAATCAACGAGCCCTTTTCAAACCGCAGCCACAGGGTCTCAAACAAGGACTCCGCGTTTTTAGGGCGCAGCATGTAGTATTCGATATCGCCTTCCCAGGTGGTGCCATCCACCCGGTATTCCTGCTCAAGCCGGGTAACATCGCCACTGAGCAGCAAGGCCGGCGTATTGCCCAGAGTCTGTCCGACAGGATGCACCGTGGCCTGGGCAAGGTCGGGATCGTACACGATCACCTGTTGCTGGTTGGCTACCACGATTTGTTCCAGCGGCGGGTCAATATGCCAATAGAAATTACCCGGGCGTTTGGGTTTCAGCTGGCCCCGGGTTTCCTGCACGCGGTTGCCGCTTTTATCCACTACATACTGAATAAACTCGGCCTCAAAGGTGACATATTCCCGCAGACGCTCGGTCAGGTGGCTGGCTTCCAGTTTGCCCGACGAGGCATGGGAAAGCAGGCTAACCCCCAAAAGTATCCAGCCAATCACCACTTTCGCTTGAAGTTTCATAACGTTCTCAGAGTCCTTGGTCAGTTCAAAACCTGCACACCATAGCGCAAAACCATTGGCTGTGTAATGAACACATTGACAGAATCACCGACAGAATCAACGCGGCGGTGAAGGCGCAATCACTTCCCGGTTGCCATTATGGCCGGCCGCGCTCACCACCCCCGCAGCCTCCATGGCCTCCACCAGATTTGCCGCACGGTT
>JBFHRO010000338.1:0-2189 GCA_041591635.1 Oleiphilaceae bacterium | reverse complement strand
CGATGTAATACTTGTCGCCATTGGCGAGGTAAGTGCCATCGGCCTGCGGTTGCAGCATCATGTCGGACGAGTAGATATCGGCACCGTGTTCTTTCTCTGACAACCCAAAGGCAAACACCTTGCCCTCTTGCAGCAGCCGGGCGGTTTTTTGCTTGAGCGCCTCGTTACTGCCAAGCCACACCGGCACCAGCCCCAGCATGGATACCTGAAAGGTGTACCAGTAGGTGATGCCGTAAAAAGCAGTAATCTGGGCAAATAGTGTGTTGCGTGTGGTATCCCAGCGCGAATCCTCGGCCCCGTAACCGGAAGGTGTCATCAGGGTGGCAAACACCTGGTGCTCTTTCATGAACTCGACAAACTCATGATTCCAGCGTTTTTCATGCCAGTCTTTTTTGATGCTTTTCAACCCCTTGGCTTCCATGAAAGCGATGAGCTTTTGCATCAGCTCGCGGGTTTTCGGGTCTTTGTATTCGATATTGTGCAGGCGGGGATTGAATAACATGGCATAGGTTCCTGAAGGCGCATGGAGGAGCAATCGGGACGGGCGGGCCCTGATTGCCTGAAAACACCTTCAAGCGTAGATGCTAATGCGTCGGTCTGCCCGGCGGTGGCATGCGCAATCCTGGTACGGCGCAAATCTGCCTCATCGCCGCGTTCTTTTGTCGCGACGTTCTTTCATCAGCGTGCTACAGCCCGTGGCAGTCGAGCGCGTTGTGAATCAGCACCACACACTGGGAGGCAAACAGCATTCTGGGGCCCAGGCTGATTTTTTCCGCGCCTAGCCGGGCCAGGCTGCCAAAGCTTTTCTTGGGCATGGGGATGTGATCGGTCAGCAAAAAGCAGGGATTCTCCCGCAGGCTCAGGTCGCGAACCGGCGTACCCTTTTTGTCGAGCACATAAAGCGCGTGATCGGTGCTGAGTTCCTGCACCAGTTTTTCGAAGCTGAGGGTGCGCACACAAATGCCGGCTTCGACCTCGCGCGAGGTTTCCTTGGCCATGCCGCGCGAGGTATCCAGCGCCCGGGCGATCTTGTTGAGCCAGGCCTGTTCGTGAAAACCCTGCAGGTCTCGCAGCTCGCGGGCAACAAAGCTGATGGTGCGGGAAAAATCCTGGGTACTTTCGAGCACCAGATGCATCACTACATCGTCCCTATGGGACTGGGCTACAAAAATGCCGTTCATGAGGGTATGGGCGAGGATTTCGGTATGGGCATCCTGGCCGACGCCGGCCAGTAGCAGCCGGCTGTCGGTGGGGGCCGCTCGGGCCCGGAGAACAAAGGTGCGCATGAAGGAACTCGTTATTGCAAGGGAATGAAAAGGGGCTCAGGCGGGGTGCCATTATTGCCGCTTTGACCAAGGGTGCAAGTCTGCCATCATGAGCCCCCAAATGCACAGGTGAATGTGCACAGGTATGACTGCTCAGGGAGGTTTTATGAATCCGCACAAATCTGCATCCGATCAGCCGACAGGCGTTCCGCTTGCCCACTGGCAGGCGCCGGCATTTCCGCCGCGCGCTCCCATGAACGGGCGCTACTGCCGCGTCGAGCCGCTGTGTGCCGACACGCATGCGGCTGATCTGTGGGCGGCCAACGCCCTTGACGCCCAAGGCCGCAACTGGACCTATCTGTTCAATGATCCCTTCGATCACTTTAGCGCCTATCGCGACTGGCTGGCGGCCTGTGCCGCCGGGCGCGATCCGCAGTTTTACGCCATCATCGATCAGCGTACCGGCAAGGCTACCGGGGTGGCGAGTTATTTGCGCATTGATCCTTCCCATGGCTGTATCGAGGTGGGCAATTTGAATTTCTCGCCGTTACTGCAAGGCACCACCGCCGCCACCGAGGCCATGTACCTGATGATGGCCAACGCCTTCACCCTGGGGTACCGCCGTTACGAGTGGAAGTGTGATTCGCTCAATGAACCCTCGCGCCGCGCAGCCCAACGGCTGGGATTCAGCTACGAAGGCCTGTTTCGTCAGGCGCTGGTGACCAAGGGTCGCAATCGCGATACCGCCTGGTTCTCGGTGATTGACGGCGAATGGCCGGCGCTAAAACTCGCCTTTGAGCAGTGGCTTGCCCCGCAGAATTTTGATGCCGAAGGCCGCCAGCGGCGCACGCTGGCGGGGTGTCGCGAGGCGGCGGCCAAGGCGTTATCCGCCATGGCAGAACCAGCCTCAGGAAGCAAGCAGAT
>JBFHRO010000337.1:0-2317 GCA_041591635.1 Oleiphilaceae bacterium | reverse complement strand
CCAACGTGCTCCCTCCGGGTCATCCCAAAGGCTTTGATCCCGCAGCGGGGTGTCTGCCCGCCGCCCGATATCCCAAATGGCTTTCGACCGCACCAGCGGATTATCCCGGTGCATTTCCCAACAACCTTCTACCTCGGCCCGTGTGTCTGCGGCCAACTGGCTTACTTGTGCTTCCATGACTATGATCTCCCTTGATCTCTGAGAGTTAGACTGCGGATTATGCTATAGCTGCCTCTGAAATTCAGGCACTCGGTCTTAAAACCGTCAGCCCCGTCGAGTGAGCGATTGACAGAGCCTGGGGATGATGTCCAGAAATGCCGCACTAACCAAAGGCATAAGAATAAATACCTGCGAACAAACACACAAAATCAGCCCGATCAACTGGGTTAGCCATGCCAGCCTAGTGCAAACACGCACCCACACTTGCCTACCCTCCCAACCTGGTCAGAGCCATGGCGATATTGGTTCTTGCCTGGGCGTCGAATCGCGCCCTCAATGCAGGCGTTGCGTACAGTTGCGGGCGGGCCAGAAAAGCCTTGAGCAGCTTTTTGCGCTGACGCCGAAAAACAAAGCTCGGCACAAACGCATATTCTTGCCGAACCTGCCGTTCGTATTCCTCGAAGCGTTCCGGGGTTGCACCGAGAATGGCAAGGTCGATATCCACCAGCAGGGCTTGATCCCCTTCTTTTGGCAGTGCGGCGTGCTTTGTAGCCAAAATGTGATGGGTAATGCGGTCAATACGTTCAAAACAGACACCAGCCTGACCAAGCGCCTGCGCCGCCCACCGTGCACTCATGGCCTCGTTATCGAATGCCTTGAGATGATACACGGCATCGTGAAACCACAGCGCCATTTCGACTTCACCGGGTTCCTGTGCACACCCCCTGTACGCGTCGAAAATGGTCAGACACTCGATCAAGTGCTGAACCTGGTGATATTTGCGATGGGGCTCCTGATAGGCGGCGACAAGCTCGCGCATCAGCGCCTCACCTGAGCCTTCAGCCTCAATCATCGCCCAACCGCGAGCCCAAGAAATGTCCAGCATAGGATCTCCAGTATGAATGGTTTGACAGTGTACTTTACTCCCGCGTCATCTTGTCGGCGGCCTCCCGGGCGCGTTGCTCGGCCAGCTTAAGCCGCAACTCGCGTGCCCGTGCTTCAGCGGCCTGTGAGGCCTGCAGCACCCGCCGGCGCTCCTGCGAACTGGCGGCCTGCAACCGGTCCTCGGCCTGGGCATCGGTTTCGCCCGCCGGGCGCAAGCCAAGGGCATGCAACACCACACGGATAAATTCTTCCCGCCGGTCAACGTCTTCAAGGTACAGTGCCGTGGCGCCCGCCTCAGCCAGTTCGCCGGCGGTATGGGTGAGCAAATGCACCAGTTGGCGGGCGGTAAACCGGTGGCAGGCAAAGCCGTCATCGTTGAGAAACCAGGCGATCAGCAAACTCAGGCGGTACCAGCGGCACTGGGCCACCGGCCGGCGAAAGGGCTCCAGATCCCGCGCTTGCAGGGCGGAGCAGCGGCTGAGCATGGCATCATGCATCAGGGCGACAAAGGTTTGCTCATGCACGGCATCGAGCCAGTCTCTGGGAAAGGCCGTAAGGCAGTGGTGCAGCCGGTGAATGGATGGCCCCTCGGTTAACGGCAAAGATGCGTGGCTCATGGCTTGGGCGTCTCCTGCTTTGGATGCGGCTTCATGGCGTGGGCGGCCGGTAGTGTTGCCGGCTGAAGTCCTGGGCAAATCTGACCATGGCCTCCCAGTCGCTGACAGCATAAATAGCCCACCCCTGCTCCCTCGCGGCCTGTTTAAGCTGCGCATCCGGCGTCTGGTGCCAGGACGGCGGCGTAGCGCGGGGGTAATCCCAGGGCAGATTCAGCACCAGGGTGCCCCCGCCCCTGGCCCGTTCCAGGGCGCGGCCGGCAATGTCCCAGCCCGAATTGCCCTGCTCGTCGGCATCGAACAAGGTGGTGACGCCCTCATCCGACAGTATCACCACATGGGTGTCTCGCCGCACCCTGCCTTCGAGGTAGGTTTGGCGCAGCCGATGAATCGGAAACGCCGTGCCACCACCAAAATAGCCGGTCAGCACCGCCAGAATGCGCGACTCGTCACTGACAAATCCGGGCGTTGTGATGAATTGCTGTGTGCCACTCCAGAGCGTTACCTGCACCTGTGCCCCGGCACGCAGCGCCGACAGACTCAAAATGGCCCCGGCCAGGGCCGTATACGAAAGCTCCCTCTGGGGATTGGGCATGGAACCGGAACAGTCCACATACAGATCAAGATTGCAGGGCAACCACTGCGGTTGCGGCCCGCTG
>JBFHRO010000336.1:0-2358 GCA_041591635.1 Oleiphilaceae bacterium | reverse complement strand
CATGGGTAAAATGGATCCAAAGAAACCAACGTGACCCTGAAATCCGCTTGCACCTCAATGTCATTGTATTTTCTGTAAGCTTCGGGAACCTGAGGCAGTACGAACTTGTCCAGGGCCTGATAGATCTGGCGATCAACATCAGAAACAGCGCTAATACAGAGGGTGGAAAAAAATAGAAGAGGAGCAAGCGTTATCAAGCAGATTTTTGTGCGACTCATGGCGGCCACAAACGAAGAATCGGGTTCATTTTAAAAAGCAAGCTGTCGCTGCTCAGGAACAAACCGCAACGGTTGGTCATGCGATTTGGCTGGCATACAGTAACAGTTTACTTGTCATCGCCGCGAGACCTTGGCGACTTCGCAGCATGCGTTTCGTACCCCTGATCCACTAACAAGCTTGCCAGTGCGGTTTATTGCAGACCGGGTGGGTAATATGGTCTCAGATCATGCAGGCAACCCCTGATTGCAAAGCAGCATCTTGCAGCCGGGTGTATCCACATTGCCGCAACCAAGTGCGTTAGTTATCGGGAGGAAGAATGGGACTTTTACTGTGCATGTTTTTTGGGGTAATGCTTGGGGGCCTTTTTGGTATTCCAGGCATGTTGATTGGGGGCGTTATCGGGTTTTCATTAGCCGGCACTGTATTAGGGGGTGGCAGCACGACATCGGGTGGCAGCCGGTCTCATGATGCTGGCACCTATGGCAGCAGCGCTTTCGACGATGATGACATCAGCCACCATAACGCCTTTGATGATGCTGCCATCGGCACCGACAGCTCCTTTACCGACGACTTCGAAACCAATCCCGCCAACGGCTTGCCCATGATCGGCTGCGTGGATATTGAGGGTAATCCCTACGGTGCCGATTTGCGTGATTTCTTCGACACCGACACCGACACCGAAACCGACTATGGCTTTGATTCGTCATTGGATGACAGTTTTGGGTCGGACGGCATCAGCAGTCATGATGACTGGTGAGCGGGCCGCGTGCCCGCCCCGAAATCGGCAAGCTTGCCAAACCGCAACCCCTGCATATGGCAGAGGTACACTAGCGTAAATCTTTATTCAGGGAGCGGCCATGCGTAAACGACCGGCCATCATTGCCTACGACATCAGCAAAAACAAAACCCGCCGACAGGTACACCGCACCTTGCAAGCCTGGCGCATTGAAGGGCAGAAATCGGTGGCGGAATGCCTGCTGAGCACGCCCGAGGCGGAAGAACTCTGCCTGCAACTGGTTGAGCTGATGAATCTGCACACCGATCGACTCGCCCTGGTCTGGCTCGATACCGGCCGTACTGTAACGCGCTGGGGCAAGGGATTGCGGCAAAAACCCAAGGGCGTCAGCCTGCATTAACAAAAAGGAATACCCGGAATGAAAACCGCCAAAGCCGCCCCTGTGGCAAAAGCCAGTCTGAAACGCTATTACCTGATTGCCTACGACATCGCCTGCAAAAAACGCCTGGGCCAGACACACCGTTATCTCAAATCCAGGGGCATTGCGGTGCAGTATTCGGTGTTTTTGGTAAAGGAAGATCAGGCCGGTGCGGCGCGCTTGATGAATGAACTCAAAGCCCGGCTCGACCCCGCTGTGGATGATTTGCGGGCCTACCCCTGTGAGGGACGTTCGGCCATGTGGCTGGCCGGGCGCGGCACCGATACCTGGCTGCAACCGGTAGAACTCAGGCCACCATTACCCCCTGAAACACAAAGGCCCAAACGCAGCGGTTTGCTGGGATGGCTGTTTCGTTAACGCAAGAATTGACAGACCAAGGTGATGTTATGGAACTCATTATTGATAAATCCGGCTACGAACTGAAAAATGAAACCGGCCGCTGTGTGCGCCTGATGTACGAGGGCCAGATGGTGCAGCGGATTCCCATTCATTTACTGGATTCGGTAGTGCTGGAATCCAACGCCATGCTGGAGGCCAATCTGTTGCGGCATCTGTGTGAAGCCGGTGTCAGCCTGGTGCTGATGCCCAATCGCAGCTCATCGCAGGCGGTAACCCTCGGGGTAAACGGCGGACAGGGCGCGCGCATTCGCCAGCTTCAGCATGCCGCCTTCAGGCAACCTGAACAGCGGTTGTCGATGGCCCGCCGATGGATTCAAATGAAACTGCAAAGCATGATGTCGAGTGCGAGCATGTGGCAAACCCTGGGGTTTGAAGATATTGGCCAACGCTACCCGACAGCGGATTGGCAAAAATGGCCACAGAGAATTGCCAACGCGGCGGATCTCGACAGCCTGCGGGGCATCGAAGGCGTGTTGTCGCGCCACTGGTTTGCGGTGCTGCGTGAAACGGTACCGGTGCACTGGGCGTTTGAGCAGCGCAACCGCCGGCCGCCTGCCGATCCGGT
>JBFHRO010000335.1:0-2363 GCA_041591635.1 Oleiphilaceae bacterium | reverse complement strand
TGCCAGAACACGGCCACAATGGAAGTAAATACCGGTACCAAGGTACCCACGATGCAACGCGAGTAGAAAAACAGGAACACCGTGGTCATCAGAATGGTAACGACCGCAAACATCGCGATGGAACCAATCCCCTCAATCAAATCCCCCACTTTCTTGGCGAAGCCAACTATATAGAGCTTGATATTGGGGTTCTTCTGCTCATATTTCTCGCGGATTTTTTCTTCCAGACTCTTGGAAAACTCGCGGTAGTTGAGGGGCGCGCCAGTTTCGGGGTCCCGTTCATACAAAGGGGCATAAATAATGGTCGAGCGGAAGTTGTCCGACACCAGACTGCCGACTTCGCCGGAACGCAGCACGTTTTGCCGCAACTGATTCAGGCTCTGCTGGGAGCCGTCATAGCCGTCAGGAATTACGCTACCACCCTGGAAGCCCTCCTCGGTCACTTCCACCCAGCGGACATTGGGGGTCCACAGAGATTTCAGCGCCGAACGATCCACACCCTTCAGATAAAACACCTCATCGGTGATCTCTTTCAGGGTTTCCATGTATTCCTTCGTGAAGATATCGCCTTCGCGTGCCTCCACGGCAATTCGCACAAAGTTACCCAGATTTCCCAAATCATCCCGATACTTGATCATGTTGACGATATAGGGATGTTCCAGGGGAATCAGCCGCTCAAAGCTGGCATCGGGTTTTATTTTGGTTGCATTGAAAACAAAAAATGCCGTCAGGACCAAGAAGGCTATCAGGAAGGGCAAACGGTTATTGAAAATGAGCCGTTCGACAAACGGCTCAGCTTGAGGCGTTAGCAAGAAGTGCTCGCCTTTGTCATGCTTTGGATTGGACATTCAGTGATCCTCTACCTGTAGTCTGAATTCTGGCCGGCGTACCGGATCAC
The DNA here is from genome assembly GCA_041591635.1 of Oleiphilaceae bacterium. GTDB lineage: Bacteria > Pseudomonadota > Gammaproteobacteria > Pseudomonadales > Oleiphilaceae > JACKOD01. The sequence goes on along the minus strand of JBFHRO010000335.1, from coordinate 1,465 downwards.
AGGTTCTTGCCGTTCGGATTCACGCGGGCCACGCCCTGATCGCCGACGAGCAACAGATTGTTATCCTTGAGCGGGGCCACGGAGGTGATTCCTTCCCGATCGGGCCTGATCTTAATCTCGAAGCTTTCCCCGCCATTGGTACTGATCACCACACTGCCATCGTTACCCACCAGGGTAATGCGCCCGCCGGTCCCCACCAGCGCGGAGTTGAGGGTATTCTCACCGTCGGAACTGGGCGTTTCCCAGGACCTGCCCAGGTCAGTCGAACGGAAGATGTTTCCGCGCAAGCCGAACACCAGCACCTCGTTGACATTGCCAGTGCCCGTCACCCCAAAAAAGGAGCCTTCATACGGGCTTTCAACCTTTTCCCAAGTCTGGCCAGCATCGGTCGACCGAAAAATGATGCCTGCCTCCCCCACAATAAAAAGGGTGCCGCCGGCGACCTGGTTGATGGCATTCAAATGGAAACGATCTGGATTGGGGATGTTACTGGCGATATTGTCCCAGGTTTTTCCGCCATCGGTGGTGCGGAAGATAAGACCATAGGCACCAATGACCAAGCCCAGGTTTTCATCACGGAACCAGACATCAAGGAAAGGTTTGACCGGACCGCTTTCAGCGTCCATGCGTGCATCTTCGAGCACATACTGCATGTCATCCATTCGAGTCTGTATCTGGGCTTGCTTGTCAACCGGGGCACTGTCAACAGCCGCTTCGAGGTCAGCGATCTGCTGTTCAAGAGACTTAACCACCACTTGATTGACCTGGTTGCCGTCCATCCGCTTTTCCCAAGTGGCGCCGGCATCCGCCGAGTGCAGCAAAACACCACTATGGCCTACCGCCCAGCCCTTCTGGGGCGTGGGGAAGTGGACAGCTGTCAGTGTCGTAGACACAGGCACACTGGCCTGAGTCCAAGTGACGCCCTCATCATCTGAATAAATGATGTGCCCTCGTTCGCCCACGGCAATCAGGCGTGAATCGGCACGCACCACGTCCAACAACAAATGGCGAGCAGCCCTTTCGGTTGGCATGGCCGGCATTTCCAGCACATCGGGTACAGCCGACCCTGCCAGACTCGCCGAAGACAGCGACATACCCAGGCAGACCGCCGCCAAAGCTTTCAGTCCAGACTTTGTTGTCATGCAAAGAGCCTTATTTGATTATGAAGCGATTCCATGTTTCGCCGCCGCCGGTCACTCAACTGGCCGCGAATGGATAAACAAAGAGGCTCCACCTTATTCAGGCAGAGCCGAACGCATGATCACGACAGAGGATAGTTCATTCAAATGACATCGCAATGTGGTGATCCGAACCTTCCCGATCAACGTACGCCACGACGACGCAGTTCAGCCGGTGAGAAGTAACGCTTTTCCGGCACCTTGTCGCTGAAAACACGGGTTGTCGGCTCTTCGGAGTCAAGCCCCTGAACGTGGTAGCGACGCGCCTGCAGGTCGTAGAAGGCATC
>JBFHRO010000334.1:0-2368 GCA_041591635.1 Oleiphilaceae bacterium | reverse complement strand
GGCATAGCGCAAGCTGTGTTCAGCCATGCCGTGACTGATGTGAATCACGCCACGCACGGTTTTTCGTGGCGCTACGGACCAAAAACGCAGCGGTATCTTGTGTCCATCCTGGGCGGGTAGATGAGTGAGCGTGTTGTTTTGAGATCCCACGGGCTTTGCTCCTGAAATATTGTTGTTATGACATCACGGTTGCTGCAGGCACAAATGTGCAATTCAGGCGGAAAAGTATAATCCAAATCGGCACAAAGTTTCTAAAAAGAAAATACCAGGCGTTAAAAATGTGCATTTAATAACATTTGAGCCGATTTATTTTTTCGTTGTCGGTGTCTTGGCCGTTTCCAGAACCTGAACCATGGCATATTCCAGCTTGTCGCGTTCCACCGGCTTGTAAATGACGTCATTGGCACCCACCGACAGGGCGGCCCGGCGTGTTTCCAGATCGGCCTGGATAGTTACCAGCAGCACGGGAGTTTTGGTGTCGCTTTGGCGCAGATGGGCGATTACATCAATACCGTTCTTATCGAGCAGTTGTTGCTCGATAAGAACCAGATCGAAGGAGGGGCAGCGGCCGCAGAAGGCGTCTGCCCACAATGCCTCGGCTTCGTCGGCACTTGAGGCAAAGACAGGGGTGAGTCCGGGGGTGATTTTATGGACGAAGCGCGCAAGAAGCTCGGCGCCCTCGGGCGCGGGGTCAAGAATCAGCACACGGCCTTCCCGCTGCCTGATTTCGAGTTGCAGTTTTTCATGCAGCTTCTGATACAGGCGGCGCCGGTCGATCGGTTTGCCCAGGCAGTCGTCGAACCCCAGGCTTAAATAGTTTTCTACCTGATGCTTCATGACGTTGGCGGTCAGGGCTACTACCGGCGGGGGATTGGGCAGTTTGAGTATTTCCACGATGGCTTCTTCGCCGCTCATGACCGGCATCTGTATGTCCATGAAAACCAGATCAAATTGCTGGTGTTTTACCGCCTCCACGGCTTCCTGGCCATTGTTGACAATGGACACCTTGGCGCCGTGGCGACTGATGAGGCGGCGAATGAGGAGCTGATTATCGAGGGTGTCCTCTGCCAGTAATACGTGCCCACGCAACCGGGGCGTGAAGTCGGCCGATCCTTCTTCCTGGCGTTTGCGGGTCAGTTCGGCAAGCATGTTCTGGTTGAGAATCATGCCTGCCGGCTCTACGGGGCCAGGATTGAGTATCAGGGTAAAGACACTGCCTTTGCCCGGCTTGCTGCTGGCAAACAACTCGCCACCAAGCGCCTGGGCGAGATGTTTGGATATATGCAGCCCAAGACCGGTGCCACCGAATTCCCGGGTGGTGGAGGTATCGGCCTGCACAAATCGCTCGAATACCCGCTCGAGGGTCTTTTCATCCATGCCGATGCCATCATCTTCAATATCAAAAATGAGCTGGTTCGTATGGTGCAGGTAACTTACGCGAATCCGCACGCCGCCGCTGTGGGTGAATTTGGTGGCGTTGCTGCCCAGATTGAACAGCACCTGCTTGAGCCGGGTGGGGTCGGTGAGCAGACTGTTGGGCAAAGGGAACTCGGGGATAATGGAAAATTGCAGGCCCTTTTCTTGTGCCCGCAGGCCGATATGGGACTGCAAGTCGCCGAGCAGTGCAGCGAGACTGATCTGAACCTGTTCGATTTCGAGTTTTTGCGCTTCGATTTTTGACAGATCAAGAATGTCATTGATGATGGCCAGCAGGTGCTTGCCACTGTTGATGATGGTATTGATAAAACGCTTCTTTTCGCTTTCGCTCAGTTCGTTGTCCAGCAGTGACTCGGAATAGCCAAGAATGGCGGTCATGGGGGTGCGAATCTCGTGGCTCATATTGGCCAGAAAGTGGCTTTTGGCTGTTTCAGAGGCCTCTGCCGCAATGCGGGCCTCGGTTGCGAGGCGGCTGGCGTTGCGCGCATCATCGAAGAGCTTGGCGTTGCGTACGGCGGTACCCACAAACACCAGGTAATGCTCAATCAGGCGCAGATCAATCTTGTCGAGTTCCAGCCTGTTGTCATAGTTGATGCAGCCAAAGCCGCCGATCACCGTATTGGCCACACGCAAGGGAAAGTAGGCGATCGAGCGCGAGGCCCGGATCTTATACAGTGTCCTGTCGATTTCACTGGGGCTTTGCATCACCAGTTCCTGGGTTATATCGCGCAGATACAGGTGCTGGTTCTTGAACAGCGGGGCAACAAAGATACTGTTGGCGTCCTTCACCGCATCAAAGCTCAGGTTTTCGACGGCCTGTTGCTGCAAGGGGGTGAGGGCGTCACCGTAGCTTTTGACGAGCTTGAGTTTGCTGCGGGTGTCGTCGAACAGGGTGACGTAAATCTGCTGAATGGGATACAGGCGGTGCAGG
>JBFHRO010000333.1:0-2368 GCA_041591635.1 Oleiphilaceae bacterium | reverse complement strand
GGGCGCTCACCGTCACCCGCGCCCTGATCGACGCCGGCATGCCACCGCAGCGGGTATTCTCCGCGGCCTTTGGCGCCCAGCAGCCTGCGGTACCCAACGAAGATTCCGCCAGCCGGTCGCGCAATCGCCGGGTCGAAATGGCGCCGGTGGCGCGGGCGAGTCGTCCTGTGGCCAGGAGTGCAGTCACGCCATGAGTGCCGTCAGGGTTTCGGGCGCGCTGATGCCGTTGACGCATGCCGATTTAGCCTCAGCCGATTGGGCACAACTGCAGGCGTTGCTTGATATCCTGGGCGCACAGGGTTATAGCGGCATGGATCCGCTGCGCTACGCCTACCTGCAGGCACTCTTGCGCCGTGGCGCGGGGCAGCCGGACAAGGTAAAGGCGCTGCTGGCGGCCAGAGCTGTGCCGGTTTTGCTGGCTTACTGGCGTGCCTGCTGCGGCACGCCGACCGAAGTGCCTGCGACCCAGGCCCAGACTTATACCCAGGTTCCGGCTCAGTGCAGCGCCTTGCGTGCCCTGACGCAGCAACTGGCGCAAGGGGCTGATGCGCTGAAGGCCGAGCCGGTCGAGCCCTCGTTCGAAGATCGGCTGGCGCAGCAGGAGCGCCGCATTTTGCAGGCGCTTGAGCCGGCCGCGGCCGGAGCCGAGGCCAGCATCGCCCGTCAGGCGGGTCAGGGTGCCGAGTTGCAGGCCACAAGGCACTTGCGTGCCGCCTGGCTCAAGCGTCACTTTGACAAACGGGTCACCCAGGTCATTAAAGAGGGCCCCGAGGCCCCCGGGCCGCTGAACCCGAACATGCTGGTGATTCGTTCGCTTGACCGTATGCGGGCGCTGTCGCCCGACTATCTGTATCGCTATCTGGCCTATCTGGATACCTTGCTTTGGCTCGAGGCCGCCGGTGGCGCGAGCGAAACGGCCGGCGCCGCCAAACCTGCCACCGGTCGGGCCAAGCCGAGATCGGGCCCACGCAAATGAGATCAATAACTAAACACGAGGAGAACCCCGATGGGGCTGTTTGAACGTTACCTTTCACTCTGGGTGGCATTGTGCATTCTTGCCGGCGTTGTGTTGGGGAGCCTGCTGCCCGGCGCCTTTGCCTTTATCGCTGGCCTTGAAATCGCCCACGTCAATCTTGTGGTGGCGGTGTTTATCTGGGTCATGATCTATCCCATGATGGTGCAGGTCGATTTTTCGGCTATCAAGGATGTGGGCAAACGGCCCAAGGGATTGGCATTGACACTGGTGATCAACTGGCTGATCAAGCCCTTCACCATGGCGGCCTTGGGCTGGCTGTTTTTCAAGGGGCTGTTCGCCGACTGGGTCGACCCGCAATCGGCCAACGAGTATATCGCCGGCATGATTCTGCTGGGCGTGGCTCCCTGTACGGCCATGGTCTTCGTCTGGAGTCAGTTGGTGCGGGGCAACCCAAACTACACGCTGGTGCAGGTATCGGTCAACGACCTGATCATGGTGGTGGCGTTCGCGCCCATTGCAGCTTTTTTGCTCGGCGTGACCGACATTGAAGTGCCCTGGAGTACCTTGCTGCTGTCGGTGGTCTTGTACGTTGTCTTGCCCCTGATCGCCGGGTTTATCACCCGCTTCAAGCTCGACTCCGGATCGGATCCACAACGCCTGAATCACTTCATTCATCAGCTCAAGCCCTGGTCGGTGGTGGGCTTGCTGGCCACGGTGGTGCTGCTGTTTGGCTTTCAGGCGCAAACCATTCTCGATCAACCACAAACCATAGTGCTCATTGCCATACCGCTGCTGTTGCAAGGGTACGGCATATTTTTGCTGGCCTACTGGGCGAGTCGGGGCCTGAAACTCAGCCACGACATTGCCGCGCCTGCGAGTCTGATCGGCACCTCCAACTTCTTTGAACTGGCGGTGGCGGTGGCGATTTCCCTGTTTGGCCTGCATTCCGGTGCGGCGCTGGCAACGGTGGTGGGTGTTCTGGTGGAAGTGCCTGTGATGCTGTCGCTGGTGGCCTTTGCCAACCGTACCCGCCACTGGTTTGCACCAGCCTGATGACGACACTGGCCAGCTCCCGAACCCGCCTCGACCGCTTTTTGGCGCAGTACGGCGGTGTTCATCGGCGTGGCGTGCGCCAGCTGCTGGCCCAGGGACGGGTGCTGGTTGACGGAGTAGTGGCGCGGGAAGCGACCCAGGTGGTGCACCGGTTTTCGGTTATCGTCCTCGATGGCCAGGTGCTGCAGCAGCACCCTCGGGTGTATCTTATGCTGCACAAGCCCTCGGGGGTGGTCAGTGCGACCTTTGACGCCGAACATCCCACGGTAACCAGTCTGCTGCCCGCGCCCCAGCCGCCCGATCTGCACCTTGTTGGCAGGCTCGACCGCTATTCAACCG
>JBFHRO010000332.1:0-2446 GCA_041591635.1 Oleiphilaceae bacterium | reverse complement strand
TGCTCACCGCCCGACAACTGAATCGGCGTCATGCGCTCCTTTCGCAACAGCCCGACCTTGTCCAGAGCTGCACGCACCCGGCGACCAATATCCCGAGGCGATACACCGGCAATTTCCAGCGGCAAGGCGACGTTATCAAAGACAGTACGATCAAACAGTAACTGGTGGTTCTGAAACACCACACCGATGTGGCGGCGAAAATAGGGAATCTGGCGGGCCGGGATGCGATTGAGATTTTGCCCGCCCACCGTCAACTGGCCCTGGCTGGGACGCTCCATCAACATGATCAGCTTGAGCAGGGTACTCTTCCCGGCGCCCGAGTGGCCGGTCAGAAACACCATTCCCCCTCGCTCGACATGGAAGTTCACCCGCTTGAGCGCCTCCTGGCCGTGCGGATAGCGCTTGCTCACCTGATCAAAGTGAATCATTCAAACAGTGCCTTTACGAATTCATCTGCATTAAAGGGGCGCAAGTCGTCGATTTGCTCACCCACGCCGATAAAGCGAATGGGCAAGCCCAGCTGCTTGGCAATCGCGAAGATAATACCGCCCTTGGCGGTGCCATCCAGCTTGGTCAGCGAAATGCCCGACACTCCCACTGTCTGGCGAAAGATCTGCGCCTGGCTCAAGGCATTCTGGCCGGTTCCGGCATCCAGCACCAACATCACCTCGTGGGGCGCGGCGGCATCAAGTTTGCGCATTACGCGTACCACCTTTTCAAGCTCGGCCATCAGGTTGTCCTTGTTTTGCAGACGTCCGGCGGTATCGGCAATCACCAGATCAAAACCACGCGCCTGTGCCGACTGTACCGCATCAAAAATCACCGAAGCCGAATCGGCCCCGGTATGCTGCGCGACCACGGGAACGTTATTGCGCTCGCCCCACACCTGCAACTGCTCGACGGCAGCGGCCCGAAAGGTATCACCGGCCGCCAGCAGCACCCGCTTGCCCTGCTGTTGGTAGTAACGCGCCAGCTTGCCAATGGTGGTAGTTTTGCCGACGCCATTCACGCCCACCACCAGTATAACGAAGGGGCCGGCAGCACCCTTCACCTCCAGCGGTTGGGCGTACCCTTGCAAGAGCGCTTTCAGCTCCTGCTTTAATGCCGCATAGAGCGCATCGGCATCCACCAACTGCTTGCGATCAACCTTTTCGGTAATAGTGGCGATAATCTGGCGTGTTGCCTCTACACCGATATCGGCCGTCAGCAACAGGGTTTCTATTTCTTCGAGCAGATCATCATCAATAGTTTTGGCACCCAGAAACAGATTTGCCAACCCATCCGCCAGCGAATTGCGGGTACGACTCAAGCCTTGCTTGATGCGGGAGAAGAAATTAACCGCCGGCTCGACTTTCGGTACGGCAACAGGTGCAACCGGTGTGGCAGGGGTGACCTCCACAACCGGAGCGGTTTTTTGGACGGCTTCGGGCCTGGGCCGGGTCTCGGGCAGACTGACAGGCGCCTTTTCCTGCACCGGGGACAGCGGCGTGGCGCCAGTTGCACGCGCATCGGGCTGCTGGGTTATTTTGGGTGGGGTAACGCGATTGGCTTTCTGGCGAATCTGGTCGATGACAAACAACAAGGCGAAAATGGCCAAAGCGCCCAGAGAAAGATAAATGTGCTGTTCCATAGTAATCCTGCTTAAGAGGGAAGTGCGGCGGATAAAACTCGCCTTGACGAGCCAAAAGAAGAGCGGGTTATTCTATTACCGTTTTCAAGGCAGTCCAAATCGACTTATAGTAGCCAGCCTTTGTACCCCGTACCTGTCGCAGATAGCAAGCATGAGAGCCAAAACCCCGCCATCGTCCAGCCCCCCTCGCACGGCAGCGAAATCGCAACTGCGCATCATCGGCGGTCGCTGGCGCAGTCGTCGCCTGACATTTCCGGCACTGGAGGGCGTGCGGCCAACGCCGGATCGAATCCGGGAAACACTCTTTAACTGGCTTGCCCCGACCATTGAAGGCGCCCGCTGCCTCGACCTGTTTGCCGGCAGCGGTGCATTGGGGTTCGAGGCGCTGTCACGGGGGGCAGCCAGCACCCTGTTTATCGAACGACAGGCGGCTGTAGCCAAGGCGCTGCGGGATAATCTGGCGCTGCTGGGGTGCACTCTGGCACAGGTGCAGAACCTGGATGCACAAACCTGGCTCACCCAGGGTCCTGATCAGTCCTTCGATATGATCTTTCTGGATCCGCCGTTTCGTAGGGAACTACTGGACACCTGTCTGACCCTGATCGATCGTCATGGCATCAGTAAACCAGGAGGACTGCTTTATATCGAGGCCGAAACGGAAAAAACCGACTTTGCCCTGCCCGCCCACTGGTCATTGCTCAAGCACAAAACGGCGGGACAGGTTCAATACCGCCTGTACCAAAACGGTCCGTAGGCGTCGAATCAACCTGGGCATTATTGCCCAGGCCAAAACCCCAGTTATACAGATTGTGTATC
>JBFHRO010000331.1:0-2492 GCA_041591635.1 Oleiphilaceae bacterium | reverse complement strand
GCCACAATCTGAAGGGATCCGCGAAGCTGCAAGCTATTCAGGAAAAAGTGGGTGCTTCGTTCGTGTACGCCGGTGACAGCTCGGCCGATTTGCCGGTTTGGAGCGCGGCGCAGGCGGCGATCATGGTGAACGTTGGAGAGAGTACAGCGAAACAAGTTCGACGCCACCGACCCATAGAGCGTGAATTTTCAGATGATGCAGCCGGACTCTCTACCTGGTTACGGGCCTTGCGCGTTCATCAATGGTCGAAGAACCTGCTGTTGTTCGTGCCACTGATGACCACCTTTATGTTCACCGACATTAACAAGTTCTTATCCATGGTGGTGGCGTTTTTTGCTTTTTCGATGGCAGCCTCGGCGACCTACATCGTCAATGATCTATGGGATCTGGAGAGCGACAGAGCGCACCCACGCAAGTGCCATCGCCCTTTTGCCCGTGCCCAGTTACCGATTTTAAACGGGGTTGCGGTGGCTGCAGGGTTGCTGCTGGCAGCACTTTTTCTGGCGGCCAGCCTTTCGAAAGGCTTTTTCCTGATGGTGTCGCTTTACCTGGTGCTAACCACTGCCTACAGCTGGGTGCTGAAGGAATACGTGCTGCTCGATGTGCTGATGCTTTCGATTCTTTACTCGTTGCGGATACTGGCTGGTTCTGTGGTGATAGGCGTTGACACCAGTTCGTGGCTTTTGGCATTTTCGGTTTTCATTTTTCTCAGTCTTGCGCTTGTCAAGCGCTGTGCGGAATTGGTCTCTCTGCGCCAGATGGGGTTTACGGCGACGCGGGGGCGAGATTATCGGGTGACGGATCTGGTAGTGCTCTGGCCGCTGGGGGTCGGCGCCGCACTGTCGGCCGTTGTAGTGTTTGGGCTCTTCATCAGTGTTCCGGAAACACAGGTGCGTTATGGATCGCCCCAGTTGTTGTGGCTTGTGGCGGTTGGACTCGTTTATTGGTTGGCACGGCTGTGGGTGAAAACGTCCCGGGGAGAGATGCATGACGATCCTGTGGTTTATGCCATCAAGGATCGGGGTAGCCGGGTAACCCTGTTCATCATGGTTGCCATCATGCTGATAGCTCATTTTATGGTTCTGGATGTCCTGCCGTGAAAATACTACTGATAGCCGTACTGAGCATCGGGCTTTCCGTTGCCGCGCAGTTTTCTTTAAAAGCCGGGATGTCTGGCGAGGGGGTGAAGGCGATTCTGACTCAACCCTATTCTTTTAAGACGCTCGTTCAGATCTTGCTGGACAAGTACGTTCTTGCCGGCTTCATGCTCTACGGATTGGGTGCGATTGTCTGGCTGGGGGTGATTTCAAAATGGGATGTGAGTAAGGCTTATCCTTTGGTGGGGCTGGGATTTGCCCTCACGGTCTTCATTGGATTTCTTGTGGGTGAACAAGTCACGATCATGCGGGCGGCAGGTGTGGCCTTGATCTGCACGGGTGTATTTCTGGTGGGATGGAGTTAATTCCGGGTACTGCATACTGAGCAAGCGAGTGGGGTTGTGAATCCCCTGTGTAGTATTAATCAGATGTTGAATCTTTTGGTCGTGGCTGTTTTGTGGGGGATCAATGAGAGAGTGGATCGCAAGGGAGGTGCGTGGTGACTATCCGTGGCTCCTGTTGATTATCTGTATTGGTGTTGGTTTAAGGATTGCGGCCCTGGCCCTGTTCGGCCACGTGCCGGAAAGCGATGAACTTGCCTACAAGACCATGGGGCTCAGCATTGCGGAGGGTGTGAGGATTACCGACGGCATGGGAAACCACGCCATGTACAATGTGGGCTACCCGCTGTTTATTCTGGCACCTGCTTTCTTTTTCTTTGGGGACAATCTTTTTGCGGTCCGTCTGCTCAATGTTTTTTTGGGCGCAGTGGCGGTTTTTCTCAGCTATCTGGTTGCCAAAGAGGCGGGAGCGGGGAAACTTGGGCGCCTGGCGGCAGCCGCCATTTGGGCGCTCTATTTGCCCTCTTGTGTATATGGGGTCTACCTTCTCAAAGAGAACCTGATGATTCCATTGGTGCTTGGCGTGATCTGGTGCGCGTTGCGATTGGCCAGGCAGCCTTCGGGGTGGAATGCGCTGGGTTGCGGGCTGCTGTTTGGTCTCTTGGCGTTAACGGGTAACGCTGCCTTGTCACTTGTTCTGGTTGCCGCTCTGGCGTTGGCGTTTACGCCGATGGCAATGCACAGGCGAATGATTCTGGCGGTACTGATGCTTTGCGGGGCGCTGATGATTTCCGCTCCCTGGATGATAAGGAATATGCACGTTATTGGATCCCCTGTTTTAAACACCAATGGTGGCTTCAACTTGTATCTGGGCAATAACCCAGCGGCGACAGGTATGTTTGTTTCGATCTCGCAAACGCCTCGTGGATCGACGTGGAAGGCACTGAGAGACAAGGGTGAGGTTCAGGCTTCCGAGATTTTAAAACAAGAGGCCGTGGATTGGATAAAGAACAACCCCGCCGATTTTGTGGGTTTGACTTTGAAAAAAGCGATG
>JBFHRO010000330.1:0-2501 GCA_041591635.1 Oleiphilaceae bacterium | reverse complement strand
TATAGATCTAACAGCAATGCATTCCAGTAGTTTCTTCGCAATTTTATTTTGTAATTTTTTATTAAAATAAAGCAGTTCGGGCATTTTTTTAAGATGCTTTATCCGTTGAATGCACTCCTGCCTCCTCGCTGCCAATGGAATCTACCGGGGAGAAACCCGGCAGATTTCGAACAGCCATTTGCCGGGCAGCATTGCAGTCACACCTATACCGAAATCGACCCCTTGCGAAACTCCGAAGGGGCCAGCAGCACATTCACTACCACGGCCTTACCCGCTCGCGCCAGCCGTTGGGCTTCGGTGAGTACCGGCACAATGTCTTCGGCCCGGGCCAGCAGTAATCCTTCACCGCCGTACCCTTGCGCGACCTTGTGGTAGTCGCTTTGGCGCAGCAGTACCCCCACGTCGTCTCCCAGCAAGTCCACCTGATCCCGTGCTATCTGGTTCCATTTCGCATCGTTACCGATCAGGGCCACCATGCCTCGACCATGGCGCACGAAGGTGTCGATTTCGGCGAGCGAGTACGCTGACGAACCATCACCCCAGATCAGCCAGATCTCGGCCTGCGGGCGGGAGAAACTGGCGCCCAGGGCAAAACCGCCCCCCACGCCGAGCGTCCCATACACGCCGGGATCAAGCCAGGACAAGGGGCTGCGCGGGCGCAAGGTATAAGCCGCAGTGGCAACGAAATCACCCCCGTCGGCAATCAGCAGGCAGTCGTCGGTGAGTATTTGATCCAGCGCCAGAAACAGCGCCAGTGGATTAACGCCAGCGGTTTCATGGCCGGTGTTGGCCTGGGTGGCGATTTCCTGGTTACGCTCCTCATCACGCGCCTGCAGCCGGGCCAGCCAGTCGGCATCCGGCGCCGGAAGCGAATCCGCAGCCGCCAGACGCACCAGAAAACCGGCCGGGTCACCGTGCACCGGCACCGACGGCAAACGGTTGCGCAGCAGGTCACCTGCATGCCGGTTTACCGCAATCAGGGTGGCCTTCGAATTGAGATGCCCGCCGTAATCGAGACGAAAATCGCAGGGCACCCCGGCCAGCACCACCAGATCGGCTTCTTTCAACGCCCGCTTGCGATTGTGGCGCAACTGCAAGCGGTGGTCGGCCCCCAGGAGCCCGCGTGCCATGCCCGACAAATACACGGGCACGCCCAAGCGTTCAATCGCCGCCACCAGCGCCGGAACCTGGTCGGGCTCACAAAGCGCCTGGCTCCCTACCACCATCACCGGTCGGGACGCTTTTTGTAACGCCTTGAGCGCCAGCGCCATCAGCGGGCGGGCGATTTCCTGCTGCCAGCGCTCCCGGCCTGACTGCAGCCAGTGCTGACCGGCCTGTCCGGCACGCTGACGCAAGCTGTCAATGCCAGCGGCGGTTTCAAAAAGCTGATTCAGGTGGCGATTGAGGTACCAGCCAATGGCTTTTTTGGCCAGCCCCTTGGCCTGATCTTCACCCTTGATGCCGTACCACTGGCGTACCGTGGCTTCGGGATACAAAAGATCAATGGGCAACTCGATAAACACAGGGCCCGGCACGCCGGACTTGGCGACACTCAATGCCTGCGTCAGCACGGGCTCAATGTCTTTTACCGCCGAGACCGAAACCGCCCATTTGACACAAGACTGCACAATCGCGAGCTGGTCGATATCCTGCAAGGAGCCGCGACCCCGCAGCACGGTGGCACTGGCGCCGCCCAGCAAAATCAGCGGCGACTGGGCCAGCTGGGCATTTTTCAGAGCAGTGATGGCATTGGTCACCCCCGGCCCCGCCGTCACCGCGGCCACCCCCGGAATACCGGTCAATCTGGCCATGGCGTCCGCCGCAAATACGGCACTGGCCTCATGGCGCGCATCCACCACCGCGATGCCACGGGCCTTGCAACCGGCCAAAATGGGTGAGATGTGGCCACCGCAGAGCGTAAACACCGCCCTTACCCCGGCTTTGGAAAATACTTCGGCGACCCGGTCGCCACCGTGCGGGTGATTACGCTTGTGCTTCATGCTTGCCTCATTACCAATGCTTCGTGGTTGTCGTCATGCTGCGATTATCAGATCATCTGGCGGAGAACAGTCAGACCATCGAGGGGTACAGACTACGCTTTTTTAGTTTTCAGGCCCATAATTTGACACCGGCAAACGTCGCCCAGGTGACAAACCGCTATAATCCAACGCCAATTCGTTTTTTAGTCATCAGGATTTGCCCGCCATGCCCGCCACCGCTAACTTGCCCGCCCTGGAAATCGAAACCGCCCAGCCTGTTACCGCTGCCGTCATCTGGCTTCATGGACTGGGGGCCGACGGGAACGACTTCGAAGCCGTGGTACCCGAATTGCAGTTGCCCGATACCCTCGGCATCCGTTTCGTTTTCCCCCACGCCCCGGCCATGGCGGTGACCATTAACGGCGGCTATGTCATGCCGGCCTGGTACGACATTCTCGATATGTCGATCGACCGCAAGGTTGATGAAACCCAGCTCAGGGCCTCGGCCAGTGCGATCGCACG
>JBFHRO010000329.1:0-2621 GCA_041591635.1 Oleiphilaceae bacterium | reverse complement strand
GTTGGTCATGGCCCCCCAGAGGCAACCGGCGACGGTGCGGTCCAGATCCACATCATCAAACACCAGCATGGCATCTTTACCGCCCAGCTCCAGCTCCACCGGAATCAGCAAGGGCGCCGCCTGGGCCAGAATACGGCGCCCGGTGCGGGCACTGCCGGTAAAAAAGATTTTCGCCGGACGCTGGTCGATCAAATGCCGGGCACTGGCGCCGCCGCCATACACGATCTGCACGGCTGGAGCCAGTAAGGGCGAGGCCGCAAACAGCCTCTCCAGCAACCCCGCCAAAGGCGTAAGCTCCGAAGGCTTGTACACCACGGCATTGCCGGCGGCCAGTGCGGCAAAAAGGCTGGTCATGCCGATATGAAAGGGGTAATTCCAGGGCGAAATGATCAGCACCACCCCCAGCGGCTCATGATAGATGCGGGACTTTTTGCCCAGCAGCGCAATCGGAGTGGCCACCTTGGTATCGGCCAGAATGCGCGGCGCCTTGGCCAGCAGCCAGTCACAGTAATCCAGCACCCCCATCACCTCTGATACCAGGGCATCGGTGCGGGACTTGCCCGTCTCTGCCACCACCTGATCGACAATCTCCTCCCGTGCCGCAAAGATCGCGTCGCGCACCCGGCGCAACTGTGCCAGACGCTCCTTGAGCGAATACTGCACCAGGGCGCGCTGGGCCTCGCGGGCCCGCGTCATAATGGCGCTGGCATCCTGCGTGCTGATATCCTCAATCGCATAGCAAGGCTCCCGGGTCAGGCTGTGAAGGACCTGAATCGGTGTAACAGAGGCGTTCATGGGGTTTCTCCTGCGGCGGTGTTGGCTGTGGCATTAGGGGGGGTAACGTCAGCGGCGGCACCGGTAACGCCGATCGCCGCGTCCGGGGTGCATACCAGCTCGTAACCCATCGCGGCGTGCACCGCATTGGCCTTTTTCTGTGAGTCGGTGTAATAGGTTCCCGTCAACCCCGAGTAATACAGACTCAGAATTACCCCCTTCAGACCCACATTGAGCAATCGCAAGCCGCCGGCCAGCGGTGCCGGCAGCTGTTCGGCCCGATCCAGCAATCGCAACAGCCCGCGCAGCATGACCGATGGGGCCAGCGACACTAACCACAAGAGTCGGCCCAGGTCGCGCACATCATCCGGATGAGAGGCTTGCAGCAGCGTATCAAGATGCTCCAGGCAGCCGGTGGCTGAAAAGCGTGGCATTCCCTCGCCGCCCGGCAGCATGACATCACCCAGCCGGGAGAGGCCGGTCAAGGCGCGACTGTTAAGGTAACGGGAATTCATGCGCACACCTCCCCCGGGGCACAAATGGCAGGCGCGTTTAGGGTGCGCTCGCCCAGAAAAATCTCACTGGCCCGATGCGCCAGCGCCATAATGGTCAGTGACGGATTAATCCCCGGTGCCGACGGAAATATAGCTGAGTCTGCCACCAGCAGATTGGGGTGATCGTGCACTTCGAAGTCTGGATTGACGACCGAGGTGCGGCCCTGGGTTCCGATAACACAGCCCCCCATCAAATGCAGCCCGATGCGCACCGGGGAGGTCAGGGTTTCGCGCGCGCCCAGCGCTGCAAAAATGGCCTCGACCGCGTGCAGGCCGGCGTTTGCCCGCGCCCAGTCGGCCGCTGCCAGGGTTTTGCTGATTCTCAGCCGCCCCTGCCTGTCTACCGCAATGGTGCCGGCCGTGGCATCACGCACCGCCACCTCAATGCAGGCCAAATGGCGGTAGTGCTGCATAAAGCGCTGGTGCTCCCGGCCAAAACCTGGCTTGAGCAGTGCAATGGCAATGGGGCCGGCAAAGACGTTTTCCAGCTTGAATCCTTGAGCCCTGAAACGCGGATCATCCGACTTCACCGCCTGAAAGGCGCCCTTGTGTGCGTCTATCAGGTCATCAAACCGGGCCAGCGTCATCAGTTGCGGATGGCAGTTGAACTCACGCCCAAGGGCCGGCAGCTGCTCGCCCAGACCGCTTCGCAGCAGCAATTGGGTGGTTCCCAGGGCACCGGCAGCCAAAATGCATTTGCGCCCCTGCACCTGCGCCACCTGACCATTGTGATGCCCGTACAGGGTCACGTGGCGGGCGCCATGAATGACCTGAGTGACCTCAAAGTTCGTACGGATCTCGAGCCCGTCCGCGCACGCCTGTTTCAAGAAGGTGACCGGCATGCTTTGCTTGGAATCCCGCACGCAACCGCCCAAACAGGCCATGCAGTCGTTACCCTCGCCGCAGTCGCTTTGGCCCCGGCGCAGTGGTGCCCATTGCATGCCACAGCGCTCAAAGCCTTCGACATACAGGGCGGCGTTGCGGTTCCACTCGCTTCGCTCAAAGGTATGCAGCTGCAGCTGCGACTCGACCGCCGCGTAATGCCGGGCCATGGCGGCAACCGAAAATGCCTCGATGCCGCTGCGTTGGGCCCAGTCGTCGAGGGCAGTGGCGTCAAAGCGATCCAGCAGGCACTGATTGATGATGCTGCCGCCGCCCAGTACCTTGCCGCGCAAAAACAGCAAGCTGGCATCACGACTGGCATCCATGCCACCGTTCCACATCAGTTGGGTGTTGGCCAGCATTTCATTGCGGGGAAAGGTGGCCGCCGAATAGGCCTGCCCTGCCTCCAGC
>JBFHRO010000328.1:0-2629 GCA_041591635.1 Oleiphilaceae bacterium | reverse complement strand
GGCGACATTCTGGTGAAAACCGGCAATGACTTCGGCAAGGCGATCTATGTGGGCGCAGGTCATGCGGGATTGCTCCAGCATTTTGTCCATCAGCCCGTTCTGGGGGAATTGTGCCATTTTGACGGCATATTCGATGGCTTCCCCTTCACCGCGAAGGCAAGGCTGGGATTCGCTGCCGGTAATGGGCACGACCCCGAGGTACAGCTGGGGGGCAAGGCGCTGATTCAGGCGGATCTCTTCTTCACAAAAGTGCTTGCGCCGCTCCAGGGTGGTAAAGTCCAGAAAGCCAAAGTTCATGGGTTTCTTGATTTTGTAGGCATAGTGCCCCGTCAGCAGCACCCAGGAAATGTGGGTTTCGAAAAGAGTAAAACCTTCCGTGGGATGGTCGTATAATGCGGGGTTCTTAAGGGCATTGATCAGCGTGCTACTCACTCGAAACTCCTGAATTAACTGACGACAGTCGGCCACTTGGGTTCAAGCGGCACGTTGGTGGTTAGGCTGGAGGGCGCTTTCGACACAGGCACAGCCTCCGAATGCCCTGAAAAATCATCGGGTAATCATAGCCATATTTCACTCGCCGCGCGAATGGAAAGCGCCTTGGAATCCACTCACCCTTTTGTAACGTATGCCGGGTTAACCGGGCAGAGGTAATCACGCCACGACTTATGAAACAGCCTCAAAAAAACACGGGTAAAGCAACGTCCGCTGCAACACCGGCCAAAGCCCGCGGCCGCAAGCGGCGCTGGGTGCCCTTTGCCATCAAACTCAGTCTTGCCCTGTCTGTAGTGCTGACCCTGTGGGTGATTTACCTTGATGCGGTAGTGCGCGACAAGTTCGAAGGCAGGAAATGGTCGCTGCCGGCGCAGGTGTACGCACGTCCACTGGACATGTATGAAGGCAAGGGAATCAACCCGGCCTTGCTGGAATACGAGCTGGAACTCTTGAGTTATAAAAAAGTCAATGCTCCGACCGCCAACGGCAGCTATTCGCTGCGCGGTGACGAGTTTGTGATTCGCACCCGTGGCTTTGATTTCCCGGAAGCACCACAGCCTGCGGTCGGGCTGCAGTTTCAGGTGCGCGCCGGCATGATCAGCAACCTTGCCGTTAATGGCAAGGCCGATCCGGCGGCGCTGGTGAAACTCGAACCCTATCTGATTGGCGGCATCTATCCGGCACAGAAGGAAGACCGTTTGCTGGTGCGGCTCGATCAGGTGCCAACCCAGCTGATTGCCATGCTGCTGGCCACGGAAGACAAGGGCTTTTACGAGCATGGCGGCATTGCACCCTTGTCCATTGCCCGTGCCTTGATAGCCAATCTCAGTGCCGGGCGTACGGTACAGGGTGGCAGCACCTTAACCCAGCAATTGGTAAAGAACTTCTACCTGACCGATGAGCGCTCGTTGCAACGCAAGCTGACCGAAGCCGTCATGGCCTTGCTGCTGGAAATTCACTACGAGAAAGATCAGATTCTTGAAACCTACCTCAATGAAATCTATCTGGGCCAGGCCGGGCAGCGAGAGATTCACGGCTTTGGCATGGCGGCACAGTTTTATTTTGGCCAATCCCTGCAATCGCTGGAGTTACATCAAAGCGCGCTGCTGGTCGCACTGGTCAAGGGGGCCAATTGGTACAATCCCCGCCGCAATCCTGAGCGAGCATTGGCGCGTCGCAATCTGGTGCTTGACCTGCTGGCCGAAGCAGGCACTGTGCCGGCGCAGGCTATCGCCAAAGCCAAGGCCCGCCCCTTGGACGTCACGCCCTTGCCGGGATTAAGTACGAACCGGTTTCCGGCCTTCTTTGAGCTGATGCAGCGTCAGCTGGCCAGTGAATATCGCAGTCAGGATCTGCAGACTGAGGGGTTGCGCATTTTTACCACGCTCGACCCACAGGTGCAGCAGGCCGCGGAGTTGAGCCTGGCGAGTGCGCTGAATGATGCGGAAAAGACCGCGAAGAAATTTGGCAACCCCACCCAGATAGAAGGGGCTGTGGTGGTGACCATGGCGGAATCGGGTGACGTGGTGGCCGTGGTAGGAGGTCGTGATCCACGATTTGATGGCTTTAACCGGGCGCTGGATGCCGTGAGACCCGTAGGATCACTCATCAAGCCGGCCATTTACCTCGCTGCCCTGGAGCAGCCGGCCAAATATGCCCTGGCCACGGAGCTGGATGACACCGCGTTTTCGCTGACATTCGAAAATGGCGATACTTGGCAGCCTCAGAACTACGACAAAACAACCCGGGGTAAAGTGCTGCTGCAGGACGCCCTGGCGCATTCGCTGAACCTCGCCAGCGCCCGACTCGGATTGGCTCTGGGTATTCCACAAGTGACCAAACGTCTGCACGCACTGGGGCTTGAGCGTGATATTTCGCCCTATCCCTCCATGTTGCTGGGCGCCACCAATCACACCCCGATGGATATGGCGCGGCTTTACCAGAGCTTTGCGGCGGGCGGGTTTCGGGTGCCGATGCATGCGGTGCGAAGCGTGTCGACCCACCAGGGCAAAACCCTCAGTCGCTATCCTTACGAAGTACGGCAGGTCAGTGATGCCGCTAGCGTCTACTTGCTCAATCATGCCCTGATGGAGGTGATGACCACCGGCACCGGCCGCAGTGCGAAACGCTGGTTGCC
>JBFHRO010000327.1:0-2643 GCA_041591635.1 Oleiphilaceae bacterium | reverse complement strand
GGTCTTGTTAAGGGTTTCTTCCAGGGCCAGCCAGTCGGGTGCATTTGATAGCGAATAATCCAGAAAGCCCTCACCGCCGTCAGCACCAAAATTGTATTCATACTCCACCCCCAGGTAGGCAACCTGAGCCGGGATACCCAAAACGCGAGGGCTGGAAGCCGAAATCTTATCTTTACAACCGGAAATCATGGCTGACGAAGCAACAGCAAGTGCAATCGTGAAGAGCTTTTTCGCAAGAATCATGAAAAATTCCGTTTCCTTTATTATCATTCAAGAAGGCTATCGTAAAATCTTATTAAATTCAGTAACGACCGGCTACTCGCTCATTCCTGAAACCATTGTTGGTTCACAGAATAAACCCTGCCCGACCCGGTTTCCCGACTCAAGACATCTTGAGCATCTCGCTTAGCCTCGACTCATCCAGCACAGGAACACCCAATCGCTTGGCCTGCTCAAGTTTAGTTCCTGCCGCAGCCCCTGCTACGACAAAATCCGTTTTTTGCGACACGCTGTCCCGGACTATGGCACCGAGCGCCAACAACTGGCTTTTGGCTTGCTCGCGACTTAAGGTTTCCAGCGTGCCTGTGAGCACAAAAACCTTGTCTTTAAGCGGATGATCCGTGGTGACATCACTCACCTCCGGCCAGTGAATTCCTTCGGCGAGAAGCTGCTGAATCACCGACACATTGTGCGGTTCCCGAAAGAAGGCGAGGATATGCCCGGCGACCACAGGCCCGACATCAGGCACCTGCTGCAAGATCGCGGCGGTTGATTGCATCAGCGCATCGAGATTACGAAAACGTTTGGCCAGGGTGCGTGCGGTGGCTTCTCCAACCTCTCGAATACCCAGGGCATAAATAAAATTCGCCAGGCGCGTTTGTCTGGACTTATCAATGGCACCTACAAGATTGGCGGCGGATTTTTTTCCCATGCGATCAAGTGACGCGACCTGATCTGTGGTCAGACGATACAAATCTGCCACGGACTCGACCCAGCCGTTGTCGACCAGTGCATCAACTATTTTGTCACCCAGCCCATCGATATTCATCGCCTTGCGTGAAGCGAAGTGCTTTATCGCCTCCTTGCGCTGAGCCTGGCAATATAGCCCACCGGAGCAACGCGCCACGGCTTCGCCCTCAAGCTGTACAACCGGCGCCTGGCAAACGGGACACAGGTCGGGAAGCGTCACCCTGATAATTTCCAGCGGCCGCCGTTCGACCAGCACACTGACAATCTGGGGAATAACGTCACCTGCACGGCGCACCGTTACCCAGTCGCCCACATGCAAATCCAGGCGTTGAATTTCTTCCATGTTGTGCAGCGTTGCGTTACTCACCGTCACCCCGCCCACAAATACCGGGCTCAGTCGAGCTACCGGCGTTACCGCCCCCGTGCGACCGACCTGGAATTCCACATCAATGACTTGCGTAATCTCTTCTTGAGCCGGAAACTTATAGGCAATCGCCCAGCGCGGCGCACGAGAAACAAATCCAAGTTCGCGCTGCAGGGAAAAATCATTGACTTTAAACACAAGGCCATCGATTTCATAAGGTAACTGATCTCGCCGCGCCAGCATGTCATTGTAGTAGGCAATGCACGCCTCGAGTCCATGGGCAGGAACCGCATACGGGTTGACCCTCAGCCCCCACCGACTCAGGCAAGCCAGACTATCGAGATGCGACGAACAGAAACCGTCATCGGAGACCTTGCCCAAACCATAGCAATAGATTTCAAGCTTACGGCTTGCGGTAATTCGTGAGTCAAGCTGGCGCAAACTCCCGGCCGCCGCATTACGCGGATTGACAAAGCGCTTTGTCTGCTCCCGCTCCGCCTGCCGATTGAGCTCGGCAAACGCCGCCTTGGGCATAAACACTTCGCCTCGCACCTCAAGCAGCGGTGGGTATCCTTGTCCCTGCAACACCAGCGGGACGGATTTGATGGTGCGAACATTCTGCGTAATATCCTCCCCCGTTTGGCCATCTCCGCGGGTAGCAGCCCGCACCAACACGCCATTTTCGTAACGTAAATTGACGGCGATACCGTCCATTTTAGGCTCACAGGCGTAGGTCAACACAGTGATATTGCCCAGCCGTTCTCGCGCCCTGCGATCAAAATCGGTCATATCTGCAACCGAAAATGCGTTATCCAGCGACAGCATGGGCACTTCATGATCAACAGTCGAGAACCGGGACAAGGGCACCGCACCGACGCGCTGCGTGGGTGACGTATCAATTACCAGAGATGGCCATGCCGCTTCTAACTCGATCAATCTGGCAAAAAGCCGATCGTATTCCACATCCGGAATGACCGGCGCATCCAGACTGTAATAACGGTAGTTGTGCGCCTGTATCTCGTCGCGCAAACGATTCACTTCCGTCACCACGGACTCAGGGATTTCATTCATACATCAACCACAGACAAACGGGCGCGCGCGTGCCCGAAAACACACGGCGCATAACCAGGAGGGGATTAGCGATAGGACAACTGTTTGCGCTCGAAATCCTTGATACGCTGGCGACAATGTTCAATGGTTTGCACTGTCATATCGCTGCGTTTCTCGTCTTTCATTTCGCCGTCAAGATTGCGAACAACACACTGAGCCGTGGCCAACATGCAATCAAACGCCAGCATGTTATCTGAAGG
>JBFHRO010000326.1:0-2774 GCA_041591635.1 Oleiphilaceae bacterium | reverse complement strand
TAATCCATTCAAGTTCATAGTGACCTCTGTGATATGTTCAAATGGCCAGATTGATCGTGTGATGCTTGCGCTTCATGGCAGAGGCCCGATCAAAGCCCGGATTGCTGCTGCAAAAAGAACCGGGCCAGCTCAAGATCGCCCGGCCGGGTGATCTTGATGTTGTCCGCCCGCCCCTCCAGCATTAGCGGCTGCACCCCGAGACATTCCACGGCAGAGGCTTCATCGGTAATGGCAATCGCTTGCGCCCGGGCACGTGCGATTCCATCGCAGAGCACCTGGTATCGAAATAACTGCGGGGTGAAGGCGCGCCAGACTCGGCGTCGATCCAGTGTACGCTCAATCACTGCATCGCCAACCCACTTGAGGGTATCCACTACCGGAGCACCCAGGACGACGCCTGAAGCCTCAGAGGCGGCCACCAGCAATAACCGGTCAATATCGGCATGCGTAATACAGGGGCGTGCCACATCATGTACCATTATCCAGTCGTGAGGTTTGAGGTGCGACTGTAACTGCAGCAATGCGTTGCTCACCGAGTCAACGCGCTCGCCCCCGCCGGGGCAAAGGGTAATGCCCGGGTGGTCGTAATAGCTACTCTCGGGCCAATAGGCATCCTGTGCCGACAATACCAGCGTAATACCCACCACCGAGGGGTGCGACAGCAGACGAGACAAGGTGTGATCCATCACCGTCATCCCTTCCAGGGACAGATACTGTTTGGGGCGGTCGCCCCCCATGCGGGCACCGACTCCCGCCGCCGGTACAATGCACCAAACGGCATCGACGGGTGCAGGCCGATTGGCGGTCATGGCAGGTGCGTCTTTCACCAAGGGTACTACTCCTCAATGATCAGGTAGAAAGTTTCGTCCTTGTGGATCATTCCCATTTGGCTTCGAGCCCGCTCTTCCACAGCGGCATTGCCATCCTTGAGGTCCAGGACTTCAGCCTCAAGCTGCGCATTACGGGCCGACAAAGTATCATTGGCAGCCCGTTGCTGGGCAATGCCTTGCTTGAGCTGCCACACCTGGGCCAGGCTGCCTTCACCCACCCAGAGCCGGTACTGAAGCATGATCAGCAAGATCGTCAGCAAGGCATACAGCCATTTCATCGGGAATACCTGAACACCCATCGCAGATGGATAAAATCGTTAAAAGCCGCAGCACAGTGCATGTCGAGACAAACGCCGAGGCAAAAACACAACAGGGAGTGCAATGGCACTCCCTGTTGTCTCAGTACATCAGGTATCAGACCTGACCCTTGATTTCCTTGCGTCCCTTGTAGGGAGCAAGTCTGCCCAGTTTCTCTTCAATACGCAGCAGGCGATTATATTTTGCCACCCGATCAGAACGACAAAGCGAGCCGGTTTTGATCTGGCCAGCACAGGTTCCCACCGCCAGATCGGCAATGGTGGTATCTTCGGTTTCGCCCGAACGATGAGAAATTACTGCCGTATAGCCGGCATCCTTGGCCATCTTGATCGCATCAAGCGTTTCAGTGAGGCTGCCAATCTGATTGAATTTGATCAGAATTGAATTGGCGATGCCTTTTTCGATGCCTTCTTTCAAAATGCGGGTGTTAGTCACGAACAAATCATCGCCCACCAGCTGAATGCGCTTGCCAACCAGGTCAGTCAAGGCTTTCCAACCGGCCCAATCGCTTTCGTCCATGCCATCTTCAATTGACACTATGGGATACTTGTCGCTCAGGTCGGCCAGATAAGCCGCAAACCCCTGGGCATCGAACACCTTGCCTTCACCGGCCAAATCATATTGACCGTTTTTATAGAACTCGGACGAAGCACAATCAAGCGCCAGCGTGATTTCTCTCCCCAGCTCATAGCCTGCATCCGCCAC
Source organism: Oleiphilaceae bacterium (assembly GCA_041591635.1). Lineage (GTDB taxonomy): Bacteria > Pseudomonadota > Gammaproteobacteria > Pseudomonadales > Oleiphilaceae > JACKOD01. The sequence continues at coordinate 921 of JBFHRO010000326.1, read as the reverse complement.
TGCAACCTTGATGGCAGCCAGCGCCGCCTCGTTGGACTCGAGATTGGGTGCGAAGCCACCCTCATCACCCACAGCCGTACTCAAGCCTTTGGCCTTGAGCACTTTTTTCAGTGAATGGAATATCTCCGCACCGGCACGCAGAGCTTCCGCGAAGGTGGGTGCGGTGACTGGTTGCACCATGAACTCCTGGATATCGACGTTGTTGTCGGCGTGCTCTCCCCCATTGAGAATATTCATCATGGGTACCGGCATCGAGTACTGACCGGAAGTGCCATTGAGGTCGGCAATGTGTTCAAACAACTCCACGCCTTTGGCCTGCGCAGCCGCTTTGGCCGCCGCCAGGGAAACCGCCAGAATCGCATTCGCGCCAAGGCGTGCCTTGTTGTCGGTGCCATCCAGAGCCAGCATTTTGTCATCCAGCGCTCGCTGTTCACGCGCATCCATACCAACCAGTGCGGCACGGATTTCACCATTAATACCAGCCACCGCCGTCAGTACGCCCTTACCCAGATAGCGGCCTTTGTCTGCATCCCTCAACTCAAGGGCTTCGCGGGATCCGGTCGATGCTCCCGATGGCGCACAGGCCGTTCCGACAATACCGTTGTCGAGAATGACATCGGCTTCGACGGTCGGATTACCGCGCGAGTCCAGGATTTCGCGACCTTTGATATCAATGATTTTTGCCATTTGTACCTATCTCCAGAGTTTCCTGTCTTTTAAAACTTGTTGCCCGGCAGCCCGCCGGGCGGTAGATCATTGCTTCCATCAGGCGGTATCAAGTGCCTCAAAGGATTTGATCAGATCATCAATGGCTTTCACCTGCGCCAAAAACGGCTCGAGTCTGTCCAGGCGCAAGGCACTGGGGCCATCGCACTTTGCCTTGTCAGGATCGGGGTGTGCTTCCAGGAAGAGCCCCGCCAG
>JBFHRO010000325.1:0-2782 GCA_041591635.1 Oleiphilaceae bacterium | reverse complement strand
TTGCAGGTCAGGTTGCAGCGTCGAATCAGGTTCCAGATCACCACGGGCCCGGGTGGCTTGCGTGCCGGGCCCACAGGAGAAGGCTCGAGCAGGCTGTGCATGTACTGGGTGATGCGAAACATAAGTGATACCTCTTTCGATTTATAAAAATCTTAACCACCTATACCTTTATAGCCTTGATCTTGAACAAGGTTGGATGGATTCATGGTTGGTTCGAGGTGTTTATTTGAGGGCCCGGGGGCTGTGTCGGGTACCACTGAAAGGGGCGCCCTGATCAGGCCAGGCGCAGGCCGGTTTTTTTCAGAATCCGCTTGCTGAACAACACATCCTGTCCACGATTGTGTTTTCCCAGCAGGGTCTGAATCTGCTCAATGTGCTTGTCAACGTCCTCCTGACTGCGACCGTGCACCCTGGCAAACAGGTTATAGTTCCACAAAGGAGGGTGCCTTGGGCGATGATAGCAATGACTGACACACTCGAGTTTGCCGACCTGGGGCCCCAGCTCGCTAATCATCTCATCGGGCACATCCCACACGGTCATGCCGTTGAACTTGTACCCCAGACGGTAATGATTGGGAACCGCGGCAATGCGGCGAATCACCCCGGCCTCAAGCATCCGTTGCAAACGGCACATGACTTCATCGGCGGTTACCTTCAGTTCGCTCGCCAGGGCCTGGTAGGGTTCGGGGCACAGCGGCAATCCTTCCTGCGTCAGGCGAATCAGTTCCCGGTCGAGAGCGCTGAGCAGAAAGACACCGCCATTATCATTGGCGGCCTCAGAGGTCGAAAAACAATCCGACATAGTATTCCTCCAGTTTTGGCATGTTGTAGACCTTGCCACCGGTAAGTTGTTCAATGCGCGCCACTACCTGTCCTACTGCTTCGGGCGATTCAGTAGCGATGACGAACCACATGTTGAGTTCATGGTTGCGTTCATAGTTGTGGGCGATTTCGGGCAGGGCATTGACGATGGCGGCTATATCGTCGAACTGGTCTTGTGCCACTTTCATGGCGGCAAGGCTGAAGGCGCCTCCCAGGCGCTCTATCTGGTACATGGGGCCAAAACGGGTCAGCGTATTGTCGTCCCGTAACGCTTTTATCCGCTCCAGCAACGCCTGTTCTTCAAGGCCCAGTCGAGTTGCGACTTGGGCAAAGGGCGACGCTGTTACCGGAAAACCGTATTGCAACTCACGAATTATCTTGCGATCAATGTCATCCATGGTGCAGCCGCGCTTCAGGCCGGGACGCTACGGAGGTGTCACGCTTGAGAAAGTGACCGCCACATTGCTTGTACTGCCGGTAGCTGAACAGCACATTACGTGACAGGTGCTGCAGTTGAAGCTCGAAAGTCAGCTTGTCGATTTGCGCCGTCACCTCTTCACGGTTTTTTCCATGGATCATGCAAAACAGATTGTAGTTCCAGTAGGGCGCGCGTCGCGGGCGACGATAGCAGAGGGATACCAGCCCGGAGGCTTTGATGCGCTCACCTATGTCGTCTACCTGTGCATCAGGCACATCCCATACGATCATGGCGTTGGCGGTATAGCCAACGCTGTGGTGTTTTACCACTATGCCCCAGCGCTTGATGAGGCCTTCGCTAAGCCAGCGTGAGATGGTAAGAATGACGCTGTTCTCGTCGCTGCCAATGGCCTGGGCAAGGGTTGCATAGGGACGCGAGTCCAGAGGCAAGCCTTCTTCAATCAGAGCTTTGAGCGCGGTTTGTTGCTGTGCCGACATGGGGTGTGCGTTTGTCGTTGTCATGATTAACTCCAGTCCAGCTTAAAGCCAAGATCAATATGGTAGGCCTTTTCCATCGGTAAATTGAGGATGGGATAGCCTGCCACATCACTGATTTCGTTGAGCGTGCGCTTAAGGTGCAGGTCATCACTGGCCGTTACGACAAACCAGAGATTGTAATAATGCTCGCGGGCATAGTTATGGTTGACTTCTTTGTAGCCATTGACCAGTTCGGCGACGTAATCGAGTTCATCGGCCGGCACGGCCATGGCTGCCAGCGTGCTCGAGCCGGCCCGGGCATGATTGAACACCGGGCCGATGCGCGATATCACCGCCGCTTCGCGCAAAAAAGCCAAGGCGTCGAGCACTTCCTGTTCGCTGCAGTCCAGCTCGTTGGCGATGTCCTGATACGGGGTTGGGGTTAACGGAAAACCGCGCTGAAACCGGTCAAGCAACTGCTTGTGGAGCAAAGTCATGGTCGCCGATTGGTCCTGTGTCATCGCCGGTTTCCTCAAAGGCCAATCTGGTGTGCGCGGTGCGTGAAGAAAATGCCGCTGGGCTTGAGTGCCGGCAATTCGGCAAGCTCTTCGTAGGTGCGCGTGTCGTACACCTTGATTTTGTCCTCATCGCGTACCGATACCCACACGTGCTCGCCGCGGGGGGTAAACTCCATGTGCAGCACCGCCTTGCCGGGTTTGAGGGTTTTTTTGATGCTCAGGGTTTCGGCATCCAGCACCTGAAGGGTGTCGTTGTCCGGGAAGGCGAAGTTCACCCAGATCTCGCGCCCGTCGGGGCGAGACATGACAAACACGGGTTGGCCATGTACGGCCACCTTGCCGGTGGATTCCCAACTGTTCATGTCGAACGACAGCACCTGGTGTTGGCCTACAGCCGGCACAAATGCGCGGTTTCCGGCAACGGCCCAGCCCTCCAAATGGGGCATTTTGTAAACGGGCAGTTTCTGCTCGCCCTTGCCGTAATCGGGCAGTATCTTGCGGGTGCCCTTCTCCGGGTGCCAGAGATCAAGTAGCGCCATGCCATCTTC
>JBFHRO010000324.1:0-2792 GCA_041591635.1 Oleiphilaceae bacterium | reverse complement strand
GGGTCGGGTTCATCGCCCGTTGGATATGTTTTCTACAAGGATTGAGGCACTCACATGGAAACCAAAACGCCGGGAAAGCGCGAACAAAACCGCATTGCCAATCGCATGGCAATACTCAATGCCGCCCGTGAGTGCTTCAGCCAGCACTCGTACGATCAGGTCACCGTAAGAGACATTATTCGTCGCACCGGGCTTGCATCGGGAACCTTTTACAATTACTTCCCCGACAAGCAATCCATCTTCAGTGCGCTGCTCGATGACTATCTGTTCCGGCTCGGCATCAATCTCGAGTCATTCCGCAAAAATGCTACCACGCTCGATGAGCTGATATTCACTACCTATCTTGCCGTGTTTACCACCATCACTGAAGATCCGGTCGTATACCAGTTAGCTCATTACAACGAGAAAATCATTCGCGACCTGTTCGGAACCGACATTCTTGGCAAACACATGGCTCTGCTGGAAAAAGACATAGCAGACGCCACCGGAGGCTCCGCAGAGCAGCGTTATCTGTCAGCCGCCCTGTTCGGTATTGCATGCGAATTGGGGCTGAAAATAACTCGCGCAGAAGCACCGGACCCCGAGGCGGCTGCCAACTTTGCTCAGAAGCTCTTCATGGGAGGCATTCCCAAGATCGCTACCACCCATACGATCAGGAAGACCTCTGCCCTGTCACTTGAGCCAGCATGAGTGCCCCACATAAATTTGTCCACTCAAAAGCAGCGAACCACTGCGGCTTGATAACTCATGCACCACGAGTTCATCACACGCCTGACTAATGCTCTGGAAACCGAGGTATGCCGGCGCCCTTGGCTCCGGATCTCGGAGCATGCCCTGATCAAAAAACTTCAGGACAGCCCTTACCATTTCTTTGTGGGGCTCGATTTTTCAACCCCGGAAGCACTTTTCGAGGCGCATTTTTTGATTTTTCACTGCCTGTATCGCATCAAAGAAAAATTGCGAGCAACTGGCAATGGCTCTCTGACGATTTCAGCGCTGTGTATTGAATACACGGCGCCAGCCGACCAAGTGGCCAACCAATCCCTGTCGGCCATCGACTCAGGCATAGCCCCCCGGGATCCACTGGAAGCCTACTACCTCGACATCAACAATCTGGTCACAACCAGTGCTCGCGATCTTCAAGAAATGCTTGCACAATTCTGGGTGCGAGCCTCAACCTCAGAAACAGCAAAAAAGCATCTGGATATCCTGGGAGTTCCGCCTGATTCAGATCTGGAAACGATCCGACAGCGGTATCGACAGCTGGCCTCCCTCAACCACCCGGACAAAGGCGGATGCACCAGGAAACAGCAAGCGCTCAACGAAGCCATGGCCTATTTTAAAAATCTATATCAAAACCACCGGCACTGACTGACGTGCATCTACCGCAAAAGCTCGACTTCCACCTCACCGATGGGTGCATGATTAAGAAGGGTCAAGACTTCACCTTCTACGCGGGTACCTGACTTCAGCTCGGCGTCCGAAGTGTGTATCACCATATAGCGCTCCTCACCTCTTGGCGGGATTTCAAAAATCCCCTCAAGATACGCGTAGGTGAACCAGGTTTCAGGTTCATAGTGATAAGCGATCCGCCGCAACAGCCTCACAGGACGAAAGTCTTCATCCAACATACTAAGCTGCGGTACAAACACACTGTTCTGGAGGTTTTTCTTGCGATTGGTTTGGACAAAGGAGCGGATACGAATTCGGTAGTCTCGCTGACTCACCGGCAGCTTCACGAGCAAATACGGGCTTGAGCCATCGGAAAACACATAAACCTCCTGCTCCGGCTCCAGGAAACGGTGCAACTGACCGTCAAGCAGGTTAAGCAGCGGCTTTGTTTTCAACGAATCACAGCACAGGGCGGCATAATTTTCATACTCTCCAGGCCCCCCTGCCGCCAGAAGCTTTTGTGCAAAAGGATCAAGCCGGGTTGAATCTACACCAGCCAGAGGCTTGGAGCGTATTTCGTCGGCCGGCGTCGTCTTAACCTCTGGAGTCAAGGGCTCCGACGCCATATTGGCACGGACAGATGGCTTGTAATAGCTATAGTGATTAACCCCATCGCTATCACGCCATAAAAAGTACGGCAAATCTGTTTCTTTTCTTACAAAACCATTGGCCTCAAGAACCCCGGCATCAATGTATTCTTCTCCCGCAAAAACGCTGAATGCCTGTTTTTTCCCGGCATCAGCATTCACACCATTTTTACCAGTGGCAGGTGCGGAAGGCGCAGAGGTACTCGCACTTTCCTGGTTTGTGCCGGCAGCCTCCCTCGCGTCAACATCTGGCACAATGACTTCTCCAGAATCGGCATTGCCCTGCACCGATTGCTCCGGATCAGCAGGGTGACTGGACGCGGGAGCATTAGCTGCACCATCAGGGCCTAGTTCAACCTTTTGATTATCCTGCTTTATCTGCTCAACACTTTCCTGGTCAAGCAGTGGGTTAGCCTCATCCTTGATCACGGAAGTATGACGGTTACCTTGCTCATCCACCCAGCTAAAGAATTTCTCGCCCCCAAAGGCAAACGGGCTAAACGAAACAAACAGCGCCAGCATAAAGCTGGCGCTGGTACGAACGCGTGAGAAATGGGTAGTAATCAAAACGTAGTCCTGAAAGTTACCCCAACCGCCGCAAACCGGAGCGATGTTTTGACATCAAGGCCGGCGTAAGGGTTGTAGATCAGGTTGGTCAAGTTATCACAGTTAACGTTACAGCTGCCATTGGCAGGAATGTATTCCACCGTCTGAACATAGGATATGTTGGCGTCAATGTAGGTATCCCGACTC
>JBFHRO010000323.1:0-2820 GCA_041591635.1 Oleiphilaceae bacterium | reverse complement strand
TGGGGTGCGGTACACACCACGACTGCCGGGATACAAATTCGGCCAAGAACATTCTCGCGCTCGGGCACGAGCGTCTCGCAGGAGGAATCCCCCACTAGAACTGCTTGCGGTTTAGTGGAGGGAGGGATGTCAATGCGGCTGCTTGAGAATGTCGAGCAATTCGACATCGAACAACAGCACTTCATTGGGGCCAATGGAGCGATTGCCGTTAGGGCCATAGGCCAGGTCGGAGGGAATGGACAGCTGCCATTTTGCGCCTGTCTTCATCAGCTGCAAGGCTTCGGTCCAGCCTTTGATCACGCCATTTACCGGAAAGGACACAGGTTCGCCACGATCGATGGAGCTGTCAAACACGGTACCATTCACCAGGCTGCCACGGTAGTGCACCTGTACAGTATCGGTGGCGCCGGGCTTGGCACCGGTACCTTCCTTGATGACTTTGTATTGCAGCCCACTGGCCAGCGTTACTACGCCATCTTTGGCCTTGTTTTCCTTGAGGTAGGCATCACCGGCTTTTTTGTTGTCTTGTGCCAGCTTTTCAAATTGGGCGATTTGCGCTTCCTGCTGCTTTTGCTGGAAGTTCTGAATCATCTGGGTCAGTTCTTCATCCGTCATGAGCGTAGGGCCGCCGGAGTAACCATCCTTCAATCCCTGAACGAACATGTCGATGTTCATGGCGGGCATGTCGCTTGTCAGCTTTTTGCCGATAATCATACCAAAGCCGTAACTGGTCTTTTGCTCATCGGTGGTCAGTTTTTGAGAGGTGTCACCGGCGTGAGCCAGAACGGAGGCGCCGGCGATCGCGGCAATGAGCACGAGTTTTTTCATGGTAAGTACAATCCTGTTTCGTGGTTTGTTGTTTTAGGCTGAGCAGGGAGTGCGCAATGGCGTTTGTGCGGGTGAAAACACCCGAACACGCCGGCTAGAGTACTGGTATTTGATACGCATCACCAGTAATCCGGCCGGGTATTTCCCTTGTTTCACAGTGAGTTGGTCATTTTGTGGCAGCGTCCAGCTGTTTGTTGCGTTGTTCCATGAGGCTGTTGACGCCATGGGCATCCTTGATGATGTTTTGTGCCCGATCCAGTGTCAGTATGTCATCGCCGGGCTTGGGAGGGGTGTAGCCGGGAACGGTTGTCGGTGTGCCGGCAGGAGCTTCGCTGCTGGTCTTCGACGGAGGTTTCACCGACTGAATGACATTGGCATTGGGGTTGACGGTAACGGGCACGACTGCGCCCCCGGGGGGCGGCGTGTCACCGTAGTGCCACTGGCCGTCCTTGTCTTGCCATTTGTAGAAGGTTTGCTCGGTTCCACTTGGCTTGCCTGGCTTGAGATCGTCAACCTTGGGCAGCGACAGCATGGGTTCTCCCTGTTTGTTCTTGGTGAAAAACGGCAAGGCTATGGCCGCTGCCAGCAGGGCGAAAATGATAAAGCGGTAGTACCACTTAAGCACGTTGCGTTCCTCTTGGTTGTGCTTGGGGTTGTCAAAGCGTTGCCGTTCAGTATAGATGCAGTTGTTCAACATGGCAGAGAAGATCAAGCTGGCTTAGAATCGCGGCTCTATATTCGTGTGCCGCCCCGTTTGGCGGTTGTGACGTGACTGCTTAATGAAAGGTAAATCGGCATGATAAAAATCTCCTCTTTAAGCCTGCAGCGGGGCGGAAACTTTTTGCTGGAGGGCGCAGAGGCAACGATTCACGCCGGTCAGCGGGTCGCCATTGTCGGCGCCAACGGCGCCGGCAAGTCAAGTCTGTTCATGCTGATACAGGGGCAGTTGCAGCAGGATGCGGGCGAGTTGCAGTTGCCCGGCAACTGGCGCATTGCCCATATGGCGCAGGAGGTCAGTGAAACCCGCCGCCAGTGTGTCGACTATGTGATTGACGGCGACCGCGAGTTACGCCAGACAGAGCGCGAGTTGCAGGAGGCCGAGGCCAGCGGTGACGCGCTGCGCATGGCCAGTTTGCACGGCCAGCTCGACAAGATCGATGGCTATAATGCCAAGGTGCGCGCGGAGCAGTTATTGCACGGTCTGGGTTTTTGTCAGGCCGATATGATCCGCCCCGTCAGTGATTTTTCCGGGGGCTGGCGGATTCGTCTTAATCTGGCGCAGGCGCTGATGTGTCCCAGTGACTTAATGCTGCTCGACGAGCCTACCAACCACCTGGATCTCGATGCCACCTTGTGGCTGGAGCAGTGGTTAAAGCGCTATCCCGGCACTATTTTGTTTATTTCCCATGACCGTGATTTCATCGATAACGTGGCGACGCATGTCATGCATTTCGAGCACCGAACGCTGACCCTGTATACCGGAACCTATTCCGATTTCGAAGTCATGCGTGCCGAACGCTTGTCGCAGCAGCAGGCCAGTTATGAGCAGCAACAGCGCCGGATCGCCCATATTGAGGATTTTATCCGTCGTTTCAAGGCTAAGGCGACCAAGGCGCGGCAGGCACAAAGCCGCATCAAGGAGCTGGAGCGGATGGAGAAAATCGCGCCGGCCCACGTGGATTCTCCCTTTTCGTTCGAGTTTCTGCTGGCGGCGAAGATGTCTGATCCCTTGCTGAATCTGTCGGCCGCCAGCCTTGGATACTCGCCCGACAAGGCGGTGGTAGCCGGGGTGAAACTGTCGATTCATCCGGGATCACGGCTGGGGTTGCTGGGGCCTAACGGTGCCGGAAAGTCGACCCTGATCAAGTCGCTGGTGGGGGACTTGCCTTTATTGGCGGGCTCCCGTACCTGTGGCGAGCATCTGAAAATCGGCTATTTCGCCCAGCATCAGCTGGAGGCGCTGGATCTTGGGGCTTCGCCCTTGCTGCATTT
>JBFHRO010000322.1:0-2827 GCA_041591635.1 Oleiphilaceae bacterium | reverse complement strand
GTATTTCCCAGACTTCCTTGAGATCCTTGAGCGCGGCGACAAAACTGGCGCGCGGGGGGGCGGTATAAACCGCACTTACACGCGAGCTGGAACCGTTTTCATCAGTCACTGCAATCACTTTCACCGGGCTTAAATCACGGGTATCCAGAATCACCAGTGAGTGGGGCAGGTAATTGCCTACCAGGGCGTACTTGCCATCGTAGGAAACGGCCAGATTGCGGGTGTTGATGGCGGCGCGGATTTCCGCAACGAATTCCATGTTGTACAGGTCGTATTTGCTGATCCAGCCATCGCGCGAGGCGAAGTACACGTACCGGCCATCGGGAGAGTATTTGGGGCCGCCGTGCAGCGCAAAGCGGGTCTTGAAGCGATGAATGGGCTCAAAGGTGTCGCCGTTGAGCAAGGTGGCACTGTGATCCCCCAACTCCACCACAATAAAGAGATTCTGCAGGTCGGCCTGGTATTTGGGCTTGTCCGGCAGTGTGCCTTCTTTGTGGTAGATCAGCTGGCTTGCACGCATGTCGTCGAGCGTCCAGGTGGGTGCAACTTTAGGTGGCTGATAGACAAGGTCGGCCAGTGCCTGGATTTGCGTGGCCGTGAGTTGTTTGGCAAAGGCAGGCATCTGGGTGGCCACCCGGCCATGACTGATGACCTCGATAGCCTCTTTCTTGCGCAGGCGCGAGAGATTTTCGGGCAGCAATGCCGGGCCCATGGCGCCGGTGCGAGTGGCACCATGACAGACGGCACAATGCTCGGTGTAGAGTTTGGCTGTTTCTAATTCGGCGACCGAGAGCTCGCCGGCTTGTACCGTCGAGGCAAAAAGCGCCAGCCAGAGCCAGGATTTACGCATGCTGACGACCCTCGTTCAGATGGCTTGCAGCCACTGCCGCAGAAGCGTTCTGACGCTGGGCCAAACTGACCACAGTGCCCACGATGATCAGTGTTGGCGACTCGACGCCTTTGTCTTTAACAGCGGCCTCCAGGGTCGACAGGGTGGCAATATGAACCCGCTGGCGCGGGGTGGTACCCCGCTCCACCAATGCGGCCGGGGTGTCTCCCGGTAATCCGTGTGCCTGTAACTCACGGCTGATGACGTTAATGCTTTGCAGCCCCATATAGAACACCAGGGTCTGGTGGCTCTCTGCGAGGCGATGCCAGGGAAGTTCCAGTTTGTCTTCCTTGAGGTGTCCGGTAATCAGGGTCACGCTCTGGGCGTAGTCTCTGTGAGTGAGCGGAATGCCGGCGTAGGTGGAACAGCCGGATGCGGCGGTAATACCGGGAATGACGCGGCAGGAAACACCACACTCCAGCAGGGTTTCGAGCTCTTCGCCTCCACGGCCAAAGATGTAGGGGTCGCCCCCTTTGAGTCGCACCACCCGCTTGCCCTGTTGCGCCAGGCGCACCAGTAATTGATTGATTTCTTCTTGCGGCAAGGTGTGCATGTGGGTTTGCTTGCCAACGAATATGCGCTCAATGGTCGAAGGTACCATTGCCATGATTTCTTCGCTGACCAGCCGGTCGTACACCACCACATCGGCTTCGCTGATCATGCGCAGGGCCTTGAGGGTGAGCAGCTCGGGATCGCCAGGGCCGGCCCCCACCAGTGCGACCTCGCCGTAGGCCAGGGGGTCCGAGGTTTGACACAGGGCGGCCAAAGTGCCGAGCGAAGCCTGCTGGATTGTCATGGTATTCACCTTAGTCTCTTTGCACGGCACGGATGACGCGATGGTTCGCTCGCGCCTGATGAGTTTCGTTAAAGGGCATCTCCAGGCGCACTTCCTGCTCGTCGGGCAAGCCGATTTCCTCGTTGCTGAGATAGCAGGCCGGGTCTTCGGCCCAGGGATCGCCGGTAAGCTGGTAAGCCCGTACGCGGGTATTGCCGCCGCAGATATTCAGGTACTGGCATTGCCCGCACCGGCCTTTGACAGGACGGGGGCTTTGGCGAAAGCCCTGCATGAGCGGGTCATCGGATTGCTGCCAGATCTGCGAAAAGGGGCGCTGGCGCACATTGCCCAGGTCATAGTTCCACCAGAAGGTGTCGGGATGCACGTTGCCCAGATTGTCGATGTTGGCAATGTTCACGCCCGAGGAGTTTCCTCCCCAGTTGATCAGGCGCTGACGCAACGCCTCAACCTGATCCGGTACATGGGTTTGTGCCCACTGCAGCAAGTAAGGGCCATCGGCGTCGTTGTTGCCTGTGACATACTCCCGGTGAACGCCCCGCTTGAGCTCGCTCCAAGAGCGCTCGAAGAGCAGATCAAGTGCATCGCGTGTCATCTGGTGAAAAGCGTCGCTTTTGCGGTTCTTGTTGCCACGTCCGGCATAGTTCAGGTGCGAGAGATAGAACTTGTCAATATCGTGCTCATCCATCAGGGCAAGCAGTTGCGGCAGCTCGTGGTAGTTGTCCTGGGTCAGGGTAAAGCGAATTCCGACCTTGATGCCGTGCTGTTTGCAAAGCGCAACGGCCTTGAGCGACGCATCGAAAGCACCTTTGAGCTGACGGAAGCGGTCATGGGTTTCCTTGATGCCGTCGAGGCTGATGCCAACGTAGTCGTAGCCCACTTCCGCGATGCGATCGATATTGGCTTCATCGATGAGCGTGCCGTTGGACGACAGCCCCACATAAAATCCCATGGCCTTGGCGCGTTTTGATACTTCGAAAATATCGGGGCGCAACAGTGGCTCACCTCCCGAAAGAATCAGCACCGGCACCCGAAAAGCCTTCAGGTCATCCATAACTTCATAGACTTCCCGGGTGCTGAGTTCGCCTTTGAAATCGGTATCAGCGGAGATGGAGTAGCAATGCTTGCAGGTCAGGTTGCAGCGC
>JBFHRO010000321.1:0-2845 GCA_041591635.1 Oleiphilaceae bacterium | reverse complement strand
CTGCAGCAAGGCGATGCGAGCATGGACGATAAAAGTTCTGCAGCCGGCGCTTCTTACCTTTGATACGAACTGCGTCAAATGATCATAGCTGCAGAGGTCGTCAATCCCGATGCGGTGCTTCACGGTCACAGGAATCTTAACCGCCTGTTGCATGGCGGCAACGCATTCGGCGACCAGATCGGGATGGGCCATCAGGCATGCACCAATCTTGTTATTTTGCACCCTGTCACTGGGGCACCCGACGTTCAGATTGACTTCTGCATACCCCAGTTCCTCTGCCATTTTGGCACATTGGGCCAGTGCCTCTGGATCACTGCCGCCAAGCTGAATGGCCAGTGGATGTTCGCTGGGGTGATAGGCAAGAAAACGTGCCCTGTCACCGTGAATCAAGGCACCGGTGGTGATCATTTCTGTGTAGAGCAGGGTGTTGCGGCTGATCAGTCGGGCGAAATAGCGATAGTGGCGATCGGTCCAATCCATCATGGGCGCCACGCAGAAGCGTCTATCCTGCGTGAGGCTAGGTGTAGCGCGGGCTGCAGGCTGATTTTTAGTGTAATTCATGTGGTTATAAATTGCTCGATTTTGCCTAAATTTGCCTATTTTTAACCGGTTTTTTAACCTCAGGGCTACAGGTTGCTACACGCAATCGTTATGGAGCACTGAAAAAATGGGTACTGTAACGGCAAGAAAAAGGAAGGATGGGTCTACGGCCTGCCGTGCTGAAGTCAGGATACGGCGGGCAGGATTGATTGTACATAAAGAGATCAGGACGTTCGATAAAAAGAACCATGCTACAGAGTGGATAAAAAAGCGTGAAGTAGCACTCATGGAGCCCGGAGCCTTGCAAACAATAGCGTTAAATACGGCCTGTAAGAGCCAGTCAGGATGCGTATAACGAAAAGAAAACAAAGGATTGCCGACGCCAAAATAATCCGGCAATCTGAGTGTTCAAATTTAAAAATTGAGTAGTCTGGGACGGACTTGCTGTTTTGGTGGGTTTTTCTGCAGGCTCGTTAGGTTCAAATCAGCAACAATGAGAGTATGGAATGTTCCCAACTAGAAAAATATCTGAAACTATTTTGGACTTTGGCAAAGCAGTTTTTCAATCTTTACCAGAAGATGCTTCCAAAAGCATGATGGAGGCATCTGCGAATATCGTTGTTTGTGTTTGGAATGCTGTAGTTTTAGATGAGTGGGGCAAAACAGATAAAAATGTAAAAACCTTGCTATTCACCTTGCGTCAAGAGCCAAAAGAAATGCAGTTAATTGTTACGCGACTTATTGAGAGAAAAAAGAACGTTTTTTCGAGCGATTTAAGAGCTGTCGGTCAATTCGAGGTAATCGATCGAGGTGGAGAGCTTGTGTTTAGAGCGGAAGCTAGGGGTGATCTTGAACATATGCAGGCACATGGCGTTGTTCAATAAGCCGGACTGAAATAGCCCGATACTCTGCCTAAATCGACTGAAGTAATGTACCCGCACGGCGGCGTAAGGGTGTGGGGTGGCTTAGCGCAGCCAGCCACCCAACCATGCCAGCAGCAGAACTACAGGCACGAACAGCACCAGCAGGATAAAGGTTGTCATCGCAGCTCGAAAGGGCCCGCCGGGGTCGACAGCTTCCCAAAAGAAGCCCGCGATGATCATCAATATAACAAGGGCGACCGCGTGTCTTTGCGCAGACGGGCATCTTTTGCGTCCATTTGCCTGCGGCAGGGACGCCTAATGCTCACGCGCTCGGCTATCTAAGCCCCAAAAACCAACAGATCAGCAAAACAGTGGGCAGTCCTACAAACACAATGATAGCTGTCATTCCTAACGCATAGGTCAATGCGCCGGGATAAACCGCTTTAACCATAAATGTACCAATCACGGCAAGAATAATCAGCGCTCCGGCGTGGCGGTCAGCAAACTTTTCAATCTGAGTCATCGTTATGTTCCAAGAAGAAGTCCAGCTTAAGTTTGGCATAGATGTCGACAGCGCAACAGCGAACCTGGACACGTTGCGCCCCGATTGGTGCGAGGCAATGAAAGATCTGGGCAAATCGCCCGACGAGAAGCCTCGCCCACAGGGCGGGGAGTAGTCACTCATTCAAGAGGCTTGTTATTTGCGAACAGGTCATAGTTATCCGGCGTCGGCAACGCGAGCAGCGAGAATTATGCCTGATGGTCAGTTTTACTACCGAGGCGTTTTTTACTGCTAAGGTTACTAGACACATGGCCGCTTTCTGAATAAATCGAAACAACAGGGGGGTGGCTTGTCTGTGTCATGAAAACAAGAGTAATAATCAAGGGGAGCGTAAGTTTATGCTGAAGAATCGAGTGAAGCGGACCTTTTTTATTGGAGCACTGTGCCTGTTGGCATCGGCAGGCTCAGTGGCTGGCACGAGTGAGCGCTCCTCTGGAGGCGCTATTAACTGTGATCCCGCAGAAATGGCGGCCATGGATGACAAAACCCGCAGCCGGGCCGAAAAGATTTGTGCCAGAAAAGAAAAGTCTGCCGCAAAAGACAAGGAAAGCGCAGACAAGAAAAAAGCCTGGTATGACAAGCATGTGAAAGGTCGTAAAGCGATGGAGGATGTTGTCAAGGCAAACAAAGGCCGCCATCCGGCCGATGTCGAGGATCTTGGAGATCAGATTATCTGGACTTACCGAAGCAAATCAAGTCACGCCCTGCTGTCAGAATGCAAGGAATATACGTTTGGCGAGGCGGGTAAAAGTCTGAGTAATCGCCGCACCTACGCCTGTGAGTAGTGGCTGATCCAGGCAAGAGGAGGCCACTTGGCCGTTGACCTGTTAACGGGTCAACGGCCAAGTGGCTGTGATGGGCGGAGCCTTCGCTGAGGGCT
>JBFHRO010000320.1:0-2891 GCA_041591635.1 Oleiphilaceae bacterium | reverse complement strand
ATGTGGCTCAGCAAGACGGAGAGGGTCTGAACATGCGGCGCATCATTTCTGTTTTGCTGGAAAATGAGCCAGGCGCACTGTCGCGGGTTGTGGGGTTGTTTTCCCAGCGTAATTACAACATCGAAACCCTGACCGTTGCGCCCACCGAGGACCCGACGCTGTCCCGTCTGACCGTCACCACCCGGGGTTCCGACAAGGTTATCGAGCAGATTACCAAGCAGCTCAACAAGCTGGTTGAAGTGGTCAAGCTGGTTGATCTGACGGAAGGCTCGCATATCGAACGCGAGTTGATGCTGATCAAGCTGAAGGCGACTGGCTCCCTGCGTGCTGAGATCAAGCGTACCGTCGATATCTTTCGCGGCCAGATTGTGGATGTCACCAGTGCGGTCTATACGGTGCAGTTGACCGGCGACAGCGATAAACTGGATGCCTTCATTCAGGCCATAGGAACCACCAGTGTTCTGGAAGTTGTGCGCTCCGGGGTGTCCGGCATCGCACGGGGTGAAAAGGTTCTCGGTCTTTGAGTGCCCTTACAGCTGTTTCACAAACGCCCGATGGGGCAAATTATTCTTAACAGGGGAATTTCATGCACGTTTATTATGACAAGGACTGCGACCTTTCCATCATCCAGGGTAAAAAGGTTGCCATCATCGGTTACGGCTCCCAGGGGCATGCGCACGCCTGCAACCTGAAGGATTCCGGTGTGGACGTGACCGTGGGTCTGCGTCCGGGTTCTGCCAGTGTCGCCAAGGCCGAAGCGCATGGCCTGAAGGTCACTGATGTGCCGTCAGCCGTAGCCGCCGCCGATGTGGTCATGATCCTGACCCCGGATGAATTCCAGTCCCGTCTGTACAAAGATGAAATCGAGCCGAACCTGAAGCAGGGTGCGACCCTGGCGTTCGCCCACGGTTTCGCCATTCACTACAACCAGGTCGTTCCGCGCAAGGATCTGGACGTGATCATGATCGCTCCCAAGGCGCCGGGCCACACCGTGCGCTCTGAGTTCGTCAAGGGTGGCGGTATTCCTGACCTGGTAGCTGTCTATCAGGACGCTTCCGGCAACGCGAAGAACCTGGCTCTGTCCTATGCTTGTGGCGTGGGTGGTGGTCGTACTGGCATCATCGAAACCACCTTCAAAGACGAAACCGAAACCGACCTGTTCGGTGAGCAGGCGGTACTCTGTGGTGGCTGCGTCGAACTGGTCAAAGCCGGTTTCGAAACCCTGGTTGAAGCGGGCTACGCACCGGAAATGGCTTACTTCGAGTGTCTGCACGAACTGAAGTTGATTGTGGATCTGATGTACGAAGGCGGCATCGCCAATATGAACTACTCCATTTCCAATAACGCGGAATATGGCGAGTACGTGACGGGTCCGGAAGTCATCAACGCCGAATCCCGTCAGGCCATGCGCAATGCCCTCAAGCGCATCCAGAATGGCGAATACGCTAAAATGTTCGTACAGGAAGGTGCCTCCAACTATGCATCCATGACGGCTTACCGTCGCAACAACGCCGCTCACCCGATCGAGCAGGTCGGCGAGCGTCTGCGTGCGATGATGCCGTGGATCAGCGCCAACAAGATTGTTGATAAGTCACGCAACTGATTTGTTGGGCCAGCAACGGAAAGCGCGGCTCTCATGCCGCGTTTTTTGTATAACGAAAAGTGGCGTGGGCCTGGGTAAACCAGGGCTGCTGCCCAGATGCCAGGAGTAGGTTATGACGGAGCAAGACCGTACCAAGTTGCTCAAAAATGACATGGCAACACCCGAATCAGGGACAGACGAAATGGATGATGTGGGCGCAGAGGTTATTGAAGAAGAAGTTGTTGGAAACGCGCGCGTACGACGCAAGGGCATATATTTGCTGCCCAACCTTTTTACCACTGCCTCACTGTTCTCCGGCTTTTACGCCATTGTGGCAGCAGCCAATGCGCAGTTCGAAAACGCCGCCATCGCCATCTTCATTTCAATGATCCTGGATGGATTGGATGGGCGTGTTGCCCGCATGACTAACACCCAAAGCAAGTTCGGTGCGGAATACGATAGCCTAGCCGATATGGTCGCTTTTGGAGTGGCGCCCGGCTTGGTGGCTTTTTTCTGGGTGCTTAACGGTTTGGGTAAACTGGGTTGGATCGTGACTTTTGTGTACGTGGCTGGCGCGGCTTTGCGTTTGGCACGTTTCAATACGCAGATAGGCTCTGTCGATAAACGCTATTTTGTCGGACTCCCCAGTCCGGCGGCCGCTGCTGTTGTGGCTGGTCTGGTTTGGTGCTTTCACGGGCTGGATCAAGGCGCCTGGTTGACGGTTTTGACCGCAATCCTGGTGGCAGGCGTTGGTGTGCTGATGGTCAGCAATATTCTCTACAGCAGCTTCAAAGAGCTCGATTTGAAGGGGAAGGTGCCTTTTGCGGCCATTTTGCTAGTAGTGCTGGCTTTTGTGGTCATAGCGCTTGAGCCTTCCGTTGTGCTGTTTATGCTGTTCCTGTTGTATACCTTGTCAGGTCCGGCTAACTCTCTGTGGAAAAGGGCTCGAAAAGCAAAAGCTGATTCGTCCGCGAATTGATTCAGAAAAAGCTTGACGGTGTTCGCAGTCTCTATATAATGCGCCCCACATTCCGGCGACGACAGCAAAAATCATCGCCGGAAAGTGTCAGGCGCGACTTTTAGTCGTTAAGGCTGAAAGAAAGAGAAAAAAGTGCTTGACGAGAATAAGGGTTGCTGTAGAATGCGCGACCTCAACGGCGAAAGCCCAGGGCAAGTCCCGACCGATCTTTAACAAGTAGGCCAAGCAATTTGTGTGGGCGCTGACCGGGATGATTCGAAACGCAAGAATCATCAAGGATTAGTGCTCGTCATTAGATGAGTGTTTTTACCTTGAGCCAAGCTATGAGGT
>JBFHRO010000319.1:0-2982 GCA_041591635.1 Oleiphilaceae bacterium | reverse complement strand
CCCGCAAGAATCGCGCAGAACCAGGCAAAGACCTGAGGGTTATCGACACCAGGCATGCCGCCGATATTGATACCGAACAGCCCGGTGAGAAACCCCATCGGTAGAAAAATACCGGCAATTACCGACAGCCAGTAAGTATTGCGATTCATCTTCTCTCCCAACGACTGTTGCGCGTGTTCCCGCAGCATCCAGAACTGCTCAAGATAGGCCTCAATGGTTTCACCGATTCGCTGTGCCGTGTCTTTTTGGTTGAGCAGCCGTTGGTGAGCGGGGGCAAGTGCATCCAGGTGGGCCTGGGTGAGGCCGTCGAGGGCGGCGGTCTGCGGGAGCAGATAACGTTTGAGTTTCAGCAGGTGACGGTGTTTGAGCATCATGTCCGCCAGTTCCTGCTTGGTCATGCGGTCGATTCCGACCTCGATGTCGGTAATCACTTGTTCGATATCATCGAGAACGGCTTCGACCCGCACATGAATATCTTCAATAATGCTGGCGATAACCTCGTCAATGCTGGCCGGGCCTTGCCCCTGGGCCAGTGCGGCGCGGATCGAGGCCACACCGGCAAACGAGTGGCGGCGCAGGCTGATCAGGGCACCCTTGTGGTAGAGCATGCGCAGGCTCAGCATGTCATCAGGCTGTGCGCCTTCATTCTTGTTGACGCCACGCAGAATCAGCAGAAAGCTGTTCTTGTCGAGCTTCTGGAACCGGCAGCGGGTATCTTCGGCCAGCAGCGCATCAATGATGTCGGTCTGGATGCCTGATTGCTCGAGCCACTCGGCCAGTTCCGCCTGGTCACGCTGACAGTGATACCAGGTTCCCGGCGCAAGAGCGGCAAAGTTCTGTTGGGGTGAGGGGGTGTCGCCTTCGAAGTTCCAGGCATCAATAACAAAGGGGGGCGCAGGGATGTGATTCATAAAACAAAAACTCACTGGCAGAATCAGGATCGGCCATTATACTGAGTAAATAACCGTTGGCGGTGAAGCTTGTCGTTAAGCAACAAATTGTTACGTAACAGCAAGCTGCGTTGAAAGCGTTAATAAATAATATGTTATGGATGGCATTATGAGACCGCTGGGAAAAATATTCTGCCTAAAAAATAATCTCATTGCAGAGTTGGCGATTCAGGTATATAAATCACACGTTGGTGTCGCCAAGGCTGATCTGCAGCACTGCCTCCATAAATCCTTTTCATACCCTCCTTACTAGTGGAGTATCACGGAATGCTTTACCCACGCGAATTTGGAAGCGATCCCCTGTTTCCAAAATCAACTGACTTTGCTGTTGTGTATAAAGACGAGTTAACCGGTAAAGGCGTCATTGCCTATCGCGCCTTCAAGCGTGGTGAAGTGATTGCCAAAATGGCAGGTGAGGTGGTGAGCGACATTCGCCAGCACACACTGCAAATCGCCACCCACCAACATCTGTTTGACCCCTATTTTTCCGGCTATTTCCTGCATTCGTGCTCGCCCAATATTTCGCTGAACATGCGTGACATGACGGTAACGGCGCTCAAAGACATTGAAGCCAACAGCTATTTGTATATGGACTATGCCGAAACCGAAGAGTACCTGTTCAAGCAATTTCCCTGTTCCTGTGGGGCCGATAATTGCCGTGGCTGGGTAATGGGCAGCAAGGATGTGCGCACGGTCGTTCCCATGCGTCGTGTGGCAGGTGGTTGATATGCCCGAGTCGCGAACGCGTTCGTTGCAGGAAAACAAAGACCACCCGTTTCAGTGGTGGCAGCGTGATGATCTTGGCTACAAGAACCATCAGCTTGAGTTTGCCGGTCGTTCCGTTGAGGCGTTGGCCCGGCAGTTTGGAACCCCTTCCTTTGTGTATTGCGCACAGCGGGTAAAGCAGAACGTTGAGCGTATCCACCAGGCCCTCAATGACGCCGGTGTTACCGCGCATTCGCTCTACTACGCGATGAAGGCAAACCGCTTTGCCCCGCTGCTGACTTTTCTCAAGCAAACCGGGTTGGTGGGTATCGATGCCTGTTCGCCGGCAGAAGTAGAGCATGCGGTCAGTTGCGGTTTTTCAGCCCGGGACATTTCCTTTACTGCCACCAGTTTGTCGCGGGCCGATTTTGATTTATTGGCGCGCTACCAGGGATTGTTCATGGATTGCGATTCGATCCATGCCATTCGCAGTTGGGGTGAGCGCAAGCCGGGTACCGAAATCGGTATTCGCGTCAATCCCGCGATTGGCGTGGGGCGGGCCAGCAATGACAAACTGCATTACTCCGGTAGCGTCACCACCAAGTTCGGTATTTACCAGGAGCAGTTTGAAGAAGCACTTGCGGTGGCAGCCTCCTACGGGCTTAAAGTCACCAAAATCCACTTTCATACCGGCTGCGGTTATTTGACGCCGCAACTCAGTCACTGGGAGTCGATTCTCGAAACCTGTCTGTGGTTTGTGCGCACGGCGGGCACAGTTACCCGGGTTAATGTGGGCGGCGGTCTCGGGGTTCCTCACCTGGCGTCTGACGAGCCTCTGGACTTGTCCCTGTGGGCGGGTATTTTGTACAAGCATTTCGCCAGCCGTGGACTGCACGTCGAGGTGGAGCCGGGCGATTACATCGCCAAGGATGCCGGGTTGCTGTTGCTGGGTAAAACCTTCATCGAGCAAAAACGTGACAAGCTGTTCCTGGGCGTGGATGCAGGGTTCAATATCGCCCCCGAGCCGGCCTACTATGCACTGCCGTTTCAGCCGGTACCCGTGCGTTGGAACGGTGAACCCTGCGTTGATACCCATGTGGTGGGAAATATCAATGAGGCGCTGGATGTCTGGTATGAAAACGCCAGCCTCCCCGATATGAGCGAGCAGGAATTTCTGGTGTTGATTAATGCCGGTGGCTATTCCTCATCGATGGCGTCAAATCACTGTATGCGCGGACAGTTCCGGGAGTTTCTGCTGTTCTGATCTGCACGGCGGGAACCTGCGCGCTTGTCAGCAGGTTCCCGTTTAAAGTCTGCCTTCTGCCTT
>JBFHRO010000318.1:0-3055 GCA_041591635.1 Oleiphilaceae bacterium | reverse complement strand
TTGTGGTTATTTTTGGCTTCGCAGTACCAGCCAGTGCCCTTCGTCATGAATGGCCTGGCTGTGGCCGAGCCCCGCACTTTGCAGCTGACCGCACAGACCCTGCAGGGTGAAGGCGCTCACACCCAAAAAGCGATGACTGAGCATTTCGAGCCAACGGGATAGCTCGCCGGCATCCTGACGAAATACCGCGGTGGTAAACCGGCCTCCGGGTTTGAGCACGCGTTGAATTTCTGTTAGCGCGGCATCAAGGGATGAAAATAGGTGCAGGGCGCCGCAGCAGTTGACGATGTCAATGGATTCGTCGGCAAAGGGCAGATCCAGGGCATTGGCGCGCAGGTATTGCAGGTTCTTCATACCATCACGCTGGTTTTTGCGCCAGGCGTAGCTGAGCATGGGGTAAGAGACATCAATACCGTAAACACGCCCCAGAGGGGTGTGTTCGGCAAACAGGCGGCTGTAGTTGCCCGTGCCGCAGGCAAGATCCAGTACCTTCTCGTTGCCTTTGAGGGCGGCCGCGTCGAGCACGGCTTTGGCTTCGTCGGCAAACGAAATCTGCGTCAGCCATTCAAAAACCGGGTTGCGGCGCCACAGACGACTTTCGTAAATAGCCACGAGGGGCGGCCATTCCATGGCGATTTGCGCCAGGCTGCGGTCGGGGTTCCAGTCGGGGATAAAATCAACAACACCTTCGGGCCGGGGGAAGGTGGCCTTGCAGGCGGTGCAGAGATAGGCATTGCCCTCGCTGTTGAGCCAGCAGTAGGCCTGGTGACACTGGGTGCAGATAAACTCGTCTATTCCTGTCGTGTTCGACATAACTCCCATCCTTGTAATCCTTGTCAGACCCCCCTGTTCCTGCGCGGCAAATTCGGCTCACAGCCTGTCGGGCCGCTCGGTGCCGTTGGCGTTCAAACTGCTACTGGCTACTGATAGCGATATCTTTGGCTTCGATCCCTGGTGCGCACCAATACTGATCATCCACCTGCGGGGCATCTATAGCTATAGATGAAGTGCCAAGAGGCGTCCAGTGATATTTCAAAAAAGCATAAACGGATCACAAAAAGTTTTAGCAAAGGCATGACTGGAACGACCGGGCCTGACATTCCATGCACTAAGTGGTGCAGCAGCAAGCCTTGCCTGAAGTTATCAATGGCTAACGGAAATCCCTCAGCAATGCCAGTACCGAGGCGGTGTCGGGGCGAATTTTGCGCCACAGGAAGAACGCCTCGGCCGCCTGTTCCACCAGCATGCCCAGCCCATCTATGCACTGATGCGCCCCGCAGCCTTGGGCCCACTGGTTAAACGGGGTCTGGTGCGGCCCGTACATCATGTCGTAGGCGAAGGTTTGGGGGGTGATAATGCCATTTGGCAGCGGGGGAAGATCGCCTGCCAGGCTGGCCGAAGTAGCGTTTATGATGAGGTCGAAGGGTTCACTCAGATCGCGAAAATGGCAGGCCCGAACGCCTGTGGTTTCGGGGAAAAGGTCCACCAGATCCTGGGCCTTTTGCAGGGTCCGGTTGGCAATCACCAGGGTGGCCGGTGCTTGCGCCAGCAGTGGCTGAAGCACGCCACGGGCGGCGCC
This sequence comes from Oleiphilaceae bacterium, assembly GCA_041591635.1. Taxonomy (GTDB): domain Bacteria; phylum Pseudomonadota; class Gammaproteobacteria; order Pseudomonadales; family Oleiphilaceae; genus JACKOD01. Next base: position 1,476 of record JBFHRO010000318.1, on the reverse strand, counting down.
GCCGGCCCCAAGCAGCAGCAGGTTTTTGCCAGTCAATGAAATCGGATGGTTCAGGGTCAGATCGCGCACCAGGCCCGCGCCGTCGGTGTTGTCACCGCACAGGCGCCCCTGTTCGTCCTGCCACAGGGTATTGACGGCACCCGAGCGCTGTGCGCGCTCGGAGCGCCACTGACACAGTGCCCAGGCTTCCTGTTTGAAGGGCACGGTAACATTGAGTCCTTGCCCGCCGGCATCAAAAAAGTCCGCGACCGTGTCGGCAAAGGCGTTCACCGGCGCCTGAATGGCCGTATATTCCATGTCTTGCCGGGTGTTGGCGGCGAACAGCGCATGAATACGGGGCGATTTGCTGTGGCTGATGGGGTTGCCTACAACGGCATAAAGATCGGTCATCGTCCCTCCAGAGGGGCCAGGTTAAGCGTGATCCAGCCAGTTACGGCCAGTCAGGTAGTAGTCTGTCAGCCGCGCCTCGGGCGATCCGGCTTGCGGCTGCCAGTTATACTCCCATCGCACCAGTGGCGGCAGTGACATCAGGATCGACTCGGTACGCCCGCCGGATTGCAGCCCAAAAAGGGTGCCGCGATCAAACACCAGATTGAATTCCACATAGCGGCCCCGGCGATAGAGCTGAAACTCCCGTTCGCGGCGGCCATAAGGGCTGTTCTTGCGACGCTCGACAATCGGCAGATAGGCCCTCAGGAAACTGTTGCCAATGGCTTTTGCAAAGGCAAAACAGGGGTCAAAGCCGCCGGCGTTCAAATCGTCGAAGAAGAGGCCGCCAACCCCCCTGGGTTCATTGCGGTGTTTTAGAAAGAAATACCGGTCACACCAGGCCTTGTACTGCTCGTACCTTTGAGGTCCAAAGAGCTGGCATGCGTCGCTGGCAGTTTGATGCCAATGGCGGCAATCTTCATCAAAGCCATAATAGGGGGTCAGATCATAGCCGCCGCCGAACCACCATACCGGGGCTTCGCCATCTTTGCTGGCCACAAACAGCCGGATATTGGCGTGGGAGGTAGGCACGTAGGGGTTTTCGGGATGTATCACCAGTGATACTCCCATGGCCTCAAAACTTCGGCCTTCGAGTTCTGGCCGGCTGGCGGTGGCAGAGGCCGGAAGGCGGTTACCGCGCACGTGTGAAAAATTGACCCCTGCCTTCTCAAATACCTTGCCCTGGGTGAGAACACGGCTGCATCCCCCGCCCCCTTCTTCACGAGTCCAGGTGTCCTGGATGAAGTGCGCGCCCCCATCCTGAGCTTCAAGCGCCTCGCATATCTGTGCCTGTAATGTGCGCAGGTAGCTCTCGACGGCGTGGGTATCAATGGAAAGCAAGGCTGGATCCTGGGTAGTCACTTACGGGTTCTCCGGAAAGGTGGTGGCCATGATCAGTCGGGAAAGCCGGCTGATCAGGCGCGCAGAAGGGTACCTGTTGCCAGGTCAATAATGCGGGAGGGGCGAGCGTATCCGCCCAGCTCACCC
>JBFHRO010000317.1:0-3071 GCA_041591635.1 Oleiphilaceae bacterium | reverse complement strand
GGGTAGACATTTATTCAGCTCATGCTAGTTCTAAATACAAAGTTTGTCAATCTTTGTATTTCCTGGGGCGCTGTCCATTATGTGGGATGTGGGCGAAGTCCGCAAACCCTTGCCACACAAGGCCTGTGGCGCGGGGAGCAGGGATAAAAAAAGGTGAACTGAGATCAGTTCACCTTTTTCAATTGGTGGAGACGGCGGGAATTGAACCCGCGTCCGCCAATCCTCTGCCATCGGCTCTACATGCTTAGTGTCCTTCAATTGATTTGACCGCTAGCGACCCGAAGGTCAGGGTGCTGGCAGCGAGTTCCTGAAATTTCGCAAGCTGACATGGAACCTGTCAACCAACTAGCTTGTTCTGAATGACATCCGTGGCCGCGGTACAAGCACCTTGGTTCGGATGCTAACAGCCCTTAGGCTGCTAGAGCGTACGTTTCGTCGTTTGCGACTATTGATTGTAACGATTAATTTACGAGATTCGTCACGCTCTCGGCATGCACCTTTGGTTTCGTTACCAGCGTCGAAGCCATGTCGTCCCCAAAAATGTCTTCCCAGTATATGGAGGTTGTCCTGTGCATTTCAACCGTTAACTGCATTATTTTACCGGCGGGCTCAAGCCTCCTTGCGAAAAAGTCGCTGCTTTTCCCGATTCCAGTCACGCTCTTTTTCGGTTTCCCGCTTGTCGAATTCCTTCTTGCCTTTTACCAGAGCGATTTCGCACTTGACCTTGTTTTTGCTCCAGTACAGGGCCAGTGCAATACAGGTGTGACCAGCCTGAGTAACGCCTGCCATCAGGCGTGCGATTTCCTTTTTGTGCAACAAAAGCTTGCGCGTCCGGGTCGGGTCTGCAACTACATGGGTCGATGCTGTATTCAAAGGGGTGATGTTGGCACCAAGAAGCCAGGCTTCACCATTTTTAAAGATCACATACGAATCAACCAACTGACACTTGCCCTCCCTCAAGCTTTTGACTTCCCAGCCCAAGAGTGCCAGCCCCGCTTCGTATTTTTCCTCAATGTGGTAGTCGTATTTCGCCTTTTTGTTCAGGGCAATGGTGCCGCTGCCACTTGTGGTCTTTTTTTGTTTTGCCATGATGATACCCGAATGCTGGTCGCATGATGCCGCGAGAAGGTCGTTGCCGACCACAATTCGCGGGCATTTGTAAGAGAATGCCCAATTCTATCTTATATTTTTCGAATAACTTAATTGCCGGCGGTAATTCTTTTACAATCAGAGCCGTTTGTAGCTCGGATCTATTGGGTTTTTTCGCTAAGGGATAGGGATAGTTAATGCGCAAACCTGCCGCAGTAGTGCCGGAATGGTGGACCAGCCATCTGACGTTTTTTCTTGTCGCAACCGGGGCCGTCATCGGACTGGCAAATTTCTGGAAGTTTCCGGTCGTTGCTGCCAACAACGGAGGGGGGGCGTTTGTCCTTGCTTACGTTATCTGTCTGCTTGCCATTGGCATTCCTATGGTCGTTGCCGAGCTGATTTTGGGCCGGGTGACGCGCAAGCCCATTACCGAGGCGATGCCATCAACATTGATAGCCGGTCGTTCGGTTTGGGCATGGAAGCTGGTGTCCTGGTTGTCCCTGAGCGCCGGTCTGGCGATTCTTTCTCTGTATGCCGTGGTTGGCGGCATGTCACTTTCTTATATTTTCAATTTTGCATTGGGGTATTTTGTTGGAGCCTCATCGGCCGGGATTGCCGACATCTTTGTTGGTGTTCAAGGTGACTCCATTCAGGCGGAAAGCTGGATGACGTTTTTTTTGCTGTTGGCAGCACTGGTGTCGGCAAAGGGGATTATCAAGGGAGTGCAGCGTGCCTTTCGGTTTCTGATGCCGCTTTTCTTTTTGTTGTTGATTTGGCTGTTGTTCAAAAGTGCGCAGCTGGATTCTTTTGCAAGTGCCTTCGAACTCATTTTTGGTGGAGGCGGGACATTTTCTTTGGACGCCTGGATCGAAGCCGCCAGCCATGCATTTTTTACCCTTGCGTTGGGAACCGGTGTTATGGTGTCCCTTGGAAGCTATATGCCACCCAAAATGCGCGTGACCAGAACGGCTGTATCAATAGGGTTGGTTGATGCCTTGGTGGCGCTGGTCGCCGGGCTGATTATCTTTCCTCTGCTTATCGCCAAAAACGTACCTATAAGTGCCGGTTTTGAATTGCTGTTTCATGGAGTTCCGCAAGCCCTCACTGGTAGGGGGGAGGAGCAGTTTGTTGGTGTGGTTTTTTTTGTCGCTGTGACTTTCGCTGCCTGGAGTTCTTCGGTGGCGATCATGGAGCCGTTGGTGGTGGTTCTGGCCCGCAGACTTGCGGGTGTTCGCTATGCGGCTGCATTTTTGGTGGCAGCCGTGGCAGCCATGTTGGGTGCGGTGGAAATCGCCTCCCTTTCGGCTGACAGTGCGATGCGGTTGGGAAATGTGTCCGTGTTTTCGTTTGTTGACATGCTGGCATCCAAAATAGTTCTACCGCTGGCAGGCGTTGGGCTGGCGCTTTATGTTGGCTGGGTATTGCCGCGCACCTTAATCGAGCCCGCTTTTGGGCCGCGCGCATCATGGCAGTTCGACTTGTGGCGTGTGCTGCTGCGGTGGGTGTGTCCAATATGCATAGCTCTGGTATTCATGCTTTACTGGCTGGGCTGAATAATGGCTCGCTTCTGACAGAATTGACTGCCAAGTGAGTCAAGAAGAAGTAAAATCTGTGCGCAGCAATGAGTCAGGTGAGAGGCAGTAAATGGCAGAAATAATCGATCGCAGTGCGCTGGTGATGCATTCGGCAGGGCGGATGTTTGAACTCGTCAATGATGTTCGTGCTTACCCCGAGTTTCTTCCCTGGTGCTCGTCGTCGAACGTGGTCTCGCGCAGCGATGAGCAGATGGTGGCAACATTGGAAATATCCAAGGGGAGTCTTCGGCAGAGATTCACCACGCGTAATTGGCTTAGCGAACCCCACGAAATACGGCTTGAGCTGATTGATGGGCCTTTTGCACACTTGCAGGGGCTTTGGAAGTTTCTTCCTCTCGACGCCACGGCATGTAAGGTGATGTTGAATTTGCGTTTCGAGTTTAGTGG
>JBFHRO010000316.1:0-3079 GCA_041591635.1 Oleiphilaceae bacterium | reverse complement strand
CCATCGGGGGTCAGGCGCGTAAGTTTGATCAGACCATCCAGCACCAGATAAAAGTGCTCGGCTTTTTCTCCCTGAAAAAACAGGTGCTGATCGGGCTCCAGTGCCGCCACACGCGAGCCGCGGGCCATGTGGCGCAAATCATTCTCTGTCAGGGTGTTGAACAGGTAGTGATTCTTGATTTGTTCGGTCTTGATTTCGTCGTTCATAACCTTCTCTTGGCCTGTGCTTGCCGACATCAATGGCAGAATATTTCAACATATTCGCCGGCGCTGCGCACGAGGAACCTGAGTTCCGGCGGTAAAGTCGCCAGATCCAGGCTGTCGATCAGGTTTTTGGTGGCCAGACCCAGTTCGGTGTCGCCTTCGATCAGCAGTCTGCGGTTAAAGAACAGGGTGTCCGGATCCTCCTTGCGCGCAGCCAGCAGGATGAACTCGTTCAGGTTGCCGGAAATCGAAACATCGGCAGGCGCCAGGGGGCGCATCAGAATGTTTTTGCCGGCATCCAGACTGAAAAACCAGCGCACATTCAGGTCATTAATGCGCACTTCAAGCCACTTGTGCTGTAAAAAATCGCAGTCGCCGCCACGCAGGGCCTCTTCAAGTACCTGGCGCAATAACCTGGTAAAGGCCATTTTCTGCGCGGTAAAGGGAAGCTTGGATAAAGGCGTGGCCACAAGGCGCGGCATGCTTGGCCAGGGAATAAGCGAGCTGACAGGGGGCAGGGGGGGGAGCAATGACAGCACGGTAAAACCTCTCATGGGGATGTCCGCAGCGCGTGGTGAATTGCCGGACCATGTCTGTCCTTTGGAAATGCGCCTCTTTGCAGCAATGCAGCGGATGGGTTGAAAATCATGTCCATACTAACGGCGAATGGTCACAGAATTGTTTTTCCCTTGTATTGATGGTGGTCAACTCAGGCCAACTTTGCGGGTGCTAGATTGTGGCAACTTTATTTGTCTGCGTTTTTCACGCGCTTTACCCGCTGATTTTGGTAGTTTTTCGATATGGACCTGACGCAGTACGCGACGACGCTGGGCAGTTATCTCAAGGCAAAATGGGGAGTTTCTGTGCACAAGGTGTCGGTGAACGGCGCCTTTACCTGCCCTAATCGTGACGGTGTTAAAGGGATTGGTGGCTGTACCTTTTGCAATAATGCTTCCTTTTCGCCTGCCAGCAAACTGATTGAGCCGGTGGCCGAACAAATCGAAATCGGCCAGCGCCAGATTCGTAAACGCAAGCCCGCTGAGAAGTTCATTGCCTACTTTCAGGCCTATACCAATACCTATGCCGACATCGACTACCTCAAGGGACTCTATGACGCCGCGTTGGGGCAGCCGGGCATCATAGGCATGTCGGTAGGTACCCGTCCGGACTGCGTACCCGATGCGGTTTTGGCATTGCTTGCAGATTACCAGGCCCAGGGGCACGAAATATGGCTGGAGTTAGGGCTGCAATCGGCAAACGATGCCGCGCTGGCCAGGGTCAACCGCGGTCACGGCTTTGCCGAGTATGAAGATGCGGTGGTGCGGGCGCATGCCTTCGGGCTCAAGGTCTGCACACATTTGATTGTCGGATTGCCCGGGGAGTCTGCCGACGACAGCCTGCTCTCCCACGAACGGGTACTGGCACTGGGCGTTGAAGGATTGAAGGTGCATCCACTGCACGTGGTGAAGGGTACCCAGTTGGCGCGTGAATGGAAGCGTGGCGAATACCAACCGCTTGCCGAGCACGATTATGTGCGGGTAGCCGCCGAAATTGTGGCTCGCACGCCAAAAAACGTGGTATTTCACCGGCTCACGGGAACCGCATCCGACGATCTTCTGCTGGCACCTGATTGGTGCAGCAAGAAGTGGCGCGTGTTGAATGCCATTTGTGATGTCCTCAAAGAAAAGAATCGCTTGAATTAGCGTGTGATCAGGAGATAGAGATGGAATTGGTTTGTCCTGCCGGAAGTCTGTCGGCACTCAAGGTCGCTGTGGATCAGGGGGCGGATGCCGTCTATATCGGGTTTAAAGACGATACCAATGCCCGGCATTTTGCAGGCCTGAATTTCGCCGACAAAAAAGCGCATGAGGCAGTAGCCTATGCCCGCAACAAAGGCGCCAGGCTCTTTGTGGCGATCAATACCTATTCTCAGCCTGCAGGCTGGCAGCGCTGGCAAAACGCGGTGGACATGGTCGCAGACATGGGGGCCGACGCCTTGATCGGCGCCGACATTGCGGTGCTGGATTACGCCAGTTCAAAGCATCCCGACTTGCCGCTGCACCTTTCGGTACAGGGGTCGGCCACCAATTACGAATCGCTGAGCTTTTACAAAAACGCCTTCGGAATCCGCCGTGCCGTATTGCCCCGGGTGCTGTCGCTCAAACAGGTGGAGATGCTTGCAGCCAATTCACCGGTAGAGCTGGAGGTGTTTGCCTTTGGCAGCCTGTGCATCATGGCTGAAGGGCGTTGTTATTTGTCGTCCTACCTGACCGATGAATCCCCCAACACCTGCGGCGCCTGCTCTCCCGCCAAGGACGTTCGCTGGGAACAGACGAGCGCCGGGCTCGAAGCAAGGCTCAATAACGTGTTGATTGATCGCTTTGCCGAAGGTGAGAAGGCCGGTTATCCCACTTTGTGCAAGGGGCGTTTTAATGCCGGTGGCAAGCTTTATCACGCGATTGAGGAGCCGACCAGCCTCAATACCCTGGAGCTGATTCCTCAGCTCAGTCAGATGGGCATCAAGGCTGTGAAGATCGAGGGCCGTCAACGCAGCCCCGCCTATGTGGAGTCTGTGGTGAAAGTATGGCGGCGCGCACTTGATGGGTACCGTATGAGCCCCGCGCAATTTCGCATCAAGCCGCAGTGGGCAGAGGAGTTGACCAAAGTGTCCGAAGGCAGTCAAACCACACTGGGTGCTTACACCCGCGCATGGCAGTAAGACGGGGGAAGGGGAGCATGACAACGAAGCTATCTTTGGGGCCGATTCTGTATTTTTGGCCAAAGCAAAAAGTTTATGATTTCTATGAGCAGATGGCACATAGTGAGGCCGACATCATTTACCTTGGCGAAACCGTGTGTTCTAAGCGTCGCGAGTT
>JBFHRO010000315.1:0-3087 GCA_041591635.1 Oleiphilaceae bacterium | reverse complement strand
ACTAATCCAGACGTTACCAAAATCATCGGTACTATGGGGTTTGAGAAAATCTTCATTATTCTCAAAGAGCCTGCCTCCCGGATTTCTGACCTTGAAGAACTGCCGGTGCTAAAAGAAAGTGAAGAGGCGGTAAGACAGAAGGTTTTGGATGCACACAAAACGCTAATGTCTATGAGTGACGACAATCGAGCTGCGTTCGAAAACCTGGTAAGTGCGCTTGAGTGTGAAAGTCAGCTTGAAGAGACAGGAGTTCGTCAATAAGCTGCTTTATTCATTTTGAGGATGTGACGAAATGGTGAAACAGCACAAAGTCGCCGTATTGGGCGGTGGCAGTTTTGGCACGGCCATCGCCAATATTGCTGCAGAAAACGGCTTCGACGTTTCCTTGTGGCTCAGAGATGAGGCCAGGGCTAGCGAAATCAATACCGTACATGAGAATCGGCGCTACCTTCCCGGATATGCACTTAGCCCCAGATTAAAAGCGGTTACCCAGCTTGAGCAGGCCCTTTTGGGTGCGGAAGTGGTCTTTTTTTCAATACCTAGCAAGTCCTTCCGCTCAGTGGTTCTGCAGTGCAAGCCGTTGCTGGAAGACAAACAGTGGGTCGTGAGCACCACGAAAGGTATTGAAAATGAATCATTTAAGTTGATGAGTGAAATACTGGCTGAAGAGTTCCCCAATCATGCCATCGGTGTGCTCAGCGGCCCCAATCTTGCCAAAGAAATCGCCCGGCACTGCCTTACTGCCACCGTTATCGCCAGTGCGCATGAAGGTTTGCGCACCCGGGTTCAAGAGATCCTCGGGTGCGGGTATTTCCGGGTGTACGCCAATCTTGATGCTTACGGCGTTGAACTCGCAGGTGCCTTGAAAAATATATACGCCATTATTTCGGGCTTGGCTGATGCACTCAAAATGGGTGAAAACACCAAGTCTATGCTGATTACCCGAAGTCTGGCAGAAATGAGCCGGTTCGCGGTGAGCCTTGGGGCTAACCCAATGACATTTCTGGGTCTGGCTGGGGTGGGGGACCTGATCGTTACCTGCAGCTCGCCGCTGAGCCGAAATTACCGGGTAGGTTTTGCCCTTGGCGAAGGCCGTGATCTCGATGACGCTATTGATGAGCTTGGCGAAGTGGCGGAAGGCGTTAATACGCTTCAGATTGTCAAGGAAAAAGCGGAAGCCATGGGAATATACATGCCGTTGGTAAAAGGGCTGTATGCCATAATTTTTGAGCGCAAAAGTGTATCCGACGTAGTTTCGCAACTGATGCTTGCGCAGCAGAGTACGGATGTTGAATTTATACTGCCCAGAAACCCGGTAATTGAATCAAAAGAGGAAGCATAGATGCCTGAATTGCCTGAGCCTCATCCTGTGGATCGCATTGAAACGCTGATACGTTTGTTATACATGGTGTTGTTTTATGTGGTTTATAAGGTGCTGGACATTGTCATTGTATTGGTTGGCGTCGTGCAGTTGGTCACCTGCTTTTTTAGCGGCAGACCGAATGAGCAATTGCGCCAGTTTGGCCATTCTTTGAGTATTTATGTTGCGCAGATTGTCGGGTTTTTAACTTACGACGACGAGCGCAAGCCTTATCCCTTCGCGCCGTGGCCAAAGCCTCCCAAAGACAAGTGACCCTTCATATGCGCCGGCTGTGGTTGATGCGACATGGGGAGGCCGGTTTTTCGGCCAGGGATGATTTTTCTCGCGAATTGACGCCTGCAGGTGTGCTGGAAGTGCAAGAGAGCCTCGGTGCGTTGAGCGCGACCGGGTCTGGTGTGCGTCACATTCTGGCGAGCCCTTTGGTAAGAGCGCAACAAACGGCCGCAGTCGCGGCCGGCTGTTTTAACATTCCTGTATCAACGCACCCGCAGCTAACACCTCAATCGGATGCGCGGGTGTTTTTTGATTGGGCATGGAGAAATGATCTCTCCGACTGTTTGATCGTGAGTCACATGCCCTTTATTGGCGAGCTTTTCAGTATGGCGGTAGAGGGCAGTTGCCGGTATTCCATGTCATTTCATACCGGCCAGATTGTTTGCATTGCTGCCGATGTTTTTGGCCCGGGCTGTTTTTCGCTTGTGGAAGAGCATGCAGGATACAAAAAGTCAGACAGATCCTGGTGAGGCAGATAACCCCTCGACCTAGATCCTTGCGATTAAGGGGGCTAGGACGAATCGAATTCCAGACGACGGCCACCTAGGTAGTTTTGTCCTGTTCATGAATATAATCTGCCATATGCTTGTCAACCCGTGACACATGGTTCTCGAGCCAGCTGGCTAGAAATACGCCGATTGCCTTGGTTTTGGTAAGTTCATCGACCCCCATTGCTTCTATTAAGTCGTGGATTTTGGTGCGAAAGACGTTGTGTTGCGTGCGATGGGCTTCCAGTTCTGGGTAGTCATACGCTGCCATCATTTCTTCTTCCACCATGAAATGGCGTTCGGTATATTCGTTGATGACATTGATTACCTTAGAGGGAATTACCGGCCCCGCTTGTAGTTCATGCAACAGGGAGAATATTTTTTCGTGTTCGTAGTCGATTACTTTCAGGTTTAGATTAAGGTCTGATTTCACTCTAGCCTCTAATTGTTTGTTTCGGTTTCAATAAGCGCAATCTGCCGACTACAGTGCATGGTATTACTTGCTCACCCTAATGCGATCAGCGGTATTTCCCTGTGTCACAGAGTTCTGAATACGCTTTGTTTTCTGGATTTCAGTAAAAGCCTGACGGAATTGTAGTCGAGATTCTGCATAAATAGTGATTAACATCACTATTTCCATTACAGAACGGCGTGCGCTTTCTCCATCCTCCTTTACCCGCATTCCCAACAGCTCACCTTGCGGCTCGCCTGCCCGGAGGGCAGAAATACGGGCTTACCGTGTTCCTTGATTCTCACCAGATGGGTTAGATCTTGCCTGTCCGCCGGTGGTCGTAAAGCAGCGTGCGGGGAATGTAGAAACCCGCAGCCGACCACATGCCATTTTGGCCAGAGCCGATAGTGACCGTAGGCTCTTTCCCTATAACGACGTTTATCAGCAATTCACCGAAGTTGATCATACCATCCAGCCTGGCGCCTTCCCCGCGT
>JBFHRO010000314.1:0-3101 GCA_041591635.1 Oleiphilaceae bacterium | reverse complement strand
TTTTTTTCAGTGCCGGGGCGGCGGTGGGCATCAAGATCGAGGGCAACATCAAGCACCTCGAAAGCCAGCACCCGCTGACTGCCCAGGAGGTGCATACGCTCGCCTATGCCATCATGTCAGACAGTCAGAAGGCCGAATTCGAGCGGGAGCTGGAGCTGAATCTTGGCCTGTCGGTGGAGAACCTTGGGCGTTTTCGGATTAACCTGTATCACCAGCGCGGTGCCGTATCCATGGTGGTGCGCTACATCAAGAACCATATTCCCTCGATTGAAGAGCTGCATCTGCCGGCGATTCTCAAACAGCTGGTGATGCGCCCGCGGGGTCTGATTCTGGTGGTGGGGGCCACCGGCTCGGGCAAATCCACCACCCTGGCCTCGATGATCGACTACCGCAACGAGCACGCCAGCAGCCATATTCTGACCATCGAAGACCCGATCGAATTTGCCCACAAACACAAAAAATCCATTGTGGATCAGCGCGAAGTGGGGCTCGACACCAAATCCTTCGCCATCGCCCTGACCAACGCCATGCGCGAAGCCCCCGATGTCATTCTGGTAGGCGAAATCCGTGACCGCGACACCATGGCCCAGGCCATTGCCTATGCCGAAACCGGCCACCTGTGCCTGTCGACCCTGCATGCCAACAATGCCTACCAAACCCTTGACCGGATCATCAACTTCTTCCCCGAAACCGCCCACCACCAGCTGCTGGTGGATTTATCCCTGAACATTCAGGCCATCGTCAGCATGCGCCTGGTGAAGAGCAAGGCGGACAAGCGGGTACCGGCGGTGGAGGTGTTGCTTAATACCTCGTACATTGCCGAGCTCATTGCCGATGGCAAAATCGAGGCTGTGCGTGATGCCATGAGCCGGGGGCGGGAACTGGGCATGCAAACCTTTGATCAATCCCTGTTTGAGCTCTATCAAAGCGGCCAGATCAGTGCCGAAGACGCCATTGAAAACGCCGATTCGCGCAACGATCTGGCGCTAAAGATCCGCATGAGCACACCCCACGGCGATCTGGGAGGGGACCTGAGTATTGATCTGAGCAATTAACCAGCGGGATTGAACAGGCAGGCGCTTTTAACTAAACGATCATTCACTTACAATCGGCGCCTGATTTCCGCACTTTTGTGAGCCTGCCCCTATGCGCCCGCGCGACCAGCAAAAACACAGCCGCATTTACGAAGCCGCCATTTGTCTCATCAATGAACTGGGTTTTGAAGGCGCCTCGGTGGCCAGGATCGCCCAACGCGCCCAGGTCTCGCCCGCTACCCTTTACTGTTACTTCGACCACAAGCAAGACATGCTCAACAAGCTGTTTTTATCGCTGTGCAAAGAATTGGGAGAACGGTTTCAGAACCTGCTTGGCGAAGACGAACCGGTACGCGAGGGGTTGCAAAAAGTCTGGTTCGAGCTGTACGAACATGCGCAGCAAAGCCCGGAGCACTTCCGCTTTCTGGAGCAATTCTGCAATTCCCCCATGATTCACCAGATCAACCAGGAAGAAGCGCAAAACTACTTTGCGCCGGTCAATCGCCTGTACGCCAAGGGGCGACTCGGCGGGGTGCTCAAGTGCATGGATGACGAGATGCTCGATGCACACTTTTTCTTCCCCCTGATTCAGTTGATCAAGCTGGCGCAAAACCAGCGCCTCGACCTTACCCCCCAGCACCTGATGAGTTCCTTCACCGCCTGCTGGGACGCAATTCGCGTGACCACCTGCACCACCCCCGACCTGCTGTAGATAACAGGCGCCACCGGCCCCGCCGTTCACCCACCAGATCAATGCCGCACCACTAAGGGAGACTCTCATGGCAAAGCGGATGTTCCTCATGATTCTGATCCTCGGCGCCCTCTTGGGCCCGCTGTACTGGTTTGTGGCCATTTTCAAGCCACAAATGATGGCCCAGTACTTTGCCACCATGCGCATGCCGCCTTCGAGCATCGAGGCAACCATGGCAGCAGAAAAGCGCTGGCAACCGGTTGAAGGTGCCAACGGCACAGTGGTGGCGGTGCAGGAGGTGATGGTCACGACTGAAGTGGAAGGGCTGGTCAAAGCCGTTTTGTTCCAGTCGGGCCAGAGCGTGAGTGAAGGCGATCTGTTGCTGCAGCAGGAAACCAGCATTGACGAAGCCGATCTGAAAGGTCTGCAGGCCTCCGAGCGCCTGGCCCAGGCCAACCACGAGCGCGATTTGCAACTCTTCGAGCGCAAGGCGGTCAGCTCCCTCAACGTGGAAACCAGCCTGGCCGAACTGCGCACTACCCAGGCGCGGGTAGAAAGCCAGAAAGCCCGCATTCGCCAAAAAAGTGTGCGCGCCCCCTTCAGTGGCAAGCTGGGGCTGCGGCAGGTGAATCTGGGTGAGTACTTGAGTACCGGCCAGGCCATTGTGTCCTTGCAGCAACTCGACAAGGTGCATATCAATTTCTCCCTGCCCGAGCAGCGCTTCGCCCAGGTCAAGACCGGCCAGAAGGTTGTGGTTCAGGTAGGTGCCTGGCCCGGACGCGAGTTTGTGGGCACGGTCACGGCCATTGACACCCGCATCAGCGAAACCACACGCAATTTCATCGTCCAGGCAACCCTTGCCAACGCCGATCATGCCCTGCGCCCCGGAATGTTTGCGAACGTCTTGCTGCATACCGGCGCACCTCGGCAGGTGATTGTGGTGCCCGAAGCGGCCATCGATGCCAAGCTCTACGGCACCTCGGTGTTTGTGATCAGCCAGACGACCGATGCCGAGCCGCCGAAAATCACGGTGGAACGCCGCTACGTGCAAACCGGCCTGAACCAGCAGGGCGAAGTGGAAATTATCACTGGTCTTAAGGCCGGCGAACGGGTGGTCACCGCCGGCCAGCTCAAACTGCAAAACGGCAGCGAGGTGGTGATTGCTTCACCCGCTTCAGCCCCAACAGGAGGCTGAGATGCGTTTTACCGATATTTTTGTGCGCCGCCCGGTGCTGGCGACCGTGGTCAGCCTGCTGATTCTGCTCATCGGCCTGAACGCCCTGCGCGAGTTGCAGGTACGCCAGTATCCCGAGTTGCAGAATTCCATTATCACCATTACGACCATCTACCCCGGCGCGAGCTCGGACAGGGTGCGG
>JBFHRO010000313.1:0-3124 GCA_041591635.1 Oleiphilaceae bacterium | reverse complement strand
CACTTTTTTCCGTCATGTCGGGGTGCTTTCCGGTGTCGGGGTGGGAGGAGGGTCACTGGTGTATGCCAGCACCTTGCCTATTCCCAAGAAACCCTTTTTCGAAGCGCCCAGCTGGTCGCACCTGGCGGACTGGGAGAGCGAACTGGCCCCGCATTACCACACGGCGCGTGTAATGCTGGGGGCGGTTGAGACGCCGGTACTGCAGGCGGGTGACAAGGCGCTCGAGAGCCTTGCGGTTGATTTGGGCAAAGCCCACGAATTTCATCGAACCCATGTGGGTATTTTCTTCGGCGAGCCCGGAAAACCGGTTAAAGACCCGTATTTTGCCGGAGAAGGCCCGGATCGAAGCGGCTGTACGTTTTGTGGCGGTTGCATGGTCGGGTGTCGCTACAATGCCAAAAACTCGCTCGACAAGAATTATCTGTTTTTTGCCCAAAAGGCGGGGGCAAAAATCCAGGCGCAATCCAAAGTGATTGATGTGGTTCCGCACGGGGCGAGCGGCTATCGGGTTCACTGGGCAGCCTCGACAGGCGGGCGCGAGCGGGGCGTGGTCAATGCCAAAGCGGTTGTGTTCGCCGGCGGTGTTCTGGGGACGCTGGCCTTGCTGCTCAAGCTCAAGGCAAGCTCCTTGCCGCGTATTTCGGATCGGCTCGGGGAGGGGGTGCGCACCAATTCCGAAGCCCTGATTGCGGTAACGACGCCAGAGCGCTCGGTCGATCACTCGCATGGGGTCGCCATTGGCTCCATGTTGAACACCGATGACCATAGCCATGCAGAGGTGGTGCGCTATTCGGCCGGCTCGGGGTTTTGGCGGGTGAGTCTGTGGCCCATGGTGGCGGGCCGTTATTGGCCGGTGCGGGTGTTTCGTCTGCTCTATGACCTGGTGCGACATCCGGTTAACAATCTGCGGGTAATGCTGGCGCGAGACTGGGCCAGGCAGACCCAGATTATCCTGTTTATGCAAAGCCTCGACAGCACGCTGCGATTCACTCTCGGCCGGTTTGGCATGAAATCAAGCGTTGACAAGGGTGAGCCGCCGACAGCTTTTATCCCGCATGCCTTGGAGATTGGCAAGCGCTATGCGGAAAAAATTCATGGCAAGCCAACCACACTCTTGTCTGAAACGCTTTTGGGTATCCCTACCACGGCCCATATTCTCGGCGGCGCCTGCATGGGTGCCGATGCCCAAGAGGGGGTGATTGATCGGGACCACCGGCTATTTGGTTACGATAATCTCTTTGTCTGCGATGGATCGGCCATTTCGGCTAACATTGGTGTGAATCCGTCACTTACAATTACCGCCCTGACAGAACGGGCCATGAGTAAAATCCCGGCGGCGGCAAAACCCCGCCAGTAAATGGTGTTTATGTACTACACTCGCCATCATGCTGTGCGCAAACTTGATGCTCATTGGCCCGTTTGAAAACGTACGCAGAAGGAAGCTTTGTGATGTCTTCAGTTTCATCTCCGGCCAGGGTGCCCCCCGTCAGTGGTGCCCTGTTCATTGTGTCTGCTCCCTCGGGGGCAGGAAAAACCTCGTTGGTCAAGGCGTTGGCAGAGTCTATGCCAGAGGTGAAAGTCTCGGTATCACATACGACGCGATCGCCTCGTCCGGGTGAGATAGATGGTGTGAACTATCACTTTGTCAGTTGCAGTGATTTTCTTGACATGGTGAACCGGGGCGAGTTTCTCGAACATGCAGAGGTGTTCGGGAACTATTACGGCACCTCGCACAAGTGGGTAGGCGAGACGCTGGCGCAAGGATTTGACGTGATTCTCGAAATTGACTGGCAGGGCGCTCAGCAGGCGCGGCGCCTGTTTTCGGGGGTGCAGTGTATTTTTATCATCCCGCCTTCCAGGAGCGCTCTGATGGAGCGGTTAAGCGGGCGAGGCCAGGATGCTCCCGAGGTGATTGAAAAGCGGATGCAGGAAGCGGCCAGCGAAACGAGCCACTACGCTGAATACGACTATCTGATCGTAAACGACCGGTTCGATGTTGCCCTCGAGGAGATGCGTTCTATTTTCCGGGTCAGGCGTCTGACGATCGGGTATCAGCAGGCACACAAGGCAGCCGTTCTTGAGGAGCTCCTGCGCTAGTTTGTCTGCGTCTGACCCGATGGGCGTTGCGTCTGTATTGGGCTAGGGGTACAATTTTCGGTTTCCTGGCTCTTGGGTTGGGTAGAATGTCAATCGATGCGCTTTGGCATCGCAATGTTTGAGTTAGTTCACCTTCGAGGACAGCATGGCACGAGTTACTGTTGAAGATTGTCTGGATCACGTAGAAAACCGTTTTGAGCTGGTGATGCTTGCGTCCAAGCGTGCGCGGCAGTTATCAACCGGTGGAAAGGATGCCAAGGTAGAGTGGGAAAATGACAAGTGCACCGTGGTGGCTTTGAGGGAAATTGCCGGCGGGCATGTGCACCGGGATCTTCTTGACGACACTGAGTGATCTGGTTTAATTCACTGGTTCAGCGTGAATCTGTGCCGTTGCTTGAAAACTGTACAGTCGCGCTTATATAGTTTAAGCACAGCCCTTAAGGATCACGGGGCTGGGTAACTGTTGGTTGTGCAGCAGCAAGGGTTTTTCCGGAATGTTCGTGCAGTGATGCCGAGATTCTTTTCTGCGATGGTCGTTTTTTATGATCGCTAGTCTTGATGAAGATTTATCCCAAAGGGAGTCGGGAGTGCAGTAATTCATTGTAGATGTCGGCGCAAGGCGAGTAATTGTTGGATGAAAAAACCCGAATGCATGTGTTCGGGTTTTTTTTTGTCAGAACTGAAGCGATTGTGTGAGTGTGTTGGCGGATAAGTGCAGTGTGACAGCAACGCGACTTGGTGACGATGTATCGGCACGGCTGAATACATTGTTGGGCAAGCTGAAGTTGTATCTGGATGAGCAAAAGATCGAACTGGTTCGCCAGGCGTTTCTGTGCGCGCATGTGGCACATGAGGGCCAGTATCGACGCAGTGGTGAGCCCTATATCGTTCATCCGGTTGCCGTTTCAGAAATTCTCGCCGATATGCGTCTGGATCATCAGACCCTGATGGCGGCGTTGCTGCACGACGTGATTGAAGATACCCATGTTTCGCGCGATGAACTGGCAGCACAGTTTGGTGACGCGGT
>JBFHRO010000312.1:0-3133 GCA_041591635.1 Oleiphilaceae bacterium | reverse complement strand
CTGCATAAGGTATCGGTGCGGCCCGCCCGGGTTATCGAGGGTGCCATGGGGGTGTCGCTGGTGGAGTCGAATCCCGAGGCGATAGCCTCGATGCTGAAAATGTGTGGCGTGGCGGCGCCGGTTTCTGCGCCATCCCGACCGGTGTCGGATCAGCTGGCGTTTATTCTGGGCCAGTGTCGGCGCGCCCTGGTGGATCATTTGGTGCCCTTGTTGCGCAGTTACTTCCCCCAGGTCGATGAGGCGTTGGTGCAGGCGGCGGATGCCGCTGTGACTGACCAGGCCGGTGCAGAGCTGCTGAAGGTGGCGACCCTGCTGAAGAACAATCAGGAGCGCCTCCTTTCCCGCGTCGATGGCACCATAGCCAGGTTTCTGAGTGCCGATGAAGTGCGCAAGCAGGCGCCGGGTAACGACGCCGGGAGCTCCCTGTCACTGATCGAAAAAAACGAGTTTGAAGACTGGTTGATGTTTCGGGTCATGATCACCAAGGCGGAGACGCTCTATCGCAGCCCCCTGCTGCAGTTGAAAATGCGCCTCGACAAACTGGGGATCGCCGGCCAGAGCGGCAGCCAGAACCCGCTGGGACCAGCCTTGGTGATGAATGCCTTTCGCGAGTTGCTGGTGCCGCTCAATATCGCTCACAGCGCCGACAAACTCATTTACCGTACCTTTGAGGCGGCGGTGCTCAAAGACCTTGCCGAACTCTATGAAGAGCTCAACGCGATATTCATCCGCCACAATGTCTTGCCTGATCTGGATTTGAGCAAGTATGTGACGGCTAACAAGACGCCCGAGCCGATAGCGAAAAAGGCGCCGGACACGGCACGCCCGGCTCCGCAGTCGCGTGAACCGGCTGTCGATGCAGGTTCTCCTGCCCGAACGGGGGGGGCCGCAAGCCTGAGCACCCCGAAGCCACAGCCAGAGAAACCGGCGCAGGCCAGTCCGCCGCCGGGGCGGCCGTCGACGAGTGCCGCCCCGGCGGCGCCCGCCGGTCGCCCTGCCAAGCCTTTGGCGCGGGTTCGTCCGTCGCTGTCGGCCGAGGCCAGCCTGGTGGATGTCTCCCCGCCGTTTGCCCGGCCACGAGGCGTGACCAAGGAAAACTACACCGAATTTCGTGATCACCAGCGCGCGGCACAACATGCGTATCAGTCCATTCGGGGGTTGTTTGACCGGCTGGAGACTGATCGCCAGCGCACCCAATCCGGGAAGGCCAAGGCGCCAGCCGATTCCCGCCCGTCGCTGTCGGGCGATGAGCTGCAAAAAAGACTGGCCGTGTTACAACGGCAGGCGGCGCAATCCGCCGAGGATTATCCGGCGCGTGCCGATTTACCCCTGGCCGAGCGGTTGCAAGAGTCGGGAAAAGAGGCCGGCGGGGCAAATAAAAAGGTGCCGCAAGAGTACGAAACCCATCTCGATGTGGTCGACCGTTTTTTTGCCAGCATGGCGGGCAGCGAGAAGTTGACCGAGCAGACCAAATTGCAGTTACGTCGTCTTGATGTCCCCCTGGCAAAAATACTGATTCGTGATCGTCATTTTTTTGAGCAAATGGACAGCCCGGTGCGGGCGGTGCTCAATCGTATTGCCATGCTCGGGGTCAAGGGCGGGCGGCCTAACCCGATTCATCAAAAGAAGGTCGATGAGCTGGTCACAAGGATTAATGAAAACTTCGACCAGGATACCGGTATTTTTGAAGAGACGCTGAAGGAGCTGGATGAACTGATCGAGCGCCAAAACCTCGTTTACCGGCGCAATGTGCAGCGAGTGACTGAGGCGGCAGAAGGTGAGCAAAAGGTCAATGCGGCCAGGGAACGGGTAGCCATGGAGATAGAGCAGAGAATTGCGGGCAAGCGCGTGCCCAGGGCGATTGTGACTCTGATCAATGGAGGCTGGCAGGATTTGCTGGCGCTCACCTGCATCCGTCAGGGGGTGGATAGCCAGTTGTGGCAGGATTATCTGCAGGTGCTCGACACCCTGCTGGGATTTGCCGCAGACCCCACCCGCAGCATTCAGTTGTCCGAGCTGTTGCGAATCATTCAGGATGGATTGAGTACCATTTCTGACAATCAGATTCCCTCGGCATTGATTCGCGACGAGTTGAAGCGGTTTCTGACCGCCAAGACCCGTCAGGCCATGGATATGGTGGATATTCCCCCGCCCGAGCCAAAAGCGCCCTTGCCCGAGCAAGCCGAAGATGGCAAGGGCAAAGGGTTGCAGCGCTGGATCACCAGAGTACAGAAACTGCAGCCGGGCGACTGGATGCGTTATGAAAAAGCCGGGGAGCCGCCCCAGTACATGCGTCTGGTGTGGATCGCCAAGGGGCATTCGCGGTTTGCCTTTGTCAACCATCAGGGCATGAAAGTGGTGACGCTGGATCAGCTCAAGCTGGCGCGCTATCTGTACAAGAAAATCGTGGTGCTGGATCCGGATTACGAAACCCCCGTGGTCGATGAAAGCCTTGATAACATGGTCAAGAAGGTTTACGGGCAACTGTCGTGGATTGCGACCCACGATGCGCTTACCGGGCTGGTCAATCGCAAGGAGTTTGAACGTGCGGTGGCGCAGGCGCTGGCGCCGGAGCAGGAGTACAACCGCTGGACCGTGATGCATCTGGATGTGCGCGGATTTCGTCTGGTGAATGATTCGGCAGGTTACGATGGTGGCGATCACTTGCTCAAAACCATCGCCAAAATGTTGCAAGCCCAAGCCCCTGTGGGGGCGCTGGTCGGGCGCCTGCATGGTAACGAGTTTGCCATGCTGATAGGCGAGGGGGATGCCCCGGGGCTGGCGGAGCACCTGGTGGAGCTCTTTTACGAGCTGCGGTTCAACTGGAAATCGGTGGATTACGAGGTTGGGCTGAACGTGGGGATTGCCGAGTCGAGCAAGGCGCTGTCAAGTGCGGCGAAACTGCTCAAGGCAGCCTCGGATGCCTGTCGTGAAGCCAAGCGTTATGGCAATAACCGGGTGCAGTACCCCAGTCTTGATGAAGGTATTGTGTTCCAGCAGGAACAGATCACCGCCAAGGTGGCCGGTATGGGCGACATCAATGAAGAGCGCATCCTGCTGCGCTGCCAGAAAATCATCCCGCTACAGCCCGAGGCGCGCCGCGGCATTCAGTACGAAATACTGCTGAGTATCT
>JBFHRO010000311.1:0-3183 GCA_041591635.1 Oleiphilaceae bacterium | reverse complement strand
CCTGCCCGCCACGCCATGGCAATACCGTCGCCGCTGGCACCATCGGGGTTGGTGGTGTACAGATAAACCTTGCTGGCGCCACCGGTTGCTATGATGGTGAATCGCGCCAGAAACAGCTCGACGTGACTGGTGTCGCGGTTGAGCACGTAGGCCCCGAGGCAGCGGTTTCCCGGCATGTAGATTTTCTTGTGGGTGATCAGATCCACCGCCACGCGGTTTTCATAGATGTCGATGTTGGGCATCTGCTGGGCGCGCTGGCAGAGGGTACGGGATACTTCAAGACCAGTGGCATCAGCGGCATGAATGATACGGCGATGGCTGTGCCCGCCTTCCTTGGTAAGGTGATAGTGTGGCGCGTCTTTGTGATCGTCGTCTTCGGTAAACCGCACACCCTGGGCGATGAGCCAGTCGATGCTGTCCCGGCCGTGTTCACAGGTGAACTTCACCGCGTCACTCTCACACAGACCGGCGCCGGCCACCAAAGTGTCTTGAATGTGAGATTCAATGGAATCGGTGGTGTCCAGTACGGCAGCGATTCCCCCCTGGGCATAGCGGGTCGAGCCACTCGCCAGTTCGGCCTTTGACAGTACCGCAACCTTGAGTGATGCAGGCAGATTCAGTGCGGCGGCCAAGCCCGCTGCACCACTTCCTATGATAAGTACGTCGTGCTCGAAGGAGACTTTCATGCAGTGGCCGGCATCCATGGGGGTCGAAAATAGGAAGGTAGGTATTGAACTAAAAAACCGTACGAGTGTCTATGATCATCTTGGATTGTGATGGTTTGGCTCTTGGCCTCGTGGCTTGTGCCTGTGAGTTGCTGCGACCCGCATGTGCGAAGGCCTGCGGCGCAGGGCTTTGTCGACAGGGGCCCTACAGAATGGTAATCAAAAAAGCCCGTTATGGCGGCAATGTCATAAATGTGCTGTGTTAGTATGTCGAGCATTATGTCAGATGAAACGTGTGATCGGCGTGTGATCGGCGTGTGATCGGCGTGTGATCTAAGGTGTCAGGTGCAGTTATGCTTGAAGAGTCGGCCGTGGTGGTGGCAATAGAGGGTCCGGATGCGTGGGTACAGACCATTCGCCAGAGTGCGTGTGCGGCCTGTAGTGCGCGTCAGGGGTGTGGCCAGAGTGTGCTGGCCAGGATGTCGGGCGGTCGGGCCAATCAGGTTCGTGTTGCCAATCGTTGTCATGCCAGAGTAGGTCAGACCGTCGTGTTAGGCTTGTCTGAATCCGCCTTTTTGCGGGCGTCCATGATGGTGTATCTGGTGCCATTGATTGGCTTGATTGCGGGGGCGCTCTGCGCTTCCTGGTTGTTTGGCGGCCATGAAGGCTTTACCGCCATGGGCGGACTGGTGAGCATGCTGGCGGGTTTTGTGCTGGTGTCTAAGATCTGCACCACCAAGCAGCAGCTGGCGCAATACAACCCTGTTATGCTGCGACTGGGAGCTGTGCAGGAGCCGATGTCCTGCGACTCTCGCAAGGCAAGTGCGTTGGTTGAGTAGCGAAAAGCAAAAAACTGAAGCGGTGGTAATGTCCGGGGCGCTTGGCATCAATGCTAACGCATGTTTAATTTGCAAAATGCTCGCTGGATTTCACAATAAGTCATCAGTCGAATGCCCGATGCTGTGATCCGGGCCTATACCTTCGGCCCCTGTCGGGTTCGAACAATGTCCAGTGTTTCAAAAACAACCTTTCACAATGTGTTCAGGAGAGACCATGGTGCGTAGCTTGTTTGCCTTCTGGGGCAAGATGTTTTTTCTGGTGATGATGCTTTCAGGCTCGTTACAGGCGGCCAGTTTGCCGGATTTCACTGAACTGGTCGAAAAACATTCGCCGGCGGTAGTCAATATCAGTACAACAGGAACCCAGAAAGCCGCAGGCAGAGGCGGGATGCCGCCTGAGCTTGAGCAGATGCCAGAGTTGTTTCGCCACTTCTTTGGAGCCCCTTTTGGCGGTGATGCGATGCCAAAGGAAAGCCGGTCGATGGGGTCCGGTTTTATCGTGTCGGAAGATGGCATTATTTTGACCAATAACCATGTGATCGATGGTGCCGACGAGATCGTGGTGCGTTTGAATGACCGGCGCGAATTGTCGGCCAAGCTTATCGGCTCTGACCCGCGCTCGGATCTCGCGGTGTTGAAAATAGAGGCGCAAGACTTGCCGGTCGTCAAAATGGGGCACTCGGATCAATTGCGGGTGGGCGAATGGGTATTTGCGATTGGCTCGCCTTTCGGTTTTGACTACACGGTCACCGCGGGTATTGTGAGTGCCATCGGGCGCAATCTGCCAAACGAAAACTATGTGCCTTTTATTCAGACCGATGTTGCCATCAACCCCGGCAACTCGGGTGGCCCCTTGTTTAATATGAAAGGGGAGGTGGTGGGTATCAACTCCCAGATATACACACGCTCGGGCGGTTTCATGGGAGTGTCTTTTGCCATTCCGGTGGATGTGGCCATGAATGTGGTCGATCAGCTCAAGCAAAAGGGCTATGTGTCGCGTGGCTGGCTGGGTGTACTGATTCAGGAGGTCAACAAGGAGCTGGCGGAGTCTTTTGGCCTGGACAAGCCTCACGGTGCCCTGGTGGCTCAGGTTGTTCCTGACTCACCGGCCGAAGCAGCCGGTATCAAGACGGGCGATATCATCACCCACTATCAGGCGCGGGAAATATCCCGTTCGTCGGATTTGCCGCATCTGGTAGGTACGACCCCGGTGGGCAATAGCGCTGAACTCAAGGTGCTCCGGGGCGGCAAAGAGAAAACCCTGACCGTGAAAATTGGTGAGTTGCCCAATGAAAGTGGTGAAAAAGCCGTTCCCGCGACCTTGGGCAAAGAGCTGAATAATCGCCTTAACATGCAGGTGGCAGCATTGGACGATCAGGCCAAAAACCGCCTTGGCGTCACTGACGGGGTTCTGGTGGTAAAAGTGGCAGAGGGGCCTGCGCGCCGTGCCGGCATTCGCCCCAATGACGTGATTGCCTCGATCAATAATCAGGAGGTCAAGAACGTCAAGCAGTTCGAAAAGGTGGTGAGTGATCTGCCGGCTGGCAAGGCCGCACCGGTGCTGGTGATTCGTCAGGGTAATCCCTTGTTTGTGGTAATCAAGCTCGGTGATTGATATCACCTGACAGCACGACAGAGGAGCTGCACAAACCGCTCGAAGCTGCTTCGAGCGGTTTTTT
>JBFHRO010000310.1:0-3186 GCA_041591635.1 Oleiphilaceae bacterium | reverse complement strand
TCATGGTTAAACCGGTGACCAGAGCATTCCCAGTCCGATCACCGCCGTCATCAGATAGAAATACAGCGAAACTATCCAACGCGTTCCGAGGGACTGTTTGAGCCCCATAAATTCATCTATCACCCACCTGCCCTTGACTACCGTAACGCCCAAAACAAGTACAAGCACAAGCGGTGTCAGGTGCCCTGATTCCGCCACGAGAAAACTCAGCCAGGTCAAGCCGAGCAACTTTAGCCAGGCCTGCCGAAGCCGGGTATCGGCCTGATTTTGGAGAGACTTGTTGACCAGCCTTGCCCACATAAGACTCACCTCAGTACATAGACCAGCGGAAAAATCAGAATCCAGACCAGATCAATCATGTGCCAGTAGCTGGCCGCACCCTCCAGCCCTTCGTGATCGTCAGCGCTGAAAAATCCCAGCAGCGTCATGCCTGTCACCAACAACAAGGTGCAGGTACCTATCATCACGTGCAACAGATGATTGAAAGTCAGGTAGTAGTAGGTGGCGAAAAAATAGTTGGTGCGCGAGTGAATACCCATGGATTCATTCCACTGATACTCCCAGGCCTTGATCACGCAATAACCCACCCCGGCAGCAACAGCCAGACACAGCCAGCGCACGCACAGGTACGTCTCGCCCCTTTTGATCGTGCGCATGGCCTGCGCAACAAAGAAACTGCTGCTGAGCAACACCAGCGTGTTAATGAAACCGGTCAGGGTGTTGAGTTGCATCGGCCCTTGGTGGAACTCCTGCGGGAAGTGCCATTTGGCAACCAGAAACGCCAGAAAAAACAGTCCGAATTCAAACAACTCTGCGTAAATAAACACCCACACCGCCATCGAACCCGGCCGGTGCCCGCCAGCTGCCTGACGGCACGGTGCGATGCACAAATCCTCCTGTCGAGCGAGTGGCGCTTGCATGCATTACTCCCGATATCAAGGCGTTGCACCAGCCTCCCGTTGCAGGCCGCGCTGCGGGAGGCGGGTGCCGCCATGGTTCGTTTACGAGGACTTCACGGCCGACAAGGCGTTTACCTGTTCCTTCGCCTCGCCAGCACCGACAAAGAAGCTGGCAAAGTAGGCCACCAGGGCAAGCGCAAACACACAGCCAAAGCCCAGACGCACCCAGTAGAGACTGATGATCTGCTCCTGCGTTGCCATAAAGCTCACGGCCTGGCCAGACTCTGGCAAGCGCTGCAGGGCAACCTGCCATACCCCCGCCACAGTCAGTGCCAGCGTAATGCCGATCATGCCGATACACATGCCCCAGAAACCCAGTTTTTCAATACGCTGGGCGAGCGGTGGGTTGCCGTTTGGGCGACCACGAAGAATCGGCATGGCATAGGAAATCATGCACATCACAATCATGGCGTAAGCACCAAAGAAGGCTAAATGCCCGTGTGCGGCGGTGATCTGGGTGGCGTGGGTGTAGTAGTTCACCGGCGCCAGGGTGTGAATAAAGCCCCAGACACCTGCTCCCAAAAAGGCCATCACCGAGGTTCCCAGCGCCCAGGTGGTGGCGATCTGGTTACCATGCTGGCGACGGCGCTGCTTGACCATCTGGAAGGCAAATACCACCATCATAAAGAAGGGAACCGGCTCCATGGCCGAAAACACCGACCCCATCCACAGCCAGTATTTGGGCGGTCCGATCCAGAAATAGTGATGACCCATGCCGATAAGCCCCGAAATCAAGGCCATGGCAATGATCACGTACAGCCACTTTTCGATGTATTCCCGATCCACACCAGTCACCTTGATGAGCACAAAGGCCAGAATCGCCCCGAGGATAAGTTCCCACACGCCCTCTACCCACAAGTGAACCACGAACCACCAGAAGTATTTATCCAGCGCCAGATTCACCGGGTTGTAGAAAGAAAACAGGAAAAACACCGCCAGGCCAACCAATCCGGTAATGAGCACCATGCTGACCACGGTTTTGCGACCGCGCAGAATGGTCATGCCTATATTGAACACAAATGACAGGCATACCAGCACAATACCGATTTTGGTAATAGTGGGCTGTTCCAGAAACTCACGCCCCATGGTCGGCAAGAGTTCGTTGTGGGTTAGTCGCGCCAGCTCGGCGTAGGGCACCAGCAGATAGCCGAGAATGGTTGCCACACCTGCTACCGCAAAGACCCAGAACGTGATGCGCGCCAGCCGCGGGCTGTAAAGCTCGGTTTCAGACTCCTCTGGCACCAGATAATAACTGGCCCCCATAAAGCCAAACAGCAGCCATACAATGAGCAGGTTGGTGTGAACCATGCGCGCGACATTGAACGGAATGTAGGGAAACCCGACATCGCCGTTGATGTATTGCATGCCCATGAGCAAGCCGAAAACGATCTGCCCGGCGAACAGCACCAAAGCGAATATAAAATAGGGTTTTGCAACCTGTTGTGAAGCGTACTTCATTACTAACTCCTTTGCGGTATCTGTTTAACCTTCGATATTGGGTGGCCAGCCGTTGTCATCGATTCGGGACGTCCAGATCAGAAACTCGGCCAGTGCATCCACCTCCTCCTCGGTGAGGTTGAACTGCGGCATTTTGCGCCTTTGTGGCACATCCATCGGCTGGGCCGCCAGCCAGGCCTGCATAAAGCCCTTGAAGGCTTCCTCATTGGCCATTCCCCGGCGATCAAAAACGTTGGCGAGCTCTGGCGCGTAATAAGCACCCTCCCCCATCAAACTGTGACAACCGATACAATTGTTGGTTTCCCATAGTTCCTTGCCTTTGGCTACGGCGGGGGTGATGTTCTCGCGGTGATCCCGTTCTGGCAGTTGCCGAACCGTATCCACCGTCAGCCCGAACAAAAGCAAGAGAAAAAAGAACCCCCCGCCGTAATAAATATTCCTCGCCATACTCTTGGTAAATCGTTCAGCCATAACTGACTCCTGTTGAAATGTGATTGCGCCCTCGAGCGTTAGCAGGCTTTGTGCCAACACAATAACAGGCTGTTTTTAAATAACTTTATGATTTTTTCTTGCCTTTTGGGTTAAAAACACAACCTGTTGCAGCTGTCATTTTGATAAGCGCGTGTCTTATTGATAACAACCCTCAAATCATGCCCAACGCCAGCAAGGCATCGTCACTCAAAAGGTGGCGCCCCCAGGGCGGATCAAAAACCACCTCGACCTCAACCTGTGCCACCGCCGGCAATTGCAGCACCTTGCGCTTGACCTC
>JBFHRO010000309.1:0-3210 GCA_041591635.1 Oleiphilaceae bacterium | reverse complement strand
GCAAGACTTTGAGCAATGCGGGGCGCTCAATCCCCGGAAGCATTCGCAGCAAAGATCGACTAAGCGCCATCAAAGCCCCGGTATTACCTGCACTGAGGCACACATCAGCCTGTCCATCAGAAACCATTTGCAATGCGATCGCCATGGATGAGGAGCGCTTGTTGCGCAATGCAAGGGTAGGACGCTCGTTCATCATGATTTCATCAGAAGCATGACGAACACTTAGGTTGGGGATTTGGGCGAGACCGTCGAACGAGCTGATTATACGATGCTCGTTACCGACAAGAATGACTTCATGACGGGGATTTGCAATTGCAAACTTTGCCGCTGCTGGAACGGTAACGGAGACACCAACGTCCCCGCCCATCGCATCAACGGCAACTTTAACAGGGCGCACAGGCACCATGCTATTCTTCGGAAGAAGCAACTACCTTTTTTCCACGATAAAAACCATCTGCGGTTACGTGGTGACGACGATGGGTTTCACCGGTGGTCGGATCTGTAGACAGTGCCGCGGTAGTCAGTGCGTCATGAGAGCGACGCATATCGCGACGTGAACGTGATTTTTTATCTTGTTGAACTGCCATTCGAATTACACTCCAAAAATTACCCAGAAAATCTAATTGCTCTATTTTTGACACTTAAAACCAGACAACACCACAAACGGGCTCTCCGGCTTTGTCAGATCTCGCTCTGGTGCCACTGCATCAGCGACAGAGATACCTTCATTACAATCAGCATTTGAGTGATAAGCAAACATGGGAAGAGCAAGAATCAACTCCTCCTCAATCATGTCCGACACACACACCAAGCCGTTATCCAACAGAACCGGCTCATAATCTCTTGGCAGATTCGCTGCCTGCTCATCACTGAATACACCTGCAAGCACGAAGGAAACATCGAGGTTTGTGACGACGTTCTTCAGGCATCGCTGACATATCAGCTCGACATCACAAACAACCCGTCCTCTTACGATCCGGAGATTCTGATCATCTCGATCAAACTGCAAATCCACATCAACAAAAGGAACAGCACCCGTACTGGATTCGGCTAGCATTTCAGACAGCCGAGGCAGATCGGAACAGCAAATACGCCCAGTCAACCTTTTCTGTTGATCGGCATATTTAATAAACTCAATCTGTTGTTGCAAGGATCTGTCTGACATAAGCGCGCAATTTTATGGCTGACAAGAAAGTTTGTCAAAGGCCGATTCATAAAATAGCATGCAAACACACCACTCCAAAAACCACAGCCACACAACGCATAGCGACAAACCATGCCCACTTTCTCGCCAAAAATCGTGTTAGCCTCAACCTCACCTTATAAGAAAAAGTTGCTGCAGCAATTACAAATACCGTTTCTAACCGACTCGCCGGCGGTTGACGAAACACCTCAGCCCGGTGAGTCGCCTCAAGACTTGGCCTTACGGCTTGCCGTCGCCAAGGCCAGGGCCCTTGGGCACAAGTATCTCGATCACCTCATTATTGGCACTGACCAGACTGCGGTGAGCCCGGCGGGCTCACTCCTTACCAAGCCTGGCAATTTTGCCCGAGCCCTGCAGCAGTTACTGGAGTGCAACGGCAAAAGCGTCACTTTCCATACCGCCGTCGCAGTCTACAACAGCAAGACTGATACTCTTAGTTCATGCATTGATGCCTACACTGTCAACTTCAGAGTATTGAGCCGCGAACAAATGACCCAATACCTGAAAATAGAACAGCCTTATGACTGTGCGGGAAGTTTCAAAGTTGAACAACTCGGTATTCGCCTCTTCGACAAGCTTGAAGGTGCAGATCCCAGCTGCCTCACCGGACTTCCTCTCATCAGCCTTACAAACCTTCTCCTGCAGGAAGGCGTTGACCCTCTGCAATCCATGCACACGGTACCACTTGAGGGCACCTATAACCCCCACTAGCGCAGTTGCATACCCTGAGCACTGATATGCCCGGCAATGGTATTACCCACTACCGTACCCATCTTTTGTATGAACTTTTCAAACGGATCGGGCTGCGCGGTAAAATCCACCATTTTCTCAGCACCGATCACCTCCCTGGCCACGTAGCCAGGACTACCCAAACCATCAATCAAGCCCAACGCCAGCGCCTGCTCGCCATTCCAAACAAGTCCGGAAAACATTTTAGGGTCATCTTTCAAGCGCTCCCCTCTGCCCTCTTTGACCTTGCTGATAAACTGCTGATGGGTTTTGGTCAACACATCTTTCCAAAACGCCACCTCCTGATCACGCTGCGGAGAAAAGGGATCAAGAAAAGCCTTGTGCTCGCCCGAAGTGTAATTTCTGCGCTCAACACCCAGTTTCTCCATGGACTCGACAAAGCCAAAGCCCGAAGCGACCACCCCTATAGATCCGACCAGACTGGCCTTGTCTGCATAAATGGCATCTGCCGCCGCCGCAATGTAATACGCACCCGAGGCCCCCAGATCCGAGATAACGGCATAAAGTTTGGTATCCGGATGCAGTGACCTGAGTCGACGAATTTCATCGTAAACATAACCCGCCTGCACAGGGCTACCACCAGGACTATTCAGGCGCAACATGACCGCCGCCGTACCCGGATCGGCAAAAGCATCCCTGAGCCCGGCAACAATGTCATCTGCATTGGCATCCTCACCCGCAGCAATCACGCCATCGACATTGATAACTGCCGTGAAACTGCCATTGGTCACTTGATTGCGCGACCCAACCTCTGCCTTGAACAAAAACAGCAATGCAAACAAATAGCCAAAGGTCAGAAGTTTGAAAAACACCCCCCACCGACGCGCCCGGCGCTGCTCCGCCGTCATCTGCAGCATGGTTTTTTCGATCAACTTCCACTCTTTAGAGCTCACACCCGCTTCGCTGCCGCCATCAGAACCAGCCAAACCAACCTCCTAACGATACAATTACCAACATTCTCAGTTAACCCATCATTTACTCGTCAAACTACAGGATACAGACTCTATAACCCCTTCGTCGCTTGCTTGCCACCCTCTACAGAACCCAACTGTTTCAATAGAAACTCGAATTTGTCGTCATAGGGTGCTGTGACTTCGTGCTTTTTACTGCCCCCCATCAAGGGAAACACAAGCTGCGCGGCATGCAACATCAGGCGCGTGGCGCCCAGTGTCTTGAGCCGATCATTTATTATATCGGTGGCGTATTTATCATCCCCTAAAATCGGATGTCCTTTAAAGGCAGCATGAACTCTGATC
>JBFHRO010000308.1:0-3213 GCA_041591635.1 Oleiphilaceae bacterium | reverse complement strand
CCCGAGGGAGGGGACACTCAAGGATTTCAAATGAACAGTCAAAAACAATTCAAGCGCCGCTTCAGTTTCGAGTTCTTTCCGCCCAAAACCGCTGCCGGCATGGAAAAACTTCAGGCCGTCCGCGACACCTTTGCCCGTCATGCCCCCGATTTTTTCTCGGTTACCTACGGGGCCGGTGGCTCGACCCAGGAACGCACCATAGAAACAGTGCTGTCGCTGCACAAACAGGGCATTTCCACCGCACCGCATCTGTCGTGCATTGGGGCGACCCGCGAAACCCTGACGCAGTTGCTCGACCTGTACAAAGCCAATGGCGTCAATCGCATTGTCGCGCTGCGCGGTGATTTGCCCTCGGGCATGGGGGCGCACGGCGAATTGCGCTATGCCAACGAACTGGTCGCTTTTATTCGCGAGCACAGTGGCGATCACTTCAATATCGAGGTGGCGGCCTATCCCGAATTCCATCCGCAAGCTCCCAGTGCCGAGGCTGACCTGCTGAACTTCAAGCGCAAGGTCGACGCGGGTGCCAACAGCGCCATCACTCAATATTTCTACAATGCCGACAGTTACTTCTATTTTGTCGAGCGGGTCGAAAAACTCGGTGTGAGCGTTCCGCTGGTCCCAGGCATTATGCCGATCACCAACTTCTCGAATCTGGTGCGCTTCAGTGATGTCTGCGGTGCCGAAATCCCTCGCTGGATTCGCAAGCAGCTCGAAGCTTACGGTGACGACACCGCCAGCATTCAGCAGTTTGGCACCGAGGTGGTCAGTGCCATGTGTGAAAAACTGCTTGCCCAGGGTGCTCCCGGCTTGCACTTCTACACATTGAATCAGGCAGACGCCAGCCTTGCCATCTGGAATAACCTGCAGCTCGATACCCGGGATAAAATCGCCTTCTGATCCCGGCGTTCGTAACAGGCGCATTGCCGCCGGAGCCGGTTTTTCGTTTCCTGCGGCGCGACCAGTACTGGTGGCGCCTTCTCCTCCCGCCCCAACCGTACCACCCTGATGTGGCAACATCTTGCGCCTCCGGCCTTTTTTCCTGGCATATTTCCCGTTACCCTGTTAGCCCGGCCCAGCCCCCCCTTTTTATTTCAGGAGTCTGTCAATGAGTCTGAACCAGCAATGGATGCAACGCGATTTGTCAGCACTTTGGCACCCTTGCACTCAAATGAAAGATCATGAGCGCCTGCCGATTATTCCGGTGCGCCGCGCCAAGGGCGTGTGGCTCGAAGATTTTGATGGCAATCGTTATATCGATGCGGTCAGCTCCTGGTGGGTCAACCTGTTTGGCCATTGCAACCCGCGTATCAATGCCGCCATCAAGGCCCAGGTAGACACGTTGGAACACGTGATTCTTGCCGGCTTTAGTCACGAACCCGTGATCGAGCTTTCGGAGCGACTGGTGGCGGCCGCACCTTCTGGCCTGAGCAAATGCTTTTATGCCGACAACGGCTCCTCTGCCATTGAAGTGGCGCTGAAAATGAGCTTTCACTACTGGAAGAATGTCGGGCAGGGACAAAAGCGCGCCTTTGTAAATCTTGCCAACAGCTACCATGGCGAAACCCTTGGCGCCCTGGCACTGGGCGATGTGCCGTTGTACAAGGAAACCTACGAACCCCTGCTGATTGACGTGATTACCGCCCCGTCTCCCGACTGCTACTACCGGGAAACCGGGGAATCCTGGGAGAGCTATTCGCTGCGCCAGTTCAGCAAAATGGAAGCCTTGCTCGAAGCCCGCCACGCTGAAATTGCCGCCGTGATCGTGGAACCTCTGGTGCAGTGCGCCGGCGGCATGAGAATGTACCACCCTGTTTATCTGACGCGACTGCGTGAAGCCTGTAATCGCTTCAATGTCCACCTGATTGCCGACGAAATCGCCGTAGGCTTCGGCCGCACAGGCACGCTCTTCGCCTGCGAACAGGCAGGCATCACACCGGATTTTCTGTGCCTGTCCAAGGGGCTCACCGGCGGCTACCTGCCGCTCTCCGTCACCCTCACCACGCAAAAAGTCTACGACGCCTTTTACGACAACTACGAAAGCCTCAAAGCCTTCCTTCACAGCCACAGCTATACCGGCAACCCTTTGGGGTGCAGCGCAGCGCTGGCGACGCTGGATATCTTTGCCAGCGACAATGTGATTGAAAACAATCGCGCACTGGCACAGATCATGACTGACGCCACCGCCCATCTGCAGGATCATCCCCATGTGGCCGAGGTTCGCCAGCAAGGCATGATTCTGGCGATCGAGATGGTAAAGAACAAGCAAACCCGGGAACCCTATCCCTGGCAGGAACGCCGCGGTTTACGGGTGTTTCAGCACGCACTCGGACGCGAGGTCCTGATGCGCCCCCTGGGGAACGTTATCTACTTCATGCCCCCTTACGTCATCGACGAGCCACAGCTGCGCCATTTGGCACGTGTGGCAGAAGAAGGCATTGATCTGGCGACCCGTGACTAGCGAAGGGCTGGCTAAGGATAGAGGACAATGAAGCTGCCGCGCTTTTATACGCCCGTAGCACTGGCAGGGCTTGCCACTCAGGAACTGGATGAGGCGGCCTCGCATCACATTGCCAAGGTGCTGCGGATGCAGCCGGGCGACGGCCTGCTGTTGTTTAACGGTGACGGGCGGGATTATCCTGCGACGGTGACGACCGTGGGGAAACGCCTGGTAACTGTGAGCCTCGACGAAGCCCGGATCAACCGGACGGAATCCCCGCTGCAAATCCATATTGGTCAGGCCATGTCCAAGGGTGACCGGATGGACTACATGATCCAAAAGAGTGTGGAACTTGGCGTGCAGCGAATCACGCCCCTCGTTACCGAGCGCTGTGAACTGCGCCTTAAGGGTGAGCGCGAAGAAAAACGCCTCGCCCACTGGCAACAGGTGGCCATCAGTGCCGCCGAGCAGTGCGGTCGTGCGGTGGTCCCTTTGATCCACCCGGTACAGTCGCTGACCGACTGGCTTTTGCAAGCCCACGCAGACGAATGCAAACTGGTGCTGCATCACCGCACCACCCAAACACTGGAACAGTTGCCAAGGCCCGCCTCGGTCACCCTGCTGATTGGCCCGGAGGGAGGACTAAGCGATGCCGAGATCACTGAGGCGCTGCAGAGGGGATTTTGCGGCACCACCCTGGGTCCACGGGTATTTCGCACCGAAACCGCCCCCGTTGCCGCACTCGCCACCCTGCAGTGGCTGTGGGGTGACTT
>JBFHRO010000307.1:0-3223 GCA_041591635.1 Oleiphilaceae bacterium | reverse complement strand
GTAACCGCCTTTGCGAAGGAAAACAGCACCTTGGGTGCCAGCCACTATCCACAGTGGCTCAAGGTTGAAAAACGCCTGCGTGAACGGCTGGCGCAACTCATTAATGCATCCTGTGCCACAGACATCGCACTCGCCAAAAATACCTCCGAAGCCCTGTCCATCATCGCCTACGGCCTGGCCTGGCGCGCTGGCGATGAAATCATTATCAGCAATGAGGAGTTCCCCTCGAACCGGATTGTGTGGGAATCCCTGCGCGATCAGGGCGTTATCACCAGGATCGTCACTCTGGATCCTGCCCATCCCGAGCAGAGCATTGTCGACGCACTGACCCCGGCTACCCGGCTGGTTTCGCTGAGTTCAGTGCAGTACGCCAGTGGCAGGCGCATGGACCTTGAAGCCCTGGGAACGTGCCTGCAGGCGCGCCAGATCTTTTTTTGTGTCGATGCGATTCAGAGTCTCGGGGCGCTGCCCTTTGACGTACAGACAAATCACGCCGACTTTGTGGTGGCCGATGGTCACAAATGGATGCTCGGCCCCGAAGGCATTGCCCTGCTGTACGTGAAGCCCGCGGTGCGAGACAGGTTGCGCCTGCGGCAGTTTGGCTGGCATATGGTGAAACATCGGGGGGATTATGATCGGCCAGACTGGGACGTCGCCGATGACGCGACACGGTTTGAATGCGGCAGCCCCAACATGCTCGGTATTCACGCCCTGGAGGCGAGCCTGTCATTATTGCAAGAGATTGGTATCGACCAGATCAGCATCCAGGTGCTTGATCATACCCACTACCTGCGTCACCAGTTGGCCACCCTGCCAGGCATCGAACTCTTGAGCCCAGGTACACCGACCCAGCTCTCCGGCATCACCAGCTTTCGCAGCCATTCGGTAGCGCCTGCCTTGCTCCACGCCCAACTCATGGCCCGACAAGTGATCTGTGCCTGTCGTGGCGGCGGGGTGCGATTCTCGCCCCACTTTTACAGCTCGCGCGCCACGCTGGATCGCGCGCTCGAGCATGTACGCGACATTCTGGCTAAAACATAAAAGCAAAAAAAATGCAGATGCCCCGGAGCATCTGCATTTATTCACGGCCTGCGCGGCTATGATGCACTACGATCAAAACCTTCTTGCAACCCTTTCACTGCGTTTGCACACTCGTTCTGAGCAGGGTCACTTCTGTGCCGGGTCCTCGCGCTGCTCCAGCACGGCAATTCTTGCCTCAAGCTCGCCCAGTCGCTCATTCAGAGCATCGACATCGGCCTGTGAAGGCATCCGCAAGCGATTGAGTGCCTTTGAAACGCGCAGATCAAACACCCCCTCAAGCTTGCTGAAGGTATCGGTCGCTTTCTCTTTAACGCCCTCGACCGTGCCCTCAACGGCCTTGAAGTGCTTTTCAACGGCACCACGGGTTTTGGTTTCTATTTCTTCGCCATCCTTTACCAGCTTGTCAAAAAACCGTCCTGCATCCTCTTCAGCCTTGTTGTAGGCACCCAGCCCGGCGAGCCAAATCTGACGTGCCGATTCCTTGATTTTTTCGGCCAGTTGCGGGTGGTTCTCGACCTCATTTTTCTTGTCATTTTTCGACACGCCACAGTTCCTCTGAAACAGATGTTGATCACAAAACATTACGCGAATTGCACCTTATTATCCAGCACCTTATGCCCGGCCAGGGAAACATTTTTAGACGCAGTGTCATCAATTTCATCACAGGGCGACCCAAACTCTGAGCGCCAAGTGTCACATTGACATTGGTGATCTTGTATGCCCTGATGGACGCTGTATGCCCTGATGAAGGATTTATCCAAGGGCACGACAGGTTCAGGTGATCAGAACCCAAGACTATTACCTGACTTTTTCGGGATGAAATATGCAACGTTACAAGATCATTCACCGCACTCACTATAGCTATTCCGGGCTGGTCACTCTGGGCTCCCACAGTTTGCTCTTGCGCCCCAGAGAGGATCATGATCTGCGTATTGAATCCTTTGCGCTTAACATCAGCCCCGCGGTTAAACTCCTTTGGCATCGGGATGTTGAAGGCAATTCAGTGGCTATCGCGAATTTCAATGCCGCGGCCAGTGAGTTGCGGATTGAGAGTGAAGTCATTATCCAGCAATTCAACGAAGCCCCCCTCGACTTTATCGTTGCTGATTATGCCATCTACTATCCTTTTACCTACCTCAAGGAAGATGCCATTTTACTGAATCCTTACTTGTCTGCTGCGCACCAGGACAACCTGAACGAGGTCAATCAATGGGTCGGGAATTTTTGGCAGCGCAGTGAAAGAATACAGACCTACGCTTTGTTGCAGCGATTGGCTGAGGCTGTTTTCCATAACATGCACTACCGCGTCAGAGAGGAGCCGGGAGTGCAATCCGCGCAACAAACCCTGTCTCTGGGCTCAGGGTCCTGCCGTGATTTTGCCTGGCTGTTTATGCTCGCCGCGAGATCCTTAGGTCTGGCGTCGCGCTTTGTGAGCGGTTATTTGCATGCGCCTTTGATGTCCCATTACGTAGGTGCGACCCATGCCTGGGCGGAAGTCTATCTGCCAGGAGCGGGCTGGAAGGGCTTTGACCCCACCCTCGGAAAAATAGCCGGCCCTGACCATATTGCCGTGGCCGTGTCGCGCTCGCCTGAGTTGGTTCCGCCGATTAAAGGCGCCTTTGCAGGCAACTACAGCTCGAACATGAATGTTGGAGTGTGGGTCAGCCGGTGCTGATCATTGCGTTAACAAAGCTGCGATTGTCTGTCCTGTATGGAAAGCACAGGAGCCACTCGATTAAACGGAGAAATCACCATGACAACCAAAATGAGCAATGAAGCCTTGGCGGCACTCAAGATCGCTTTCACCTACATGCCCAAGGCCATTGAAGTAAACAAATACGAATACGGTGAAAACTACCAAAAAGTGCTTAAGCACATTGAAATCGTGCGGGAAGTTTTACTGCTCAATGATGTAGATCCCGAAGAGGTCTACGGCGAGGTGGATGCGGATAACACGCCCAATTCCTGTTATTAGCCGCGGCCGGACGTTGGAGTCAGGCGTTTCTGCCTGAAATCTGCCACATACTAGATTACATACTACATATAGTTTCGCGACGATGTAAAAACTACCACCCATATGACAAAAAAAACTTAAGCGATCCCGTCTTTTTGCTGGCAAACCGCCGTGCTTCAACAATACTTGTCTGCGTGACTGGTAAGTGCAACCCTGCATGCCAGTCTG
>JBFHRO010000306.1:0-3229 GCA_041591635.1 Oleiphilaceae bacterium | reverse complement strand
CTGGTCATGGGCTACCCTGAGCGCAGCAAGCTGCCCTATATTGATGAGATGCCGGTCGATGAGGGTATTTTCAAAGACCTCTTCAGTGTCGCGGCGCGCAGGCTCGGCCTGTCTCTGGCCATTGTGCGGGCCCCGAAAAAGCGGATCTATGCCGAGATGCGGGCCGGCCGCATCGATTTTTACCCCCATGCCAGCTATTCCGCTGACCGAACCGGCTTTATGCATTGGTTTTCTAATGGCCTGTCAACGCGCGAAGTCTGCATTACCCGGCCCGATGTACCCCTGATTACTGATTTGGCCGATGCGCCCCCGCTGCGGCTGATTCAGGAAAGTGGCGGCTCCAAGTTTGATTTGCCGCGCATGTATCCCCAGCTAACCATTGAGCCCCTGGGAACCCGTATTGATTTCGAGCGGGCCATCAAGCTGTTGGTACGCAAGCGCGCCGATTTGTACTTTGCCGATATGGAAGTGGTCGATTATTACCTGCGCAATCGGGAGACAAGGGTGCTTGCCGATGTCGAGGTCCGCATTCATCCCGACTGTTATGAGCCAGTCAGTTCGGCCGACGTCGGATTTGCCATCCACTCGCCGAAATTTGCGCGTCAGCCCAATCCGGCCTACCGGCCGCAGCTCCCGCCTTCGCCACAAAATCAGCCCATGCAGGTTTCGCCCGATACGATTGCGGGCAAGCTCGCCAAAGTGCTGGCCGAGATGAAAGCCAGCGGTGAGGCAGAAAAAATCTATGAGGCGGGAATGCAACGCCGCTTTAGCTCGTCGTCGGTGCAAAGTGAGCCTACCCAAACAGATTGACAAAAAGTGAGCGATGTCATACTAAATCAGTCGGATTAATCTTCAGGTGTAACTTGCCTTTGGTGGCGCTTTGCCACAGACTATGGCGTTAAAAGTGACGCGGTGAGTCATATAGTTGTTGTTATGAAAAAAGTAGTAAAAATCAATTTCGATCCTGTCATCAGCCTGTGGTGCCTGCCGGGTGAACAAGGGGCAAGTGCACACCATGAGTAACGGTCCCAATTATCGACGGGGATTGAGTGCCATCCCCTCTTATGTAAAAAAATCCCTCGATCACGCTACGCTCAATATCTTGAGACGCGACGGCCATGGCTTGAGTTTTCCCGACAAAAGCGGGTGCCAGATGCGCTTTGTCAGAAATGGCAAGGATGAGGGCGGGTTCTACAGCTATGCCCTCTTTGGTGGAGTGCGCAAGGCCATAGACGCCGCCATGAATCGCCAGTTGCAGTTACGGGTGATCGATAACAAGAACGCCATGCCTGCCATTAAAGACGGTGTGCTCTGGTACGAGCGCTACGACAAGCGCAAAGACAAAACCGAGTATGCCTATCGGGTCAGCTACAAAAAGCCCGATGGCCGCAGCGCACAAAAAACCTTCAGCTTTGGTCATACCCGGCCTTCGGCCGACAAGCAGTTACACGGGTTTCGTACCGCCACCTTGTTCCGCCATTATTTTATGATCTACGGTGCCGACAGTGATTTTTCCCTGTTTGGCCGCTGGAAGCAGGTGCGCCTTTATACGCATGATCAGGCACCGTTCGATTGGCATGAAGGTTGATTAATCCCCTGTTTTCAGTGGGTATAGGCCGGCCTTGACGCAAGCTGACACTATTTGTCACTCCTGGCCCCGGAATGCCGGGGCGCCCCCTCCCTTCCTGCCTCTAAGTGTCCGGCGAGCAAATCTGACAATTGTCTGAAAAATCAAGTTACATCACGGTTTTGTGGCGGGTGTTGCGGTGCATGGGTGATGTCTGTCACAACTGTGGCCTGTAGATTGCTTATTGTTCATACAAGAGCAAAGCGCGTCCGGAGCGACCAGGCAATAGATGTTCAGGATAGAAGACACTTACTCCGGTGTGAAAGACTGAGGCCTCCAAGGCCCATTCTCTCCACGAAAAGGCAAACCCGCGGTAACGCGGGGACGCAAAGCCAGTGCCCGGTTCGCTACAGCGGCGGGGTCGAACGGCTACCGAATGGAGTTGGGTGGTGCACCTTTTCCCGCGCACTAGCGCCGGGTATCCCGCTCAACATTGTACTTTCCGCTGCCACTGTGGCAGTTCAGCGACCCTTGCAGCCAGCATTCTGGCGGGTCAGGAGATGAAGATGTTGTTAACCACTGTTTTTGCCCGTAAACCAAACCTTGCCAAAGCTGTTTCTTCCCTGATAGTCGGGGTTGCCCTGGCGCCAGCGCTTCACGCTGAAGTCATTGGTGGCGTGTACTTTCCCCAGGGGGCCATTTCTTTCGCCGACGAAGTGGTGAGCTACAACCCGGAAGCAGGCGGCAGTGCCGTACCTTCTGCAGCCAACGCCGACCCCACCAAGGCTTTGGGCGCGCCCCAGATTCCCGGCAATACCGCCGTTAGCGCCTGTAGCGATGTGAATCTGTGCAAATTCGTATCCTTGGGCGACGGCGGCTCCATAGTGTTGAAGTTTACTGACAATCTCCTTACCGGCAGTGATTCGCCTGCCTTGGATTTGTGGGTTTTCGAGGTTGGGCCGGATGTCGAAGATACTCATGTCGAGATCAGTAAAGACGGAATTGTCTGGTATTCGGTGGGCACTGTGTATGGCACTACCTCAGGCATTGATATTGATGCTTACGGCTTTACCTCCAGCGACCACTTCGCCTATGTGCGCCTGACCGACGATACCTGGGAAGGTGGACAAACCGGGCCAAGCGTGGGTGCCGACATTGATGCCGTGGGGGCCATTACCACCATTCCTTATCAGGCGCCCGCAGCACCGCAAGCCTGTAATACCGATGATGCCTTGACGGTTGCACGCCAGGAAGGCTTCAACGAAGGCTACAGTCTCGGTCGTACCGAGGGCTATGAAATCGGTTTGCGCGACGGTTTCCTCAATGGCAAGGCCAGTGTCGAACCCCAGATCATCACTGTGGTCGAGTATGTTGAAGTGCCTGTGGAGGTAATCAAGATAGTCGAAGTAATTAAAGAGGTCTCAGTGGCGCCTGCAAAACCGGTGGTAAACCGCGTCACCAAAAAAGAACCCCCCAAGGCACCGCGTAAAGAGGTAAGCAAGGCTTCGAAACACGAGCCCCAAAAGGGAGTCAAAAAAGAAGCCAAAAAGGAAACAGTAAAAGCCACAGCTCGTGACGACAATGGTCATGGCAATGATGTCGGCAAGTTCGACCCGTCAAATCCAGGCAAGAGCAAGCGCTAAGTCCCTGCGGCGGGGGGGG
>JBFHRO010000305.1:0-3261 GCA_041591635.1 Oleiphilaceae bacterium | reverse complement strand
GTGCCAAGCTGGACGAAATTCGCCAGCTTGGCACGGCCTTTCCCAATACCTTTCGGCGTGATGCCTATGCCGGTGAACTGCAGGCCCGCTATGGCGAAAAAAGCAAGGAGGAGCTGGAGGCGCTGGGACAGCGGGTTTGCGTTGCAGGCAGGATTATGGCCCGGCGCGGCCCCTTTATGGTGTTGCAGGACATGTCTGGCAAGATCCAGTTGTACGCCGACAAGGAAGTGCAAAAACTCACCCGGCTGTGGGACATAGGGGATATCGTTGGGGTAGAAGGGAATCTGCACAAATCCGGCAAGGGTGATCTGTATGTCATGATGGATGCTTACCAGTTGCTGACCAAGTCACTGCGGCCGTTACCGGAGAAATGGCACGGCATTGCCGATCAGGAAATCCGCTATCGGCAGCGCTATCTGGATCTGATCGTCAATGAGGATACACGTCAGACCTTCAAAATCCGCTCGAAAGTCATCGAGGCCATCCGCTATTTTCTCAGCAAACGCGACTTCATCGAAGCCGAAACCCCCATGTTGCAGGTGATTCCCGGCGGGGCCACGGCGCGGCCTTTTATTACCTATCACAATGCCCTGGATATCTCCATGTTCTTGCGCATTGCCCCGGAGCTGTATCTCAAGCGTCTGGTTGTGGGCGGGTTTGAGCGAGTGTTCGAAATCAACCGGAACTTTCGCAATGAAGGCCTGTCAACGCGCCACAATCCCGAATTCACCATGATCGAGTTCTATCAGGCCTATGCGGATTACAAGGACCTGATGGACTTGACGGAAGCCATGTTGCGGTTTGTGGCGCAGGAAGTGCTGGGCACGACCAAGGTGACCAACCGTGTGCGAAACCGTGACGGCGAGGTGGTGGACACACTGGAATATGATTTTGGTCAGCCCTTTGCGCGCATGAGCGTCTTTGATTCGATTGTGCATTTCAACCCGGACCTTTGTGCCGGTAGCCTGGCAACCCTTGAGGGGGCGGCCGGTATTGCCCGCAGCCTGGGTATTGCGGTGAAAGACAGCTGGGGACTGGGCAAGGTGCAGATCGAGATTTTTGAAAAGACCGTCGAACACCGCTTGATGCAGCCCACCTTCATCACCGAATACCCGACGGAGGTTTCGCCACTGGCGCGGCGCAGCGACGCCAACCCTTTTGTGACCGACCGGTTTGAGTTTTTTGTGGGCGGACGTGAAATCGCCAACGGGTTTTCGGAGCTTAATGATGCCGAAGATCAGGCAGAGCGTTTTCGCAAACAGGTGGCCGAGAAAGAAGCGGGCGATGACGAAGCCATGCACTTTGACGATGATTACATTGTCGCGCTTGAACATGGCTTGCCACCAACCGCCGGTGAGGGCATCGGGATTGATCGCCTGGTGATGCTCCTGACCGACTCGCCTTCCATTCGGGATGTGATTCTGTTTCCTCACATGAAGCCGCGCGAACAGGGATAGTACAAGGCATGTCATCAACAGGCACGCAAGCCACCCGAGAAGGCGAACTGCAAGGACGCTGGAAGACA
Source organism: Oleiphilaceae bacterium (assembly GCA_041591635.1). Classification (GTDB taxonomy): domain Bacteria; phylum Pseudomonadota; class Gammaproteobacteria; order Pseudomonadales; family Oleiphilaceae; genus JACKOD01. The sequence goes on along the minus strand of JBFHRO010000305.1, from coordinate 1,736 downwards.
GAGTTGTCGCACGAGCTGGAAAAACCCTACATGACGGAGTTGCGTGCTTTTCTCACAGCACAAAAACGTGCCGGTAAAACCCTGTTTCCACCCGGGCCTCTGATTTTTCATGCGTTCAATCGTACAGCGTTTGAGCAGGTCAAGGTGGTGATACTGGGGCAGGATCCCTATCACGGTCCGAATCAGGCCCATGGCCTGTGTTTTTCGGTACTGCCCGGGGTGGCGGTACCGCCTTCGCTGGTGAATATCTTCAAGGAGCTTGCCAGTGATCTTGGAATACCGCCTGCCTCGCACGGTTGTCTTACCTCCTGGGCGGATCAGGGGGTGTTGCTGCTCAATGCGGTGCTGACGGTGGAGCAGGGTCTTGCCAACGCCCATCAGGGTAAAGGGTGGGAGCGTTTTACCGATGCCGCGATCGCGCGACTGGATCAGAACCGGGAAGGTCTGGTGTTTATGTTGTGGGGCAGTTACGCCCAAAAGAAAGGTCAGCTGATCAACCGCCAGAAACATCTGGTGCTGGAGGCGCCACATCCATCGCCCTTGTCGGCGCATCGCGGGTTTCTGGGTTGCCGGCATTTTTCCAGAGCCAACGCCTACTTGCAGGCTAACGGCCAGCCCCCCATTGATTGGCAGTTGCCAGCCTGAGCCGGTCGATTTCACCGGCATGCCGAACGGGATTGCTATACTGAAGCCAATTCGTTCGTTTGACCAGTGCGCCGATCGGGAGTTACCCGCATCGTGCCTCGATACGGGTTCCAGGGAATGTCACCATTTTTGCCAGATTCGCCCCAACAAATCGTGCGCCATGCGTGCGATACCTATGGCAATGATCCCGGCCGTCTGATGGACATTCTCTGGGCGGTACAGGATGCCCTTGGTGGCATAGATACCCAGGCCATCATCACCATTGCCGAGCAAACCACCCTGAATCGGGTAGAGGTGGAGGGCGTGGTGTCGTTTTACGCATTTTTCTCGCCTCGGCCTCACAGGGGTAAAATCACCCTGCATCTGTGCGAGGACATCATAGATCAACATGCCGGCATGGCCGCCGTGCGCCGGGTGTTCGAGCGGGTGCTGGTGCTGGATGTGCATGGGCGCAGTGCCGACGGCAAATTTGAACTGATGCAAACGCCTTGCATCGGTTTGTCCGATCAGGCGCCCGCCATGCTGATCGGATTCATTCCTTTTGTGGCGATGACGCCGGCGAAGGCCGAGCGTCTGGCGCAAGCCTTGAAAAACGGAGCCTACCTTGATCAGTTGCCGCAGGAGGCCGGCGATGGTAACAATGCCGACCCGCTGATTGCGGCAGAAGTGCGAAACCATATTCGCCTTGAAGGTGCGGTCTGCTTTGGCTCGCATGAGCCTGAAGCTGGATTGCGCAAGGCGCTGTCCATGACGCCGGCGCAGGTGATCGAACAGATACGCCTTGCCGATTTGCGCGGGCGGGGCGGAGCGGGTTACCCCGCGTGGAAGAAATGGCAGTCTGCCGCCGATACTCCGGCGGCTCGCCGGTTTGTGATTTGCAACGCCGATGAAGGCGAGCCTGGCACATTTAAGGACCGGGTGCTGTTGACTGAAAAGATCAGCCTTTTGCTTGAAGGCATGACCATTGCCGCCTACGCCATCGGGGCCAGTAGCGGCATCCTGTATTTGCGGGCGGAATACCGTTACCTGCGCCGCTGGATCGAACATCACATTGAAACGCGTAAAGCCCAGGGCTGGCTGGGCAACCACAT
>JBFHRO010000304.1:0-3325 GCA_041591635.1 Oleiphilaceae bacterium | reverse complement strand
TGGCTGGAGCTGTTCACGACAACACCGAACGCATCTGAGACCTCGCGCTTTGGCAGTGACTCCAAACGTTAGTCAGAACTGGCTGAAATCGCTGCAGCAACAACTCAATAAATCCCGCAGTGAGAAGCGGCTCAGTTTCCGAGCAGGAGTTCACCTTGATCGCCCAGGTGCTTGATCAGGAAAGCGCCAGCACGCTGGGGCAAATTCGTTATTGGATTTTTGTGCTCGGCTATCGAGCGGGGTTGCGGATTAGCGAGGCGCTGTCGATACAAGTGCGAGATATCCAGATCCCAAAGGTTAGCCTGGATTTGTCGGAGTTCATCCTGCTGGTGCGCGCCAATCGCTATGTCGATGTGAAAAGCCATGACTCCCGTCGCCAGCTCCCACTGCACTTGTTGCTCACCGCAGAAGAGCGGCTCTCGTTTGAGCAATTTGTCCTGCACAAGAAATCGTCGGCGCGCAGCCCATCGGTGATGCTGTTTTCCGAAGGCAGCGACACTGTGGCCCCGCTGGAAGACGCCGAGGTTCACCCTGTCATTCATCAGGCCATGCGGGGTGTCACCGGTGATGCGTCACTGCGCTACCACCATTTGCGGCATTCGTTGGCGAATCATCTGTTGCTGGCCTATCACCAGATTTCACCGCCCTGGCCCGCGCCTTCACATCTGGAGCCGTTATTTCATACCCTGGGGCAGGGGCCAGGCCGCAGCGGCCTTTACCTGATTTCGCAATTGCTGGGCCACGCCTCGCCGGAAACCACCTTGCGCAGCTACATCCATTGCCAGGATTGGATCGCACACCATTATCTGCATAAAACGGATCGCCTCATTCATCCGGGCGCAGAAGTGTCGATGGCATCGGGCGATGCGTTTGCCCAGGTGTTGGATCTGTTCGGTGTAAAACCGGCCCGAATCCGAAAATGGAAGCAGCGATTTGGGATGGATCAGGCTCGCTGGTTGTGCAATGCATTCCCGAAAGCCGCTTACCAGGGCGTTGCACCGGATCATGTCGTCGCTTATCCGTTGCCGGCGGCGGTGCGAATAAACCGCCGGCGCACATTGCTCGATCTGTCACTGCCAGAGGTGGAAACGCTGATGGTGGCCGCCAAAACGCAGCGTCCTGAAGATCTGGAAAAAACCTTCAATCTGGAGGCCGGGGAGTACGCCTGTCTGGAGCGGGCCTATTCCAGAACGGTTAGGCAACCCACGCGCAAGGGGTCGAAAACCTTTAGGCATGTGCGCCCGCGCGTTTATGGCAAATCCAAAACAGCCTATCAGGGGCATTTTGTAACCATGATGGCCATACCTGCCCCCGCATCGGATAGCGAGAAAAAGATCGCCGCGCGGATTTATTCAAGTGTCCTCAAGCAAATGCAAGCATCACCGAACTCGAATGACACCGCCATGAAAGCCTTGCGCTACTTTTTCGAATTCCATCGTGCGGGGGAAGGGTATGTTTGGCTGAACGGCCTGGAGGCGGCCTTTGCTTTTATTGAGTGGATTATCGGGGTAGATGAGAGTGTCCCGTTACTTGAAAAGCATCGAAGCCCGCTTTCAATGGCTTGCCGAAAACCCGCTTCCGGGCAACCATCGCACAGATATTTGCGATGGTTACTATAGCTTTCCCGAGGGCCAGCATGTGGTGTTCTATCTGATTGGCAACTGCACCATTGACATCATCGGCATCCCCCACAAGGAAATGGACAGGATCCGTTATTTCCTGGAATGGTAGGTAGGCAAATCCAAAGCCAGACCACTTTAGTCTGTGGTTTAACGGATGAACTCCGCAGGTCTTGAAAGGTTAATCACCCTTTGGGCATTTGGGGCACTGTGGACAAGGGCTTAATTCACCTGACATAGCGGCCTGTTTAGTGTGCCCATGATTCTGACTGCTATTTGGGACAGTATGAGCAAGAGGTCTACGTTAAGTTACTAAATAGGTGATTTTTTGTTCACCTATTTGGTTGTTCAGTTTTTCTTATTGGTCTACACTAAATTACTAATAAGGTAATTTAGTGTAGACCAATGACAAGATCGGACAAACTATTAAGCGCTTTGGCTAAAGCCGTTAAGGCTGGAGGTGGCATTCATAGTGCAGCAGAACTGGCATTTATGCTGGGTGAGCCTTGTGATCCTGCCTTTAGAAAGTTTCTGACAGATAGCACTAAGAAAGGCCGGCTTAGAAGAGTCATAAAAGGGTTTTACGAAAGCGTGCTCACTCCACCTGAGCCAGAAACCGCGATTTATAAGATCATCAAAAAGCTGCGTAGCGGCGTGCTGAACTACATTAGCCTCGAAAGTCAGTTAAGTCATACCGGCGACATTTCACAAGTGGTGATGGGTAGGGTAACCATTGTCACCAAAGGGCGGAGTGGTAGCTTTGACACGCCCTATGGGGTGATTGAATTTACCCATACTAAAAAGCCAATCGAGCACATTGCCCCGAATTTGTACTATGACCCTGACATAAAAATGTATCGGGCAAATACGGAGCAAGCCATTGCCGATCTAAAGCACTGTCAGCGCAACCTGCATATGCTGGAGAGCTAATATGTTGAAACAACAAATCCGTCAAATTGTTCAAGCCAATCCAGACTATGCTGCGATCACGCCTGTGATAGAAAAAGAGATTCTGCACCACGACATTATGGATGTGTTGATCAAGCAAGGTGTTATGCAGCGGCTCACATTTATTGGCGGCACGTCTCTGCGTATGTGTTACAACAGCTCACGATTGTCGGAAGATCTTGATTTTAATGGTGGCCATGACTTCAAACCCTCGGTGCTTGACGGATTGGAATCGGAAATACAAAAGTACATTCAGAACAAATACGAAACCAGGGTATGGGTAAATAAGCCGTCAGGTGAGAAGCAGGGCGATACTGTGTCCTGGAAAATCAGCATTGTGAAAGAAGCTAACCGCCCTGATTTGCCTCGGCAAAAGATGCATATTGATGTTTGCGCCATTCCATCATTCGATATAGAAAAGCGTCCTTTGCTGAATCACTACAATATTGTTGTACCAACAGAAGGGATCCTGGTTCCGGTGCAATCGCTACAAGAAACGCTGGCGGATAAACTCATCGCCTTAGCCTATCGCGCAAGACGTATAAAACCCCGTGATATATGGGATATTGTCTGGATTAAACAGCGTGGTGTTAGCCTGTCAAAAGCGTTGGTTGAACAGAAATTAACAGCCAGAAACAAGCAAACAGAAGACTTTCGTCAAGCGCTTGTCACTCAACTCGCCAAGCTGATGCAAGAAGATGAAGTACGCAACGACTTCAACATGGAAATGAGCCGCTTTATTCCCAAGCAAATCAAAG
>JBFHRO010000303.1:0-3329 GCA_041591635.1 Oleiphilaceae bacterium | reverse complement strand
CAAAGCGCCGCGGCACTCGAGATTGCCCGCTGGCTTGAGGGGCAGCCAGGGGTCGAGCGGGTGTTTTACGCCGGACTTCGAACTCATCCGCAACATGAACTGGCGTGCCGTCAGCAGTCGGCCTTTGGTGCGGTGCTGTCGTTTCGTATTCAGGGGGGGCGCGAGGCTGCCTGGCGCTTTATTGACAGTGCGCGTATGTTGTCTATTACCGCGAACCTGGGCGATGTAAAAAGCACTATTACTCATCCGGCCACGACGACCCACGGACGTCTGTCTGACGAGGATAAAGCCGCTGCAGGCATTAGCGAGAACCTTATTCGGATTTCGGTGGGTCTGGAAGCAATCGCCGACATCCAGCGCGATCTAAGCCGTGGCCTTCAGGCTGCCGGACTTGTCTGATTAAAGGGCGACACCTTGCCCCGAGTCTGACGGCGCTAATGAACCCGACTTTCTGCGGCCATACGAATCCGCAGCCATTGGCCAGTTTTCGGGCATTCACCGGTTCGTTATCCGCCATGTGGCGTGCCTGCTCGCCATGTCGGTGCCCGGCACCTTGTTTCGTTGTGACGTTGAACGTAAATGTAAATCATAGGGTTGTTGATGAAAGGATTGCAGGAACCGGATAGCCATTCGCGCTATCAGCATCTCATGGCGCAAGGAATGCGCGAGGGTCGCCTGATCGCTGCGGTAGCACTGTGTGTTTATCTCGCGATGGCGCTGATCAGTTTTGATGCGTCCGATCCGGGCTGGGCAAGCACGGGGCACACGGGGCAGGTGGTGAATTACGGCGGCAGAACCGGTGCCTGGATTGCGAGTATTCTCTATTATTTCCTGGGCCATGTGGCCTACCTGTTTCCTCTGATGATTGCTTTTCGCTGCTGGAAAATGTTTCGCAGCCGCCTGTTGCCCCAGCACGGCTTCCACTGGCCCCTGTTTTTTTTGCGCACCACCGGATTCGTGGTGATTCTGCTTTCAGCTACCGGTTTGCTGGGGCTGTACTCGATCGGCGGTTTGCCCGACTCGGCCAGCGGCGTGCTGGGCAAGGAAGTTGTCAGTCTGCTCTTGCCCGCCTTCAGCCTGTCGGGAACCACCTTGCTGCTGGTGTCACTGTTCTTGTTTGGCATTACCGTGTTTGCCGGCTTTTCCTGGCTGACGCTTATTGACGGTATCGGTTTGTGGGCTTTGCAGGCCGGCCGCTGGATTGTCAGTCATGTGCAGCAGATGCTGGCAACATCCTCCCGTTCCCGCGATGAGGCTGATAGTCCTGCGTTAGCATCGCCATCGCCATCGCACATGCAAGCGCAAGCGCAAGCAACCGAACCTGACGTGGCCCAGGATGCCGAGGCAAGCCTGGCGGCAGACGATGATGATTCACTGGCCGCGCCGCAATCGGAGCGTAAAAAAGCCGCCTGGCGCCACTGGCTGCCGACCCGCAAAAAGGAAGTACAGACCGCGCAAGCACCGGCGCTGCAAGAGAGTAACGCCATCGAGGAGTCGCAGGTGGTGGATGACTTTGACTTCGAAGCCGCAGAAGCCTTGGCCGGCAATCAGCGGATTGAGCCGGTGCTGGATGCTTCATCGTTTTCGATCACTTTTGAGCCGGCCTTGTCAATGCCATCGTCGCAAGCGGACCCGGTTGAGCCCGAGACTGGCGAAACTGTGCCCTTGTTAACCTCTCGACCGGAAGTACGGGTGACTCCACCAGATCCGCGAGTGGAGGTACTGGCTTCAAGCGCCGTGCCGCCAGCCCCACGAGCGGCGGTTGCGCGGGCAGAACCGGCGCCGGCAGCGACACCGGCCAACGAAGGCAAGGCGCTCAAAATCGAACCTTTGGCAAAGAAGCAGGTCACAGCGCCTTTGCCGCTCACTTCGGCTGAAAAGCAGGCAGGATTATTTGATTTTGTCGAAGGCCCGTTGCCGCCGGTGAAATTGCTTGATCCGGCCGACAAGAACAAAAAAACCGGTTATTCCAAGGAGGCGCTGGAGTACCTGTCGCGCTTGCTCGAAGAAAAACTGGCCGATTTTGGCGTGAGCGCCGAGGTCGTTGAAGTCAACCCCGGGCCGGTCATTACCCGCTTTGAAATTCAGCCCGCTCCCGGCGTCAAGGTCAGTCGCATCTCCAATCTGGTGAAGGATTTGGCCCGTTCCCTGTCGGTACTGAGTGTGCGGGTGGTGGAAGTCATTCCCGGCAAACCGGTGGTGGGCATCGAAATCCCCAATGAAGAGCGGGAGATAGTGCGCCTCAGCGAGGTGCTGGAATCCAGAGACTATGAAGACATGGATTCTCCGCTCGCCATGGCGCTGGGCAACGACATTGCCGGCAACCCGGTGGTGGTCAATCTGGCCAAAATGCCGCACTTGCTGGTTGCAGGAACCACGGGGTCGGGTAAATCCGTGGGGGTCAATGCCATGCTCATCAGCCTGCTGTTCAAGGCGACCCCGGAAGAAGTCCGCCTGATCATGGTTGACCCCAAGATGCTGGAGTTGTCGATTTACGATGGCATACCTCACTTGCTGACGCCGGTCGTAACCGACATGAAAGATGCGGCAAACGCCTTGCGCTGGTGTGTGGCCGAAATGGAGCGCCGTTATCGCCTGATGGCCAGCATGGGCGTGCGCAATATTGCCGGCTTCAATCGCAAGATCAAGGACGCGATAGAGCGGGATGAGCCGATTCGGGATCCCTTATGGGTGCCCCATGAGGCCCTTGATAATACCGAGGCGGATCGCCCCCTGCTCACTACCTTGCCGTTCATTGTCGTAGTGGTGGATGAGTTTGCCGACATGATGATGATTGTGGGCAAAAAAGTGGAGGAGCTGATTGCACGTATCGCCCAGAAGGCGCGCGCGGCAGGGATTCACTTGATTCTGGCCACCCAGCGGCCTTCGGTCGATGTGATTACCGGCTTGATCAAGGCCAATGTGCCGACGCGGATTTCGTTTCAGGTGTCCTCCAAGATCGACTCCCGGACGATTCTCGACCAGGGGGGGGCAGAGCAGCTGCTGGGCCACGGTGACATGCTTTACCTGCCTCCCGGCACGGGAAATCCGGTGCGGGTGCACGGCGCCTTTGTTTCCGATGAAGAAGTGCATCGGGTAGTGAGTGACTGGAAAAAACGCGGCGAGCCCGATTACCTTGAGGATATTCTCAGCGGCGGCGACTCCACCGATCCCTACATGGCTGCCATGGGTGACGGTGGCTCTGGCGACAGTGAGCAGGATCCGCTCTACGATGAAGCCGTTGCCTTCGTTACTGAAACCCGCCGGGCTTCGATTTCGGCGGTACAGCGCAAGCTCAAGATCGGCTACAACCGTGCGGCAAATCTGGT
>JBFHRO010000302.1:0-3332 GCA_041591635.1 Oleiphilaceae bacterium | reverse complement strand
GGCCCCAAAATAATGCCCAGCAGAATGTATCCCAGCAGCGACGGCAAACTCAGGCGACGAATGAGCTTGCCGGCTGCCATGCCAACCGACAACACCAGCGCCAGAACCAGAAACGGGTGGATATCACTCCAAAGATGGCTCATCACCGGGATATCCGGTCAGCGTAGCCGAGTGCGGCGAGCTGTCGATTGTGATACCGCGACAACAGCAGCAAGGCCGAGACAGCCCCGACCAGTGCCAGCCACATGTCTGACTGGGTATCCCAGACATAGCCCTGGGTGCCCAAAAACGCGTCTGCCGACTGCCCCGACAGCAACGCTACCCACCACTCGATCAACTCGTAAAAGGCACTGATCGCCAGACAAATACAGACCACCACAAATCCCAGCCAGCCTTTGCGCTGCAATACCTGCAGGCGCAGCAGAATCTCCCGCGCCGCAATCGCCGGCACAAATCCCTGGGCCAGATGCCCCAGTTTGTCGTAGTTGTTGCGCGAGCCATCGGTTAACTCGCGAAGCCAGTCAAACAGCGGCACCTCGGCATAGGTATAATGGGCGCCCACCAGCAGAATGATGGCATGCACCAGAATCAGCCAGTAGAGCAAGGGGGTTAGCGGGAAACGTTTCGCCGTCCAGAGCAGCAAGATCAGTACAATCACGGCTGGCAGCGCTTCCAGAAACCATACAAACTCATCCTTGGGGTCGATGGCAGACCAGACGAGTGCTCCCACAAAGAGCACCAGCCAGATGATCCTCTGCAGCATAGCGCGATATCCTTTTAATCAGCGGCTGGTAACAGCGAATGTGTTTGAAACTAGCCCAAATATGCTAGATTTGGAAGACTGCTTAGCGCAAACCTGTTCTACAATGGTCAAACGCAGCCGTCGGCAATAGCCCATTCAGTTTACCGAGGAGTTATCATGGTTAACCCCCCTTCAACCGCCCCCAGCCAGGAGCGTCGACGCAGCCGCCGCTATCCGGCTGCAAAACTCACCGCACGCCTGCGGGTAAAAAAAGGCCTTTTTGGTGACTGGGTGGATGTAACCCCTCGCGATTACAACGGGCTTGGCATCGCGATCGACACGGAAGAAGAACTCAACGCTGACCAGACGGTGACGCTGCAGATTGTTCTTTTGGTAGACATGGGTGAAATCATGGTCGACAAGGTGGAAGGCATTGTCCGCAACGCCCAGCGCCAGACCCACGGTACCCGCTATGGCATAGAGTTCGACTTCGAAGCGAGCCGCCACATGCGTACCGATGAAACCCGTGAGCAATTGGCGAAGATCGAGGAGATTCTTGTTCGCAGCGAAACCCTGGCCCAGCGCCTGGCAGATAAAAAACGCTGACCCCTTCCACAACAGGCCCTACCCGGTACCGTTTGGGTATTGAGCGGCAGTAAAACAAAAGGCCATCCTGAGATGGCCTCCGTCAGTCGCTGCAGGATGTTTATCCGAAGTAGATACTGTTGAGATACTCGCTCAACTCACTGTACACCTGCATTTCGCGATCATTATGTGGTACAAAGATTTCCAGTTCCATTTTCTTCTCTCTTTATTGACCTTGTGCCTTGGTTGTTCAGCGCACTCTCTGCTTCTTTATCCTTCCGCGGATCACGTCAGGGCGAATGCACTATGGGTATCTGCCCCCAACCCCGATAAAACAACAGGTTGCCTCAGCAGATAACCACCATATTATTCCTCCTGCATGACATTTGCTTGACACCCTGTGCCACCGGTTTGACTTGCTGTTACATTTTTCCGGCATCCATCGTATGCTAGAAGCCGGGGTTTTGACCTTCGTCCAGGACTATAACAGGCGCCACAACCAAAGGGATGCTATGGAAAAGGGTTCTCACGCCTTAACGGTAAGCGCATCATCAGCCCAGTCATTGCTGGTTTATCTCACCCAACAGGGGTTCGATGGCTCGGCCCTCGCCCGCAAGGCCGGCATTCGCGTGGCGACCCTCGACAACCCCGACAGCCGGATTGGCGTGGCGCAATTCAACGCGTTCTGGACACGTGCCCTTGCCCTCACCCGGAACCCGGCCCTGGGGTTACATGTGGGCGAGATGACCGGCACCACCGAAATGGGCATCGTCGGTCATATTTTCTTCAACAGCAAAACCCTGGCGCAGGCGCTGGAGCAATACGCCTCGTTCTTCAGCCTGGTCAACAACTCCATGCGTGTGGACTTTTACACCGATGACGAGTTCGCCTATGTCAGTTACGTCTGTGAGTCCCCGGAGGCTTATTGCCAGCCTGCCATGGACAGGTTGATGGCCATTTCCATCATGCGTGCCCGCCTCTACGTGCACCCTCAACTCAAAATGCATTACGTGGGCTTTGCTCATCCGCAACCGCCCTATGCCCAGGAATACGAGCGGATCTTTCACTGCCCGGTACGCTTCGATCAACCCCACTGCAATCTCGTGTTTCGCAAACACCTGCTTAATTATCAATTGCCCAAACGCAATCCTTATCTGCATCAGGTGCTCACCCGCCATGTTGAGGCGATCCTCAACCGGCTGCGGCCGCGCAAAGCCATTACCAGCAAGGTCAAACAACTGATTGCCGGGCAGCTGGCCAAAAACAGCGTGGATGCCGAACACATTGCCAGCGAATTGCACATGAGCCGTCACACCCTGTACCGCAAGCTCAAACTCGAAGACCAGTCCTTCCAGGCACTGGTCGAAGAGGTACGCAAGGAAAAAGCCATTCAGTACATTGAGGAAGGCAAACATGCCTTCAGCGACATCGCGTTCCTTCTGGGCTTCTCTGAACTGAGTGCCTTCAGCCGTGCCTTCAAGCGCTGGACCGGTGTACCGCCGGCCAAGTGGCGCGCCAAATAAACCTTTGCTTGCTGTTTGAGATGAAATCAGCCAACTACCTGGGAAGATTTAAGGACACACTGCATAATTCGGTTTATGAAATTTCACGCTTTTGAAAATCAATGAGTTGTGTGAAAACATCAGTCGAAAGTTGAATTAATCAGCGTCTCCTTAAAAACAAGCGTAAGCGCCGCTAAATCAACCCACTTGCCCTAACCGTACTGAGCCACTTTTTTGAAGACGACTCCTGCACCACGTTCCATGGCAGGAGGGCTTCCAGTTTCTCCAGCGTATCAGCCCCGCCAATCCGGTCCAGCACGTGGTGGATGTAGGCCGAGGGCCGGTGACAATGGGGTTGTCGGTTTGCTGCCAGCCATCACGCTCGGTCCAAAAGCCCTTTCTGGCTTTGAATTCCCAAAATCAAAGGTGGCAGATTTCACTGAAAATCAATTGACTCTGACCCCATAGATCTTCGTAAGCGCCGCTAAATCAACCCACTTGCC
>JBFHRO010000301.1:0-3361 GCA_041591635.1 Oleiphilaceae bacterium | reverse complement strand
GCCGGTCGTGGTGACCATTCAGGCGCCTCAACACCAAAAACCCGAAGACCTTAAAGAAGAAGTCATCGACAAGCTGGCCGAAAGTCTGGAAGAAAAACGCCTGCGCGAGCTGATGGATAATCTGCAGGAAAAAATCAACAAAAGCAGTACATTACGTGATTTCAAAGACCAGCTGCTGCTGGATATCACTGATGAAGGCTTGCGCATTCAGATCGTGGATCAGTCCAAACGGCCCATGTTTGACAGCGGCAGCTCAGAACTCAAAGAGTACTCCGAAAACATTCTCATTGAACTGGCGCGGACGATCGCGCAGGTACCCAACAAGCTCAGCATTACCGGGCATACCGATGCCAGACCTTACGGGCGTGAGCATTACAGCAACTGGGAGCTGTCGAGCGATCGTGCCAACGCGGCCCGACGTGCCTTGATCATTGGCGGGGTCAGTGACTCCCAGGTGGCCAGGGTGGTGGGGCTGGCCTCGTCGGTATTGTTTGACAAGGAAGATCCCTTTGCCCCTGTCAATCGCCGTATTGCCATCATTGTCATGTACAAGTACGCCGAGGAGCGCATTATTCGGGATGCAGGCCAGACACCGCAGGAGGAGGCCGATGAGCCTGTGAAGGTGATCGAGTTTGATCCATTCAGTGACAGCAGCAAAACCGTCATCAAGCCGGCGCCGGCGAACGCTCGAAAGCAACAGCAGGATGCGCGCAAGGCGCTGGAAGAGGGCACCTGGTTTGACGAGGCGGAAAAGAATCGGCCCGATGACGTGACCTGGTAGGCCGGATCAGCGTGAGGGCGGATCCAGTGTGAGGCCGCGGGCATGCTGCTGGGCAATGGCTGTGCGGATTTTGCGAAAACTGTCCATGCGCGTGGCGCTGATCAGCCCGGCGTCGCAGGCTTTGAGCAAGGCGCAACCCGGTTCTTCCTTATGCTGGCAGTCGCGAAAGCGGCAGTATCCCAGATGGGGGCGGAATTCGATAAACCCCTCGAGCAGTTCGTCGGGGCTGATGTGCCACAGGCCGAACTCGCGGATGCCGGGGGAATCCACCAGATCGCCACCGCAAGGCAGGTGAAACAGGCGCGCCGTGGTGGTGGTGTGGGTGCCCTTGCTGGTGGCCGTCGAGAGATCGCCAATGCGAATGCTTTCCTCGGGCAACAGGGCCTGGATCAGCGAGGATTTGCCGACCCCGGATTGGCCCACAAAGACGCTGGTATGACCTTTGAGACACTGCAGCAGCGCATCCATTCCTTCGGTCCGGGTGGTGGAGGCGCGCAGGGTCTGATACCCCAGTGAAGCGTAGAGTGACAGCATGGCGTCAATTGAGTCGCGGTGCGCCTCGGTCAACAGGTCGGTCTTGTTCAGCAGCAAAATGGGGGTGATCTGTGTGGTTTCACAGGCCACCAGATAGCGGTCAATCAGGTTGGCAAAGGGTTCAGGCTCGGGGGCAATGACCAGAATAATGAAGTCAATGTTGGCGGCCACCGGCTTGATCTGGCCAAAATTGTCGGGTCGCTGCAATACCGAGCGGCGTTCAAGCCGTGCCTCTACCACGCCGGTCTGGTCGGCGCCGGCCCGCCAGATGACCTGATCGCCCGTGACTAACGAGTCAATATTGGCCCGCACGTGGCAACGGTGTACCACGCCCTGGTCTTCACCCTCGCAGGCTTCTACGTCGATATGCTGACCGTAATGGGCGATGACCAGTCCTCGCTGTTCGCTGCTGAGCATGCCCGATTGCTCCTGACGCCCCACATCCCGCTCGCGCTTGTCGGCCCGCTTGGCCCGTTCTGCCTGGATTTTCTCAACACGCCACTGTTGACGACGGTTAAGGTTACGCTTGCTCATGGGAACATCTGGTCATGCTGAAATCCAATAACGGGTGTGAAAATGCAGCGAGTCCTCAGTGGCGGCCGGTGTTTTTGGCGCGACTGAGACGGTTGGCTGTCTATCATAGGGAATAATCCGGCGCTTCGATAGGATCAGTATGGCAAATTGACATCCGCGCAGACCTTGGCTGCTCATGCGTATTCGGGCGCCCGGAAATCTCCCGTCAAACACGGTAACCCATCCTGCGTCGCTCAATGTAGTGTATTTGGACTGCAATGCGCTATAATCTGTGTAGTCTAAATACACTACAGGTGTCTTATGCAAAATGTAAAACCAACCTCAGTGCGGTTATCTGAAAAGGACCAGGCGTTAATCGAAAGAGCGGCTGTGGTCATGGGTTTAAAAAAGAGTGAGTTTATTGTTCATTCAGCAAGAGAGGCCGCAATAAATGCCATTCTTGATGAGAGAGTTCTTGTGGCTAGTGAAGAACAGTTCGAAAAAATTGAAGCTTATCTTAGTAGCAACCAATCAAACGAACTTCTAGAGCGTGCACTTCAACAAAGCAGGAATAATCCTTTGTGGTAATGTACGACAAGCCTGTAAAAATTACCGCGAATCATGATCTAACAGAGTTTTGTTGTGGAAATGAGGTTTTTGATCGTTGGTTAGTAAATACTGCTCTAAAAAATCAAAGTTCAGGTGCTTCTACCACGTATGTAGTGTGCAAACAGGGAACAAAAACGGTCGTTGGTTATTTCTGCCTTTCCGCCGCGAGCATTGTCCGGTCTGACGCGCCAACTAGGATTTCGCGTAATCAGCCCGACCCTATTCCAGCCATGTTGTTAGGTCGTCTGGCTGTTGACCAACAGCACAGAAAAATCGGGATGGGTCGAAACCTTTTTGTGGAGGCGTACAAGATATCGCTGGATGCCGCATCACTCATAGGGATTCGAGCATTATTGGTTCATGCTATTAATGACGAAGCAAAATCATTTTGGATGAGTTTGGGTTTCATTGTTTCGCCAACAAATCCCCTTACGCTAATGTTGAAACTTGGGTAGATTGGAATATGCGTATCATTATCAAACCCCGCGAAATACCCTCCCTGTAGCAGAGCAAAAGCAGCGTAGCCGGCCTTGACTGTTCAGGGACGGGATGGACAGCGGGCGGTCGCAACGGCTGAAGCTGCTGCGCAACATTGTCGGAGGGAGCGAGCCGCAAGGCTCTGTCACAAGGCCCGTAAGGGCGGATTTCGGGAGATGTGAATGCCCGTATTTGCGTTAGTTACCAAACAGGGCATGGAGAAGCAAACATGACCAATCAGCAGCACCTTATCTGGGTCGATCTTGAAATGACGGGCCTTGACCCGGAAAAAGACCGGATCATTGAAATCGCCACCATAGTGACCAATGCCTCCTTGGAGTTAATCGCCGAAGGCCCGGTATTGGCCATTCATCAAAGCGAGGAAGTATTGGCGGCGATGGACGAGTGGTGCACCCGAACCCACGGCGAGTCCGGCCTGACTGACCG
>JBFHRO010000300.1:0-3464 GCA_041591635.1 Oleiphilaceae bacterium | reverse complement strand
GATTACGTCGGCTCCTGGGGGCCGATGATTCTGGGGCACGCCCACCCGGACGTGATTAACGCGGTCATTGACCAGATGCAAAACGGTCTGAGCTTCGGTGCGCCCACCCTGCTGGAAATCGAGATGGCACAGAAAGTCATTGAGCTCATGCCGTCGATTGAAAAAGTGCGCATGGTCAGCTCCGGCACCGAAGCCACCATGAGTGCCATCCGTCTGGCCAGAGGCTATACCGGGCGCGACACCATCGTAAAATTCGAAGGCTGTTACCACGGTCATGCCGACTCGCTGCTGGTAAAGGCCGGATCGGGCGCGCTGACCCTGGGCGTCCCCGATTCCCCCGGGGTGCCTGCCGATCTGGCCAAGTACACCCTGACGCTTAAGTACAACGATATCGAACAGGTGCGTGCTCTGTTCGCCCGCCAGGGCGAGCAGATTGCCGCCATCATCGTTGAGCCTGTCGCCGGCAACATGAACTGTGTTCCCCCGGTACCGGGATTTTTGGAAGGCTTGCGCGAAGTCTGTGATCAGTACGGTTCGGTGCTGATTTTTGATGAAGTGATGACGGGCTTTCGGGTGGCATTGGGCGGCGCGCAGGCGCACTTTGGCATCACACCCGACCTGACCACCCTGGGCAAGGTTATTGGCGGCGGCATGCCGGTCGGCGCCTTTGGGGGTAAACAAAAAATCATGGACTACATCGCCCCCACCGGGCCTGTGTATCAGGCCGGCACTCTGTCGGGCAATCCGCTGGCCATGCGTGCCGGGCTGACCATGCTCACGCGCATCGCAGCACCCGGCTTTTTCACCGCCCTGGCAGAAAAAACCCGCGCCCTGACGCAAGGCTTGACCCAGGCTGCACAAGCGGCCGGCATTGGCTTTACCACCAATCA
The DNA here is from genome assembly GCA_041591635.1 of Oleiphilaceae bacterium. GTDB lineage: Bacteria > Pseudomonadota > Gammaproteobacteria > Pseudomonadales > Oleiphilaceae > JACKOD01. Next base: position 2,574 of record JBFHRO010000300.1, on the reverse strand, counting down.
GGTGGGTGGCATGTTTGGCCTGTTTTTTACCTCCTGCGCACAAGTGTCGACATTTGACGAGGTCATGCAGTGCGATGTCGAGCGCTTCAAGGCCTTTTTCCACGGCATGCTCGATGAAGGCATTTACCTTGCGCCTTCGGCCTTCGAGGCCGGCTTTGTGTCGGCAGCCCACACGCAGGCAGATATTGATGCCACCATTGCGGCCGCCGCCCGCGTGTTCAAGCGGCTGACCAGGTAATACGGCCTCCCGGTTTCTTCAGGTAACACCCCCTGCTGTTACCTGAAGAACACTTCGGCAACAAAAATGCTTCCCCAGGTAACAACCACCCTCACTCTCCCCCAGGCTGATGCCTGCGCACAGCCGTCATGTTTTAGGCAGTCACCCACGAAATGTAACCAGGCAAGGGCCGATTTTGTGACCTTGTTTGTACTTTTGTACACAATCAACTAATTCTGCACATTTGCACCATTTCTGGAAACCGTTTTGCATTCTTCCGGTGACAGACCACACGATAAGAACAACAAGGATCGTTGGCTGACGAAGCAATGCAAGCAGTAGGCTTCAACAAAAAAAACAATCGCTTGGAGGAAGCATCCCAATGACAAAACTCAAATCCACACTTGCACTTTCACTTGTATCGGTACTGGCACTGGGTCAGGCAAATGCCGGCTGGTTCGACTGGCTATTCCCGCCATCAACCTATACCAAAACCAAATACCCCATCGTAATGATCGGCGGTTTTATGGCCTTTGATGACATACTCGGCATTGACTACTTCTATGGCATTCCCTCAGAGCTGCGCTCCGAAGGTGCTACCGTGTATCCGGTCAATCTCTCGGCCTTCAACAGCACCGAAGCACGCGGTTTGCAGCTGGAGAAACAGCTGGAGAAACTTCAGGCCCTGCACGGCCACAAGAAATTCAACATCATAGGACACAGCGGCGGCGCAACCACGGCACGCTTCACTGCCGCGCTGCGTCCCGATCTGGTCGCGTCAGTGACCTCGGTTCACGGCTCCAACCACGGAGTTCAGTTCGCTGACTGGGTAGAGGATGTGCGCCAGGATCTGGAGAGCGGCAACGCCGTCGGCCAGGGTACTGTCGACATGCTGGCCAATCTGGTCAACACCTTTGGCAAAGCCGTCGAGATACTGGCCGGGCATGGCAAGGAAAAGCTGCCGCAAGATGCCATCGCCATGCTGGAAGACTATACCACCGCAAAAACCGCACAGTTCAACAAGGACTACCCTCAAGCCGTACCCGCGACTTACTGCGGTGAGGGTCAGCATGTGGTGAATAACGTGCGTTACTACTCCTGGGGCGGAACTTCGTTAATGACCAACCCGCTCGACCTGCTGGATTACTTCTTTGTACTCTCGGGATCCAAACTGTTTTACACCGAAGCCAATGATGGCCTCGTTGGCAAGTGCAGCAGCCATCTTGGCAAAGTGATTCGCGATGACTACAACATGAACCATGTGGACGCCATGAATCATCTGTTCGGCCTCACCGGCCTGTTCTCACCCAGCCCCAAGAGCCTGTATCGTGCCCAGGCCAATCGCCTGAAAAACGCGGGGCTCTAGCCAACGACTGGGCCAAAGTAGAGGCTCACGGAGAGAAGGCACCGCCTTCTCTCTTGCTTGCCCTCTGTCGATCGCTTCCGGTGTATTGATTCCCTCTTCTGCATTTCCGGTCTTTCCATTCCCCCCAGGCCCGGCTTGCACAGTCCCCTCACCACCGATCCCAAAACCCTTTACCGCCAGCATGCCAACCGGCTTAAAAACGCCGGCGTCTAAGGTTTGATTGTGCCTGCCTGCTGCGCCCGACATCCGGCAGGTACCTTCAGCTCACCCCGTCACACCGGCCTTGCGCCAGGCTTCTTTGGCACCTTTGTTGTCTCCCCGGGCTTCACGGCTTTGGGCGATCAGCTTCCACAGCGCCGAACGCATTCCATGATCCCCACCGGCAAACGACACCCCCTTTAACGCGAACTGCTCGGCCCGCCCCCAGTCGCTGGCACTGGCATAGTGCTCGGCCAGTGCCAGATACACCTGCGGCGCCTTGGGCGAAATGCGTTGGGCTTGCTCCAGCTGGCGCCGGGACTGATCCATCGCACCGTTTTGACGTGCAAACACCGCCTGGGCGATCAGCTGCTCCGCAGCGGGTGACACTGCCACGGGAGCCGTTGCCGGAACGGTTTTGGGTGTATCCCGCGCCTTATCGCGCGAAGGCGCGCTTTCCTGCTTGCTTGCCGCTGCACGCTGACTGTCGCTGGCGCTGCTCGGGGTGGCGCTCTTGCCAGGCACCACTACCTCTGCTCGCGGTGCCGCCGGCAGGCTCACCCTTGGGTCAGTGGCACATCCCGACAAAAAAAGGACCGTCGCCAGCAGGCTGTACCAAGGCAAGGATTTTGACCACAAGGCTCTCATACCACGCTTACTCCTGTCGTTCGATTAATTAAACAGCTTCTGCCACCAGCCCGCCTCGGAGACCTTCTCACACACCGGCAGGCCCGGCGGTATCGGCTCCACTGCCGGCAGACTCAATGGCACATCACAGTCCAGACTACCGTTG
>JBFHRO010000299.1:0-3503 GCA_041591635.1 Oleiphilaceae bacterium | reverse complement strand
CACGCAACGCAACCAATCGACGAGATTCACCGCATGCTCCGATGTAATTACCTCATTGAGCAAACGATCTTCCAGCTCATCAATCCATTGCGGTTCTACAGGCAGCCCTACAATGTTATTCAACCGGAACAAGGCATAAATACCGGCCGGATTAGATCTGTCCGCTTTAATGGCAAGCTCAAAATGCTCCCGTGATTTTCGATAGTTCACATTCTCCGGCGTGCGCTCCTCTTGGAGTAATTGAGCAAAATACCAGCGTGCAAGTTCGTGCTGACTACGAGCTGACTTTGGATGCCTGGCCACCTCAGCAAACGCCAGTTCTCCCCATCCCCGCCAGTTCATCGCCCGGCTGTAAGTGGCCGACGCAAACACCATGACAATCAGGACAACAACAGTCAGGACCACCTTCTGACTAAACAAAACCGACAACTGATGAATGATGGCCACCCACAAGAAGGCAAACCCTATCATGGGCACGTAATTCCGGTGTTCATGTGCGATTTCCAGCGGCACAACCGTAGATTCCATCGAATGCCCCCACAGAAACCACAACAACCCAAAACACAGCAGACTCCACTTGCGCAAGCACACGGAGACCAACAAACCCAGCCCAATGACAGTCCAGGCAATTACGGCATAAAGTGTTGATACCGGATCAAACAAACTCTTTGACAATGGCAAGTCATCATGATGCAACCCCATTTGGGTGATATCAGGAAGCCAAATCTGGGATACATAGAACCACATCACTCGAGCTTCGGTGAGCAGGCGCTCTTCCAGCGAAAATGGTCGCGATCGATATATTTCATCAAGCTTGGCCAAACTGTACTTATGCCAATCAAACACCATCCCCGCGGCAACAAGAACGCCACAGATCACGCTGAGCACCATCACCCAGACTAGTGGCGAACGCGACATGTTGAGCGCACGCCCCCGGAGAATCAGGACTTCGGTAATAACAACAAACCCTGGCAGCAGCAGCCCCATCTCTTTGCTTAACGTCGACAACAATGTAAACACAGCGACGCAACTGATACATAAAAGCTGGGCACCCACCCCCATCTCGCCCTGCTCAATAGACCTTGATCTTTGCCACAGATAAAGCACCATCCCCAAGAGCATAAATAGTGCGCAAAGGCTCGTCATGCGCTGAACAACAAACAGCACCGATGTCAGATTCAGCGGGTGAATGCTCCAGATTACGGCCCCCAAAAAGATAGCCGCTGCAGATACCTTTACTCTGACCTCATTTACCTGCTGATAGGCTCTGAATACCAATGCAATCAAAAGGTAAACCAGCACCGAATTGATCATGTGTATGACCAAATTAACCAGCTTAAACCCCCAACCGGAAGGCCCAAGAAAATAGTAATTCAGTGCAAACGAGACCATACTGATGGGTCGCCCCAATGGCCCTGAATCCTTGGAGGTCATTGCAGCCCCCAACGTTTGAACACTCAGTTCATCAATGCGCAACTGATCATTACTGATGATATTTCCGAAATCATCAAAGACGAATGGGCCATCCAGCGCATGGGCATAGATCAACCATAGCATTGAGGCGAGAACCGCCGCACCTAAACAATAACGCCATTTCATTACACAAGAGAGCATAAGGGGATTGCACCAGAGGTTTTGCTAAGCGAGATATTTGAATTCAAACTGCTTGGAAGAAACCAGAATGATAGCTGAGCAAGACCCCAGCGCCAGCCAATACACAACAAAAAAGGGAAGCCTTGGCTTCCCTTTTTGCTTTCAAGCTACAAGCTTACTTGCCAACTTTAGGCAGGTACTTGGCATCAATGGTACCCTGAGAGGCAGCCCAAGTAACCACACCATTGGCGTTAGCTGATGGCTTCAGAGTATATGTTTTGCCCTTCAACTGGGTAGGTACGGCTGCAGTTGAAGCGAACGTAACCAGCAACCGGCCGCTGGTACCGATGCCAACAGAGGCAACGTTACCTGCAGCATGCGAAATAGCTGTGGTTGCAACACCAGTATAAGCACGCAGTGAAGTGGCGTTTGGAGGCAACACGGAGAAACGAGCCGCATATTCACCTACCGCAAGCTGCAAAGGACGTGCCGGTGCAATCGAGTTGGTAGCATCAGTACGCAGCACATAATCCTGATACTGCGGGATAGCTACAGCTGCCAATATACCGATAATTGCTACTACGATCATTAACTCAATCAGGGTAAAGCCTTGTTGGATCTTTTTCATGTTCTGTTCCTCTGGTTGTTTAGACGCACCGACTGGTACCGACCTATTCAGAATCCAGCCTTGATTTGGATAAAGCAGTTCTCGTGCCAAAAAACAAAAACCGTCATAAACCTGAAAATTCACTGTAACAACAGCGAGTTAGCATAATCCACCAAAACACGACCCAGACCCGAGGCATTTTGTTGCAAGGTCAACAACTGACAGTTTTTGTCACATTCTAACCAAGGGATTACAAAAACCGGTGACAAAAAAGGCAGGCGTCAATACGCAAAATCCGCTACAAGCGAAAGCACCGCCTGCGGCACAGTGACAAAAGGAGAATGTAAAACAGAAAACAATTTGCCAGGACAAATCGCCAGCACAGATGGCACCTGACCGCTACAGGCTGACCACCGCAAGAATGTGCAAGCCAGCCAGATCGAAGCCCAAAGAAGAGTTAACACAAGAAAAAAGCCGAAGCCCGCATGGCGCCAGGCACAGCCATACCTGACAACACTCACACGAGCACTAACAAAAGAACTAGACAGACTAACAAGAAGGCAAAAACAAATTGGCAGCGATCAACCTCAAGTCACAACACCAACCAGTTATTACTTACCGATCTTGGGTAAATATTTGGCATTCAAGGTGCCCTCCGATGCAGCCCAGGTCAAAGCACCATTTGTTGTACTTGTCGAAGGTTTCAATGTATAGGTTTTTGCCCGCAACTGAGTAGGAACAGAAGCAGTCGACGCAAAGGTCACCATAAGACGCCCACTGGTACCAATGGTAATGGATGCCACGTTACCCGCAGCATGGGATACGGGCGTCGTCATGACTCCGGTATAGTTTCTTAGGGACGAAGGACCGGGCGGCAGTGACGAAAAGCGCGCCGTATATGACCCTACTGCCAACTGAAGTTGACGCGCCGGCGCAAGCGAATTGGTGACATCTGTGCGCAACACATAATCCTGATACTGTGGAATGGCCACCGCCGCAAGAATTCCGATGATCGCAACCACAATCATCAACTCAATTAATGTAAAACCTGCCTGCTTAGCTTTCATGGGTCATTCCTCAACATCGTTGACGGCGGATGGGTTACTCTAGTCTCACAGGAAACCTCGACAACAACTATACCAGCACATTTAATACCAACAATAAACTTACTGCGCATAATTAATAAATTGCAAACCGCCCCCCATACACGACAAAAGGTTGACGATTAAACTGCAACACTCACGAAGGTGATCGCACACCGCATTCGTCACAAACTGACAATTATGGGCACTTGCCAATTTTT
>JBFHRO010000298.1:0-3504 GCA_041591635.1 Oleiphilaceae bacterium | reverse complement strand
TGTTCCCGCGGGAACCCCACTCGTAAAAGATTGATATATGAACAGATTATTCAACCTGAGTTCATTTTTCTTTACCCTCTTGCGAAAGCTCCTGTTCCTTTGGGTGCGTACCGAAGTGGTGAACAATTCGAAAGAGGAACTCAATCTCGACCCTGACAAACCGGTTTGTTATGTGTTGCAGCACAGTTCGCTCTCGGCCCGACTTGTGCTTGAGCAGGAGTGCCTCAAGGCCGGACTGCCTTCATCCCAGGCGCCGCTGTGTTTGCCGGGCGAGACCTTGCGCCGCTCATTCTTCTTTTTGTATCGCCGCCAGGGCCACTGGTTTCGCCGACGCCAAAGCCCGATTCTGACTCCGCGCCTGCGGCAATTGGCGAGCCAGATTCAGCTCCAGCCCGAGCTTGATGTTCAGATAGTGCCGGTCTCGCTGTTCTGGGGGCGATCGCCTGACAAGGAAAAATCGCTTCTCAAACTTTTGCTTTCGGATAACTGGGCGGTTTCCGGACGGCTGCAAAAATTTCTCATCATCCTGATTCACGGCCGAAAAACATTTGTTCAGTTCAACCAGCCGATTTCAATCCGCCAGCTGGTCGATGCGCGCCCGGCCGACGAAGAACGCACTACCCGCATGCTGGCCCGCATCCTTCGGGTGCATTTTCGCCGGGTGCGCCAAACCGTGCTCGGGCCCGACTTGTCCCATCGGCGCACCCTGGTGCACACCATTGTGCAAAGCCCAAACGTCAAGCAGGTGATCGAAAGCACGGCCAGCAAAGAGCAGATCCCCTACCCCAAGGCGCAGGCCAAAGCCTACAAGTATGCCGACGAAATTGCCTCGAACCTCACCATTACCAGTATCCGGTTTCTGGAGATCATACTGTCGCGGGTGTGGAACAAGATTTACAGCGGCATCACGCTTCGCAACATCGAAACAGTGCGGGAGGTTTCCAAGGATCACACTGTCATCTATACCCCCTGTCATCGCAGTCATATCGACTACCTGTTGCTGTCTTACGCCCTGTTCATCAACGGCATCATGGTTCCCCACATCGCGGCAGGCATCAACCTCAACATGCCGGTGGTGGGCGCCATACTGCGCCGCAGCGGTGCTTTCTTCATGCGTCGCAGTTTCAAAAACAACGCGCTGTACGCCACCGTATTCAACGAATACATGCACCAGGTATTTTCCCGTGGCTACTCGGTGGAGTACTTTGTTGAAGGCGGGCGCAGTCGTACCGGGCGCATTCTCGCACCCCGCGCCGGCATGATTTCAATGACGCTGCGCAGTTTCCTTAGAGAGCATCAGCGCCCCATTGCTTTTCAGCCTGTGTATGTCGGCTACGAAAAAGTGCTCGAAGGCCGCACCTATCTGGGTGAACTGCGCGGTCAAAAGAAGGAAAGTGAATCTATCTTTGGTCTGTTCAAGTCACTAAAGAACCTTCGGCGCTCGTTTGGCAAGGTCAACGTGACTTTTGGCGATCCCATTTTCATTGACAAGGTACTGGATGAAATGCAGCCGGGCTGGCGCGATGTGAAATACGACACCGACCCGCGTCCCGACTGGCTGAATTCGGTAGTTGATGCGCTGGCATTGAAAATCGCCACCAATATCAATAGTGCCGCGGCCATCAACCCGGTCAACATGATCGCCTCGGTGCTGCTCTCGACTTCCCGCCAGGCCATGGATGAGCGGGTAATGGCGACACAACTCGATGCCTTTGCCGCACTGCTCAGAGCATCGCCGTACAGTGATGAAGTATCGCTGCCCGAGGGTAACGGCCAGGAGTGGATCAGCTACTGCGAGTCGATGGGATTGGTGGTACGACAGCAGCAGAAACTCGGCGACATCATCATGCTCGAAGGCGTCAATGCCATTCAGATGACCTACTACCGCAACAACATTCTGCACCTGTTTGCCGTACCCGCCCTGATCGCGAGTCTGTTCCAGAACAACAGCCAGCTGCAGCGCGAGCACATTCACTTTCTGGTCAGCTCCATTTACCCCTATATCAAGGCCGAGCTCTTCATTCGCTGGGAAATAGAGGAAATCGAAGGCATCATTGATCACTGGCTGAGGGTGCTAACCGAGCACAAGCTGTTACTTCTGGATAACGACAGCTATCACTGTCCGCCCATTGGTTCAGCCAATTTCGTGATGCTGGGGGTTCTGGCCCGTTTTGTAATCCAAACGCTTGAGCGCTACTACATCAGCATTGAGGTGTTACGCAAGCACGGCCCGGGCAAAATCACGGCCGCCGAGCTGGAGGAGCAAAGCGTGCAAATGGCCCAGCGCATGTCGATTCTCTTTGGTTTGAATGCCCCGGAGTTCTTCGACAAGTCCCTGTTCCACGGGTTTATTCGCAATCTCAAGAAGAACGGTTTCGTCACCGTCAACCACGAGGGGTTGCTTGATTATGCCGAAGGCGTTGATCGCGTGGCTGAGGATGCCAAACTGGTACTTAACGCAGAACTGCGCCAGGGTATTCTGCAGGTTACCTCGCTGAACTAGCTTCGGCACCTTTGGGCGGCGGGTTCATCCCTCAAGGATGCCCGCTGTCTGGCATTTGCCCGCCTGCCCGCTCGAAATCACCCGAACGCCCTTATTCCCCCAGCGTGCTTTCCACCGCATCCATGCCAGGCCTGCCGAACCAGTAACCGTTGCACTCCAGATCATTCAGGGCAACGCGCTCAACCTTGCCGGCCCGCGCGCGCGCAAACTCCGCCAGCGCCGCCTCGGTTCCTTCAGGTTCGGGGCTGATTCGCACTATATCCACACCGATACGCTCCATGGTGGCGAACTCGCCGGACAGGTTGTAACAACGCCCTGACATGGTTTGAATGCCATTGAGTGTAAAGAGCCTGTCATCTTCCTGACTGGTGACCGGTAGCCCGCCAGTATGCTGCAAGCAAACAAACTTGCAGTCATCTTTGGGAAGTTCGTAATGCCGGGCCGTAAAACAACGGGCTGAATAGGCCAGGGGCAACTTGCCCCAGGCGTAGACTTCGGTCTCGATGTCCAGCTTCTGCTCACGCACCTGCTGCAGAATTTCGGCCAGGGTATCCCGCCCCAGTTCCACCGGCATCACCCAGCGCCTAAGGCCCATGCCTGCCAGTACCTTCAGGGTACGGGCACTGTAGATATTGATGGCAGGGCCGGTCGCAAACGCAATGCCCTGGGCACGCAGTACCTCAACCGCTCCCATGTCATTGGCTTCAACCAGGAGATCACCATTGTTGCAAAGCATACGCAAGGTGCGCAGCTCCGAGTCTGCCATCACCAGAGCCAGGGTCGAAATGACCACCTGCTTGCCCCGCGCCGCCAGCTGGCGTGCCAGATCAAGCCACTCACCGGCGGATAACTCGCGACGTTTAGAACACACGGTTTCGCCAAGGTAAATGATGTCGGCATCGCTATCCATCATCTGCTCATAAAAATCATAGACTTTTTGCTTTGGCCAAAAATACAGAATCGGCCCCAGAGACAGCTTCATTGTCATGCTCCCCTTCCCC
>JBFHRO010000297.1:0-3510 GCA_041591635.1 Oleiphilaceae bacterium | reverse complement strand
CCCTTGGCGCCAAAGGTAAAGCGCTTGCCGGTGAGGGCCTGGGGCAAGGTGGCGGCGGCGGTCAGGCCGGTGTCGGCATGAGCGATGAAATAGGTTTTGAAGGCAGTATCTTCGGCCCCTTGGGCAATGGCCTCACTGCCGGGCACCAGTTTACGTGCCTGCACGCCCGACAAACCGCCAAACCAGGCCAGTTGTACCTGGTTGTTGCGAAACGCGGTAACGGCAGCCGGATAGCTTTTAACCGGAATGTATTGAACCTCAACGCCCAGCGTTTGTGCCAGATACGTCGCGACACGACCAAAGCGTTCGGTCAACCGGCTTTCATCCTGATCGGGAATGGCGGTAAAAACAAAGGGGGGAAGGGTAGTGGCAGACTCGGCATGGGCCTGGCCGGTCAACAGGGGGGAACTCATTACCAGGGCAAGGAGGCAGGCAACCAGAGCGGGAACTCCGGTCGCCTTTGGTTTTCGGGCAAGGGAATGATTGACGGGGTGTTTCATGGGCAGTCCTCTTCGTTCAGTTAATCAAAGATAATCACTCAAGGCACAAACAGTGGCACCACCGCACTGCATTCAGGAACGCTGGCGGGCCACCCAGGCCAGTATAGTGGCCGCATCGCCGCGACACAGTATTTCTCCGGCCTTGCGCGACAATTGCCAGTCGTACATGGGATCGTAGTATTCCACCAGCAGACGTCGAATACCGGGGCGAAAGGCATCGGGGTTACCCGTGGACTCCAGCTGCAGCAGTGCTGCCTCCCACTGGCGGTGAAGCTGCTGATGGCGCTCCCCCCCCAGGCGGGTACGAATCCGCGCCAGATTGTGCAGCACGTAATCGGCAAACCGGGCACCGGCCGCGTCGCCGTAGGCACCTTGATAATCCTCGCGCTGGCGCACAATGTAATCGCGCAAAATGCGGTCTTCCCGATCCTCCAGCGAAGCCTCCAGCACCAGCAAAGGCGCCTCTTTCATGGCATTTTGCAATGGCAGGGGCAGCGACAGGCGACCAATAAGACGACTTTCGTCCTCCAGCACCAGCGGTGTCTGGCCCTGATGGTGCGCATGTTTGAGCAGGTCGATGGCAATGGCGTTTTCAAAGCTGATCTGTGCCGGCTGCGGTGCTACCCGATAGCCAAAGGTCGAGCCCCGGTGCATGGCCAGCCCTTCGAGATCCAGATAATGGGGCAACTGCCACAAAAGGTCGGTTTTGCCGCTGCCGGTGCGCCCCGACACCAGCCACAGCGGCAAACTGCCGGCCAGACTGGCAAGGGTATCCACCAGATAACGGCGCATGGCCTTGTAACCGCCCTCGACCCGCGGGTAGTCAATACCCTGTTCGCGCAACCAGCTCTGGGTAATGCGCGAGCGCAAACCGCCACGAAAGCAATAGAGCACGCCCTGGGGGTGCGCCTGCACAAAGGCCTTCCAGGCATTCAGCCGCTGGGCACGAATCTCGGGCGTTGCCAGCGTGTTGCCCAGTGCAATGGCGGCATCCTGACCTTGTTGCTGGTAGCAGGTACCTATCTGTTCGCGCTGGGCGTCGTCGAGCAGCGGAATATTCACCGCCTGCGCAAAGGCGCCGGCAAGGAACTCAACCGGTGCCCGCACATCCAGGAGCGGCACCTGGTCAAGAAACAAGCGGGCATAATCGTCGACGACCGCGCAAGGTGCGGCGCCAGGCAAGGTGGCAGTGGTCACGGTAACGGGCATCTCTTGGCGTATGTCACGGGCGAATGCAGCGCGCCGTGAATCCGGCACACCCTCATTAAAGCGCGCAAGTATAGCGCAACCCTACCGGTGGCGGGATAGCCCGTGGCCGCTTGAGCGCGTCCTTGCGCTTTTGGTAGTCGCGTCGCGGCCCGGGTTTTCTGCCATCAGGCGTCGGGCACGCAAGCCATGGCCTGCGCCCGTGCCCTTGCGGGCATCAGCGCCTGCCACCAGGGCGAGGTGGGTTGCGGGTTATCCAGACACAGCGCCTCCCCCATGACCGGGGTCAGCAGCGACACCCCGTGCGCCCTGGCCAGCCCGTGAATGCGCTCCAGCGGCTCGTACCAGGGATGAAACGACAGGTCGAAGGTGCCGTTGTGCACCGGCAACAAATGCCGCCCCCCCAGATCCAGAAAAGCCTGCAGACTCTCCTCGGGACGCATGTGCACCCGCGGCCAGAAACGGTCGTAGGCGCCGGTCTCCATCATCACCAGATCAAAGGGACCGCAGACAGCACCGATTTTACGAAACCCGTCAAAGTAGCCGGAATCGCCGCTGAAGAACAGGCGCTGCGCGGGGTGCGAAATCACCCAGGAGCACCAGAGGCTGGTATTGCCATCCTTCAGTCCGCGGCCGGAAAAATGCTGCGACGGCGTGGCAATCAACCGCAGGCCGTCAACCTCAAGCGCCTGCCACCAGTCGAACTCCACCAACTTGCCCGCCGGTATGCCCCAAGCTTCAAGAATGGCCGCCATGCCCAGGGGCAGATAAAAACGCTCGGTGTTGCGCTGCAAGTGCTGCACCGCCGCTTTATCAAGGTGATCGTAATGATTGTGGGACAGCAGCACCCCCTTGAGCGGCGGCAAGTCCTGCAGTTCTATGGGTACCGGATGAAAGCGCTTCGGGCCCACCAGCGCCGATGGCGAGGCACGCGGCGCAAACACCGGATCAATCAGCCAGTAGTCGCCCTGCAGTTTAAGCAATACCGACGAATGCCCAAGGCGAATCACATGGGTCTGGTGGTCGGACAGCGCCGCCAGCTGCACCGGGGTAACGGGCTGCAACGGAATCGGCCCCGAGGGCGACGCATGCGGTTTGCCCTCGACCAGAAAACGCCGCAACAGATTGGCCGCGCTTAAGCCTTGCAGCCGTCTGACGCCGCCGGGATTACTGAAACGGCCGTTTTTGAAAGGCGCCAATTGCTTGTCAGGCACTTCATGGTCGGGCAGATACTGAGGTTTGAGATTCATGACGATGACTCCTGTGTCGACAAGCAACGTTACAGGTTCGCGCCGCACCCTCTGGCGCGCAGGCTGAACACCGGCATCCCCCCGGTCCGGTACCCAGAGCGCAGATGAAGGTGTAGCATGACGCCAGCGTAGCAAATCCACCCTCAAGGAATCCCATGCATTTCATTACCAAACTGCAATTGTGGCTGTTACTGGCCATTGCCACCTGGCTCTCGCTCACCCCCAAGCCCGGCGCGGTGTTCGAACATTTCTGGGACAAGAGTCTGCACCTGGTGTGCTGGATGGTGCTGTTTCTCTCCTGCCGGCTTGCTTACGGCAAAATTGCTGCCCCGGATCGAGACAAGGCCTGGGCGGGGGGACTCTTTATCTATGCCTCCTGCGTGGAAGCACTGCAGATGCTGGTGCCCGGGCGCTTTTTCTCGGTGCTGGATATAGTCGCCAATGGCCTGGGGCTGCTGCTGGGGTGGCTGCTTTGGCGCCTGTGGATTCACATCAGCCGCGACTGGCTGCCAGGGCAAAGCCTCAATCGCTGGCTGGGCCTTGCCTGAAAGGGT
>JBFHRO010000296.1:0-3513 GCA_041591635.1 Oleiphilaceae bacterium | reverse complement strand
GAGCTGGGTGTGATGATGGCAAAAGAGCAGGGCAAGCTCTTTTACGCCCGCCCCGAATTTTGCACGGATAACGGCGCCATGATTGCATACGCCGGCTGCCAGCGATTGTTGGCGGGGCAGCGTGAAGGACAGGCGCTGCAGGCCACGGCACGTTGGCCGCTGGAGCAGTTGCCAGCGCTTTAGTCGGTGCGGGGTGGTTTCAGCGATCGTTTGAAGTTGCTGCGATGGCGAACGAGAATCAGCACGCCAAGGGCAGCAAAATAGGGCGTGAGATCAGGATCGAGCCACAAGGCAAGCAATGGCGCGGTGGCGGCGACCGTGACGGAGGCGATGGCAGACACACGGCAGCGCCAGAGTACCAGTGCCCAGAGTGCCGCCAGCAGCAGGATTAATTGAGGTGAAATTATCAGCCCTGTGCCCAGGGTGGTTGCGACGCCCTTGCCTCCACGGTGTTTGAGAATCAGCGGATACATGTGACCTGTGATGGCCAGCAGTGCGGCACCGACCTGCCAGGCGTCACTCAGCCCCGCGCCCACGGCAAGGCCCACGGCAAGCGCCCCTTTGCCCGCATCAATCAAGAGTGTCAGCAGTGCCGGGAGCGCGCCGCCGAGGCGATACACGTTGGTAGCGCCCGGGTTGCCAGAGCCGGTTTCCAGCGGGTTGGCAAGCCGGAACAGGCGGCAAATGATCAGTGCGCCCGGCAACGTGCCTGCCAGGTAGGCCAGGGCCAGAATGCCGATTGCTGCAAGAGTATCCATGAAGCCTGTCCGTGAAGCGTGCGCGGGTTACAAGAGTCTGGTGAGCATTTTATCTGCATTCCTGGCCAAGCCCTAGTTTCTCGAACCAGATACTGGGTGCTATGGGGCTGAGTGATGCTGTTATCGATGAAACAGGGGGTGGCGGTGCGAAACGAGGTGTGCCCGGCGTGTGACCGGGTGTTTATCGAGGGGTTGGTGGTCGAGACGGTTATCGGCGTGTTTGACTGGGAGCGAACACTGCGCCAAACGCTCATTTTTGATGTGGAAATGACGTATGATTGCGCCCCGGCCGGTGCGGCCGACGAGTTGGCGCTGGCACTTGACTACAGTGCCGTGGCACAGCGGATTGAGGCAGTGGCGACGGCTTCATCCTGTCGCCTGCTGGAAACATTGGCGGAGCAGGTTGCTGCAGCATTACTGGCTGAGTTTGCGGTGGGTTCGGTGCGGTTGCGGTTGCAAAAGCCGGGGGCTGTGCCCAGGGCTCGCAGCGTGGGTGTGGAAATCGTGCGCCATGCGCGCTGAACCTGTTTCGGGTTGACTGTTTTGATCCTGCCTGGCCCAGTGTGGCCGGGCTTTGTCCGGGTGTGGTGGTGATGGCAAAGGTGTATCTGGGGTTGGGCAGTAATTGTGAGCGTGACCGGCATATTGGTGCCGCGCTTGATGCGTTGGCCGATCGCTTCGGCACACTGCATCTCTCATCTGTTTATGAAAGTGCCGCGGTCGGGTTTGCCGGTGAGGATTTTTATAATCTGGTGGCGGGTGTTGAAACCCCCTTGTCTGTGGGCGAGTTGTCATGCTGGCTGAAGCAGGTGGAAGACGAGAACGGCCGGGATCGCCATGCCCCCAAATTCTCTTCCCGAACCCTGGATATCGATATTCTCGTTTACGATCAGTGTGCGGGAGTGATCGAGGGTGTTGAGTTGCCGCGGGCGGAGATACTCTCGAGCGCCTTTGTGCTCAGGCCGCTGGCCGAGCTGGCGGGGCAGGAGAGGCATCCTGCACTGGGCATGACCTACGAGAGTCTCTGGCGAAACTATCGCAGCGCACAGGCGCTGCGCCCCGTCGATTTTGTCTGGCGTAATCGCCGGCTCCCCGGCGTTTTTGGCTAGCGGGCGAGGTGGACGACTAGCCCCGACGTCTTAGCGACAGGTTGTCGATTAATCGAGTCTTTCCCAGGAAAGCCGCGACCAGCAGGGTAACTTCCTTGTCTTCGGCTGTGGCCGGTTTGAGGTTGTGGCTGTTGATCAGGTTGAGATAGTCGAGGGTAAAACCGGCGCAGGCGAGCGATGTCTGCGCTTTTGCGAGCACCGCTTCATCACAGGATTCGCCTTCTTGCAGCTGGCGGGCGGCCTCCTGCAGTACCTGGTAGAGCCTGGGCGCGATTTGACGTTGGTCAGAGCTGAGATAGCCGTTGCGGGAACTCTTTGCCAGGCCGTCCTCATCCCTCACCGTGGGTACGCCGACAATGCGGATCGGAAAGCGTAAGTCCTGCGTCATTTTCCGGATGACCGCTAATTGCTGATAGTCCTTCTCGCCAAAAAAAGCGCTATCGGGTTGTACCATGTTGAACAGCAGACTGACCACCGTGGCTACGCCTTCGAAGTGGCCGGGGCGGCTGGCACCGCAGTGCAACTCGCTGACGTCGGGCACAGTGACGCGGGTCTGGTTGTGCATGCCGTGCGGGTACATTTCGCTGACAGCCGGCGCAAATAACAGGTCGCATTGGGCGCTGGCGAGTTTTTCACTGTCTTGTGCGAGCGTTCTCGGGTAGGCATCGAGATCTTCATTGGCCCCGAATTGCATGGGGTTGACGAAAATGCTCGCGACAGTGAAGTCACATTCGGTTCGAGCGACTTCAACCAGGCGAATATGGCCTTGGTGCAGATTGCCCATGGTGGGTACGAAGCCAATGCGTTTCCCTGCCTGCCGCGCCGCCTGAATCAGTGCGCGCATTTCGTTGACGGTATGGATGGTTTTCATGACGGGATGGCTCCGTGGGCGATAAGTTTGTCAATGAGCGGGCGTGGCCGGAGCACGCCATGGTGTTAGTGCGCAAAACTGTGTTCGTCACCGGGAAAGGTTTCGTTTTTGACAGCGGTAACATACAGGCTAATGGCTTCCTGAATGCTGCTTGCCTCGGCCATACAGTTCTTGACGAACTTGGGGCGGCGACCCTGGGTGATGCCCAGCAGGTCGTAAATCACCAATACCTGGGCGTCGGTGTCTTTGCCGGCGCCGATGCCGATGACCGGGGCATCCACGGCCTTGGTAATGCGCTGGGCGAGAAAGCTGGGGACGCATTCGAGCAAAATGATATCAGCTCCCGCCTGTTCGAGGGCGACGGCATCTTCCAGCATTTGTTCCGCCTGGTGTTCGTTGCGCCCCTGAACCTTGTAGCCGCCAAGTTTATTGACCGATTGCGGCGTCAGGCCCAGATGCGCGCACACGGGAATGCCGCATTGACCCAGACGTGTCACGGTTTCAGCCAGCCAGGCGCCCCCTTCGAGTTTGACCAGATGGGCGCCGGCCTGCATGAGACGCCCGGCATTATGGGCCGCCTGCTCGGGCGTGGTATAGCTCATGAAAGGCATATCGGCCATGACAAGTGCGCCCTGATTGCCTTTGGCCACGGCCCTGACGTGGTAGACCATGTCGTCCATGGTAACGGGCAAGGTGGTGTCCTGGCCCTGGATGACATTCCCGAGGGAGTCGCCGATCAGCAGTACGTCAACGCCGAGCTTCGAGAAGCAGTGGG
>JBFHRO010000295.1:0-3648 GCA_041591635.1 Oleiphilaceae bacterium | reverse complement strand
GGGGCGCGACATGCTCAAGGTCACGCCCGGCGTGACGCCGCTGTCTATTCGCATTGTGGCCGAGCACCACGAGCGCATGGATGGCAGCGGTTAGCCGGATGGCCTCAAGGGGGATCAGATATCGACCTTTGGCAAGATGACGGCGATTGTCGATGTGTACGATGCCATCACCTCGGACCGTTGCTATCACAAGGGGATGACGCCGACCCAGGGTATTGCCAAACTGCTGGAGTGGAGCGATTTTCACCTTGACCGTGCGCTCGTGAACCAGTTTATCTGCTGTATCGGTGTCTATCCGGTCGGGTCTTTGGTGCTGCTCGAGAGCGGGCGGCTGGGGGTGGTGATCGAGGCCAACGAGTCAGAGCAACGCCTGCCGGTGGTGCGCGTGATGTACCACACCAAGTTCCGGGCGCCGATCAAACTGGAGGTGATTGACCTGTCCAGGCCCAAGGTGCAGGATCGCATCGCCAAAGCGGTGGACCCGGCGGATTACAAGATAGATATCAAGAAATTTCTGCTCTGACATACCGGCCGGGGCATGCCCGGCCAGCATCGAAACAGGTGATTCTTCAGTGCATGAACTGGCCGCCGTTAATGGCAAAGTTGGCGCCGGTGATAAAACCCGACTCCTCTGCCACCAAAAAACCAATCATGCGTGCGATTTCGGCGGGCTCAGCCAATCGGCCGACCGGAATCTGGGCGATAATCTGATCGCGAACCTTTTCATCAATCGCCATGACCATGGAGGTAGCGACATAGCCGGGGGAAATGGTGTTCACCGTGATGCCCTTGCGAGCGGTTTCCTGTGCCAATGCTTTGGTAAAGCCATGCATGCCGGCCTTTGCGGCCGAGTAGTTGACCTGACCGAACTGGCCTTTTTGCGCGTTGATGGATGACACATTCACAATACGGCCGTATTGGTTTTCGACCATGCTGTCGAGAAACTGTTTGGTGACGTAAAAGACGCTGTCGAGATTGGTGCCTATTACCGCGTCCCATTTGTCGCGTCCCATTTTGCGCATGACCGCGTCGCGGGTAATACCGGCGTTGTTGACCAAAACATCGACCCGCCCGAAACCGGCTTTGATTTCGTCGGCGGCGGTGACGCAAGCGTCGTAGTCACTGACGTCCATACAGCAGATATGGGCATCCAGTCCCCGTTCTTGCTGCTCGGCCAGCCATCGCTCGGCCTCCGGGCGGCGCTCCGGGCGGCTGTAGGTGGCAATCACGCGAAAACCGTCAGCACAGAGTTTCTGACAAATGGCAGTACCGATACCACCGGTGCCGCCGGTAACCAATGCAATTCGTTTGTCCATAGTATTCCCCTCGTTATTGTTGTTGGATCGGGTTGAAACCTTTTCATGATCACTGAACTGCCATCTCAGGCTGAACAACAAGGATTCGCGCCCATCTTCATTAGAGCAATCGCCACAGAGGCTGGGCGTGACAAGTGTCAAGTGGCTACACTTTTGAGGTAGTTTTGGTCCGGAATGTGAACTGTGCACGGAGGTGCAAGTGGCAGACAGCTGGTGCCGCCGGCAAATTTGCGCTAGGTGGCGC
Source organism: Oleiphilaceae bacterium (assembly GCA_041591635.1). GTDB lineage: Bacteria > Pseudomonadota > Gammaproteobacteria > Pseudomonadales > Oleiphilaceae > JACKOD01. The sequence continues at coordinate 2,088 of JBFHRO010000295.1, read as the reverse complement.
TGGGGAGGTGTCTGCCAGCGCCAAGGTGAAGTCAGATGAGCGTCAGGCCGGTGCGCATGCCTCAATTCGGACCTTGACGTGTTTGTGCAGGGGTGTCTTGGTCAGCGGGTCGCAGTGGTCGGCGCAGGTCAGCTCATTGATGGCCGGGCCATTTTGTACCCGCTGGCCGCTCTCATCGGTAAACCACATGCCGTAGCCGTGGGGCAGGGTGACCATGCCGATCTGAACAGTTTCGTCGGCGCTCAAAACGACTTCGATTGCGCCGCGTGCCGAACGGCACAGGGCGCGGTCGCCATCCTTCAGGTTCAGCGCCTTCAGGTCTGAGGGGTGAATCCGCATCGCGCCGTCCTTGTCGGTTTTACGCCAGGCGGGCGTGCGAAAAATCTGGTTGGCGTTGTAAGCCCGCCGTTCCCCTGCCATCAGCGTCAATGGATAGGCGGTGGTGGCACGCTCGTCGAGGCGCAGATTTGCCAGGGCTTCGTCCATTTCCGCAATATACAGGTGGATCTTGTTATCCTGGGTTTTGAGCAGATTCCAGGTCTCTTCGTAGGTGAAATGGGCGAGGGCGAAGGGGCGGTCGTTATCCAGCATGGCGCTAAAGAGTCGCTCACCCAGCTGATAGGCATTGCCCTTGCCCCACTGGCGCCGCACGGCGCGGGAATGGCGGGCCGCAAAGAACTGACTGACGCCCCACAAGGTCGCTGCCGGAGCCAGGTCTTGCGGCAGGGCTTTGCCGAGCGTGGCATAAAGAATGACCGGCAGGTACGGCGCCCACTGGGGGTTGAGCTTTATCGCGCTGGCCAGACCCAGGGCAAACAGGCGCCGTCCGGGCAGGCGGCGGTCGAGCCTGGCGAGGCGTTCCAGTAGTCCAAAGCGCTCAGGAATGGCGCCCAGGGCAACCAGCAGACGGCGGTAGATTTCAGCTTCTGGCAGGGTATTGCCCTGGGCCGAAAAGAGCGGCTTGCGCAGATGAAACCAGGGTTGGGGGAAGCCGAAGGTAAAGAAGGTGCACTCGGCTTTTTCAAACTGGGAGTGTGCCGGCAATATATAGTGGGCATGGCGGGCCGTTTCGGTCATGGCGACATCAATCACTACCATCAGTTCCAATGCGTCGAGGGCTTGCCGCCAGGCTTGGCCGTCGGCCGCTGACAGGGCCGGGTTGGCACTGTCGACCACCAGGGCGCGGACGCGCCGCGGATGGGGTGTGTTGATTTCTGCCGGCAGTATGTTGGGCGGAAACAGCTTGCTGATTCCCGGCATGCCCGTTACCTGGGTGCAGATTTCACCTTCGGCGGCGGTTTTGGAGTGGCCAATGAGTGGCGCAAACTGGGTCACCAGATGGTTGGTTCCCTTGCGATTGAAGTTGCCGGTTACCAGAAACAGCAGTTTTTCGAGATAGGAATTAAGGGTGCTGTTGGGACTTTGCTGAATGCCCAAATCGGCCCGCACGGTTGCGGCCTTCGCGTTGGCGAGGCCGCGTGCAACGGTACGGATGCGTGCTTCCTCGATGCCGCAGAGGGCGGCGAATTCGGCCACCGGAATACTCATGAAGCGGGCGCGCACCGGTTCATGCTCGCGAGTGTGATCTGCCAAAAACGCCCGGTGCTCCAGCCCTTCCTGAAAGATGACCGCGATAATCGCCGCCAGCAGCCAGGCATCACGGCCGGGACGCACCTGCAGGTGAATGTCGGCCATGTCGGCCGTTTCGGTGCGCCGCGGATCTATGACCACCAGGGTGCGTTGCGGGTCTTGCTTGAAGGCTTTGAGTATCTCGCGGGTCTTGGGCACGCCGTGGGCAGCCCAGGGATTGGCGCCGAGCACAATGGCGAAATCGGCATGTTCCATTCCCTCAACCACATAGCAGCTCTGGCGTCCGAACAGCTTGCCATTCACCCAGAAGTCGCCGGTTTTTTCCTGTGCCAGGGCCGAGTATACATAGGGCGTCCCCAAGGCCGCTCGCAAGGCGGCACCATAAACGCCACCCAGATGATTGCCCTGTCCGCCCCCGCCATAATAGGCAAACGAATGCCCACCCGATGCCGCTTTGATATCGCGCATCTGGGTGCTGATTTCGGCGATGGCCTGCTC
>JBFHRO010000294.1:0-3658 GCA_041591635.1 Oleiphilaceae bacterium | reverse complement strand
CGCCATGGCTCTGACCAGGTTGGGAGGGTAGGCAAGTGTGGGTGCGTGTTTGCACTAGGCTGGCATGGCTAACCCAGTTGATCGGGCTGATGTGGCTCTGTTATTCGGGGTATGTTCAATATGACAATCTTAAGAAACCACTGGAACAGGCAAACATACTGGGCGTGTGGTTGGGCTTGATCCTGGGGTGCGTGTTTTTTGTTATCAGTTTGGTACTGGTGGCGGCAATTCGGCACAGGATACCCAAGGCGGAAGTCAGGAAACTATTACCCGTACCGACGTTTTTTGTGTGTTTGTTCGCAGGTATTTATTTTTATGCCTTTGGTTAGTGCGGCATTTCTGGACATCATCTCCAGGTTCTGTCAATCCCTCTATATGCACAGAAAGCCTTCGTCAAACGGTGGGCCGACATCTACCTACCCGCGGCCTGGCGCTGGTGGCGGCCGCGCTTGCCGATCTTGACCTGAAGGCAGCGTTGCCGGTACTGAAAGCTCGCCAGAGAGAGCTAGAAAGCCCCGTCACAAAGGAAGTATTCAAGGAGGCCATTGATCGACTTCAAACCCAAACCGCTGCACCAGAGATCAAAAACCGGATGATTTGGCTGTTTGGCATGCGAACGGCCTCAGAAATAGCACGGGGCAGTGAGACAGACAATGCGTTTATACAGCGGGCAATAGCCCGCACGCAGGATGCGGCGCTGGGTGAGGTCTACGAAACGGATGCGTCGACCGGTGATAGCTAGTTTGTCTTTTCGCCAGAAACGGCTACAACTACTAGACACCACTCTTTTTGTGCGCGTCACCCTGACGCTGTTAATACGACCTACTAAGGATGCTGTCATGGCGGAAAACAAAGACATCTTGATTATTGGAACCTATGACATTGATATTTTCTATCGCGTCGCCGACCACATGGCGAAGCAGGGCTGTGATGTCAAACAGGCCAGTACCAGCCTTGCGGCGCTGGATTTCGTCAAAAGACAACCCTTTCACGCCATTCTTATCAATCTTGAGCCGGACGGCAAAGGCGGGGTCGCCGGCATCGACCTGCTCCAGGCGATTATGGATTCCTCCTTTCAGAAGCACGCCGTGTGCCTGGGCGTGAGTACCCAGAGCCCGACGGCACTCTTGGTGTCGGGGCCGGAAAAGCTTAAACAATTGTCGGTACTGGCGGGCTGGTTGACGCTGCCGATTCAGGCCGAAAAGGCTACCAAGATGATTCTTTCCATTACCGATGATCCCGGCAAATTGTCGGTCGAGAGCCGTGTCGCCGGGCTCTGATGCCGCGGCAGTGACTCGGCTTGATCCCTGGAACGATGCGCAGCGGCTGCCCGGATTGAGCCCCGCGGCCCGCCAGCGACTCAAGCACCTGCTGGATCAACCGTCAGCCCCGCGCTTCAGAAACCGCTCGGGGCATCACCTGCAACCCGATGATCTGAAGGCACTGAACGACTACGTCGAGCGCGAAACGGCCACTGGCATCTCGCCGGTGGCGACCCGTAACGCCTGGCTGCCGGCGTTTCTTCGGCGCAGTTTTGCCACCGTCCCCTTTTATCGTGACTACGCCATTGGCGAAACCCTTCGTTGCGGTATGCCCGCGCTGCAAGATATCCCCACCATCTCCCGCGCCGATCTCAGTCGTGACATCACCCGTTTCGTGCCCGATGATTTGCCGCTGGAGGCGGTGATTGCCTACGAAACCTCCGGCACCACCGGGCATCCGCTGCAAATACCCTCACACCCGCGGGTGGCGGCCCGTTACAGTGGCTTTCACAAAAAGGCCTTGCGCTGGAATGGCGTCGACCCCGACACCTTTACCAGCGATCTGGCCGTGGTACTGGCCGGCTTTCAGGAACACTGCTTCACCTATGCTTCGATCTGCCCGTATTTGAATCACAAGGGGCTGGTCAAACTCAATTTTCATCCGCGGGACTGGCGCCATCCCGATGACCGCCAGGCCTATCTCGATGCCAACCGGCCCGATCTGATTTCGGGCGATCCGGTTTCTCTTGCCGCGCTGGCGGCCATTCCCTTTCGCCATCAACCCAGGGCCGTATTAAGCACCTCCATGACCTTGCTTGAGGGCACAGCGAAGCAGCTACAACAGCGCTTTGGCTGCCCGGTGATTGATCTGTATTCCCTGAATGAAGTGGGGCCGGTGGGGTGCAGCGTTGCGGGCAAGCCCGGCTTTCGCCTGTTGCAGTCCTGTTTGCTGGTTGAAATCCTGGATGCCGATGGTTTGCCGGTTGCCTGCGGCGAGAGAGGGGAGGTTACGGTTACCGGCGGGTTTAACGACTACCTGCCGCTGGTACGTTACCGCACCGGCGATTTCGCCCGCTTGCTGGCGGATGCAGAGGCTGACGGCGGTGCTTGTGACGAGGCTGGCCATTGGCTGCTGGTCGATCTTGAAGGTCGCCCGCCGGTGCGGTTTCGCACCCGCGCGGGCGCCTGGCTGAACAATGTTGACATCACCCATGCCCTGCAGCCCTTTGCCCTGTCGTGCTTTGCCCTGCATCAGCAGGCCGACGGTGGGCTCAGGCTGCAGCTTGCGGCGCTCGGGCCGGCCCGGGAGGTACAGGCGCGTCTGGAACGGCTCCTGGGGTATCCGGTCAGTGTCAGCACCCTGCCTGCATCAAGCCAGGGGCAAAAACACATCCAGTACACCTCGGCCCTGGCTGCCGCTACCCCTTAGTCCATGGCCTCGTATTTGCGGCTGAGGTTGTCATCACACAAGTGGCAGATGGCCTGCTGAACGCAGCGCATGCCAACTTGCGGACCTTCGTCGGTGTCGAGCAGTAGTTCAGTGCACTCCATGGCCTGCAGGTCTGCCCGACCGGAAGGGCAGTTATCCGCGGCTTCCTCCATGGCGCCCTGTTGGGCGTCTTCGAGCAACAAGGCGGTGTGGCCGCCTTCGACAAACGAGGATTCACAACCGGCGTAGGCCGTCAGGCTGCCCAGCAGGGAAATGGCGAGTAACAGGGTTTTCATCTCAGTAGCCCTTCTTCACAGTGAACTGGTCAATGATTTTGCCGTTGATATTCTTGAAATAAAACTCCGCCCGATCGGGGTAGAAAGTGCCGAACATGGCGCCGTAGGTGGCCCCCTGGGTGGATGTGTAGATCTTCGCCCACCAGGCGCCACCGCGCTCCTGATCCCGAATGCCGATACCGCCCAGACCCGACACAAAGGCAAAGGTTTTGCCTTCGCTCACGGTAAAGCTCGACGAGGTGCTGGAGACGGTTTTGTCGCTCATGTCACTCAAAAGGTGCGTGCGTTCGTACGAGTGCTCATGACCCGTGGCGATGATGGCGCCCTTTTCTCGACAGGTTTCGTACGCGGTCCAGCCCACTTCGTCACTCTTGCTGCCCACTTGCATATCGCGCTGGTTTTTGTGCCAGCCGCAGACACGCCAGGCACCGCGGGGGGCGTTGTTGAGGCTGTTGCGGATAAAACTCTCATGGTCCGAGCGGCTGCCCGACGAGCCAATGGCCGAGAGCACGAAGAAGATATTCTTGTAGCTGCAGGTCATTTTTTCAGCGTAAGCACCGGAGCACTTCACTGCCGATTGGCGGTTAAGCCGGTTCTGGCCAAAAGAGCGGACATCTGTAAAACGGCTGTCTTCGTAGTCGTGATTGCCGGCTACCACAATGGCTGGATCG
>JBFHRO010000293.1:0-3676 GCA_041591635.1 Oleiphilaceae bacterium | reverse complement strand
GCTGGTCACGCGATCGCGACTGTCATGGGGTGGCTGCCCCAGTGGCTGGGGTTTCTCGACTGGCTGTTGTGGATACTCTATGGCCTGGTGTTCGTGCTGCTGTTTACCTACAGTTTCGTCACGCTGGCGAATCTGATCGGCGCCCCCTTTTACGGATTGCTGGCGGAGCGGGTGGAAAAGCACCTTGATCCCGATCGGCCAGCCCAGGCGGAGCGTTCGCTGTGGAAGCTCATCGTGGCCAGCCTTGCGCGCGAGGTGCAGAAGATCAGCTATTACCTGCCACGGGTTCTGGCCTTGCTGATCATTGGGATGATCCCCGGAATCAATGTGTTTGGGGCGGTGCTCTGGTTTGTGTTTGCCGCCTGGATGATGACGCTGCAGTATGCTGATTTTTCCGCTGATAACGAGGGGCTGGGGTTTGCACAAATGCGCCAGCGACTGCGCACCGCACGCTTAAGCTGCCTGGCCTTCGGCCTGATGGTATCGCTGGCCAATATGATCCCTGTGCTTAACCTTTTGGCCGTGCCGGCGGCGGTTTGTGGCGGCACGCACTTCTGGCTGCAATTACGACCAGCGCCCGAAATCCGGGCATCCGGCAGATAATCCAGCCACCGGCGGGAAGACCCGCGAGCCATGATCTATGCTGAAACCTGTCAATACAGATTTTGGAGTCGTTGAATGGCACAGCTCAAAGTGCTGGTGGTGGACGATGCGAGCTTTGTCCGTGACCTGGTAAAGCGCACCATGAGAACCAGCTTTCCTTCGCTGACGGTCGAAGAGGCCATTAATGGTAAAAAGGCGCAGTCGTTAATGTCGCGCTTTAGCTATGATCTGGTGCTCTGTGATTGGGAAATGCCCGAAATGAGCGGCATTGACCTGCTCAAGTGGGCTCGTCAGGACGAGAATCATGCAAAAACCCCCTTTGTCATGGTGACCAGCCGTGGCGATCGGGGGCATGTGATGGAGGCCGTGCAGGAAGGGGCGACGGATTACCTGGGCAAGCCTTTTAGCCCGGAACAGTTGTCGGCAAAAATCGTCAAAGCCCTGGGACGCAAGCTCAAGGGCAGCGCCGCCCAGGCACCGGCGGGGCCCATGGATGCCTTCAAGCAGTCGGCTGCCTTGCTGACGGGAGCCCCCGCCAGGGCCCCGGCCCGGCCGGCCAACGGCGTCGCCAGTACGTCGGCCTCGCTGCTAACGGGGGCGGCCAGCGCGCCCAAGGCCGAGGCCGCCGTAACGGTGAATACCAAGTCGGTGGCTGAGGTACGATTCGCCAACGGGGCGCTCAAATCGGTCATCAAGGCGATCAGCCTGACCGAGGTGAAGGTGATTGCCAAGCGCGAGCAGCAGTTTCCCGGAATACTCGACTCCGTAGTCATTGATGTGGAGCTGGACGAGCAGAACGTGGCGCGCCTTAACGGCTATGTACAGCAGTTGCAGGCCGTGGACAAACGTATGGACAGCGACTTCGTCAGCATTGTGATCCGGTTTGTTGATGAAGATCCCGCCAAACTTGAACATCTATCCAAGTTCATTGCCCGCTTTCGCTAGGGCTTGAGCGGCTGGCCCATCACCTGATCACCCAACGCCTGATCAGGTGATGGAAAACGGCGTGCGGGCAATCAGGAGCTGTTCGAATTGTGCCGCGGGCAGGGGTTTGCTAAACAGGAACCCCTGAATTTCATCGCAGCCGCGTGCTTTGAAAAAACTGGCCTGTTCGGGCAGTTCCACCCCTTCGGCAACCACTTTCAGGTGTAAATCACGCGCCATCGAGAGAATGGCATTGACAATGGCCGTGTCGGCCGATTTGCGCGGCAGGCTGCGGACAAAGGAGCGGTCAATTTTGAGTGCATGCAGCGGAAAGCGGCTGAGATAGCTCAAAGAGGAGTAGCCCGTGCCAAAGTCGTCGATTGAGCAATGTACCCCCAGACGGCGAATTTCCTCCAGCGTGTGCGCGGCGGTCTCAGCGTTTTGCATCAGTATGCTCTCGGTGAGCTCCAGCTCAAGCTGATCCGCCGGCAGTCGGGCAGCACTGAGGGCCGCATTCACCAAATGAAGCAGGTTGCCTTTGGCGAACTGCATGGTGGAGATATTGACCGACACTTTCAGGTTGGTGAATCCAAGAGCCCGCCAGGCGGCGGTTTGCTTGCAGGCCTGATGCATCACCCACTGGCTGATGGGCAAAATCAGCCCGGTTTCCTCGGCCAGAGGAATAAATTCCGCGGGCGATACCATGCCCAGTTTGGGGTGAGCCCAGCGCACCAGCGCCTCCATGCCTGCGATTTTTCCGGTAGCGACATCGACCCGAGGCTGATAGTGCAACTCCAGCTCATTGCGTTCCACTGCATGGCTGAGGTCGGCTTCAAGTTGCAGATTGTAGTCGTTTTTGATTTCCATTCCCGATCGGTAGGCTTGCAACTCGTTGCCGCCATGTTCTTTGGCGGTGCGCCAGGCGGCCACGGCATAGTTTTGCAGGGTGTCGCCTTTGCGTGCATCCTGCGGGTAGAGCGCAAGGCCGGCACAGAGGGTCATACGCACTTCTTCATCGCGTATTTCCACCGGCTGCTGGGCGGCAGCCAGCAGCTGTGCGGCGCGTGCACAGGCACTGGCCCAGTCATCGACATCTTCCAGAATCAGGCCAAACTGGTCGACACCCAACCGCGCCACGGTATCGCCCTCGCCGGCGTTGGCGAGAAAGCGCTGTGCCACCTGGTTGAGAATGTATTCGCCATCGGCCTGACTCAGGGCATCGCAAATCTTGGCAAAACGGTCGATATCGCAAATCACCAGGGCGAGCTGGCGGTTTTTGGCCTCCATTCGCAGCAGTGTTTGCTGCAACCGGTCATTGAACAAGGCCCGATTGGGAAGCCCCGTGACGCTGTCGTAATGGGTAAGAAAGTCGGCGGTCGACAGTGCTTCCTTGCGCACCGTAATGTCTTCAATCATCAATAACTTGGCCGGCTTGCCATTCCATTCGGTATCGCGCATGGTGACTTCGGCCGTGCCCTTGTGGGCGTCTTTCTGGATGCTGATTTCAAACAGGGATCGTTCCTGGCGTTTCATCAAGTCGGCGACATTGGCGCGTTGCCCGAGCATCTGTTTGGCGGCCGTATTGATGAAGAGCGTTTCTTGCTGTGGGCCGACGACCAGCATTCCGATGGCGTTGCTCTCGACCAGACTGTGAAAGCTGGCCTGGCTGATTCGAAGCGCTTCTTCAGTACTTAGCCTTGCCGCCATCTCTTCATTGATTTCCGCAAGACGCTGCTCGGCGAGTTGCTTTTGTTCCACCAATCCGGTGGCAATCTGGCTTACGCGCCCGATGGCAACGGCACCGGCGACCATGGCAAACCAGAAGACGCCCAGCGCTGCACTGGCACGCCAGAAATTGGCCCGTTGGGCTGTGTCGAGATTCCGGTCAATGCGCCGGGTCAGCGCATCGTTTACCCGATGAATGGTGTCGATGGCAGCCGAAGCCCGCTGCAGCCACTCTTCAACATCAATCGGATAAGCGCCGTGCACTCCGGCTTCAATCACCGTTCGACGCAGCGTCGAATGCTTGTCGACGTAATACTGCGACATGTCCTGGGTAAGCTGGTGTAGCTCCGGATCGTTGCCGATCAGTGGCTTGCCCAGCGCGGCAAACTCGATCAGGAAGTGATCCACCAGATGCGCTTCCAGC
>JBFHRO010000292.1:0-3733 GCA_041591635.1 Oleiphilaceae bacterium | reverse complement strand
GTATGAAGAGGCGGGGAGCCTCTGGTATCACAGTCGGTTTCGGCAAACGTACCGAACCCACAGCTTTCTTTTTTTTCAAAAGAGCCGCAGGCTTGATACAAGCCTGCGGCCTGACTTCTAATGCTTTTTTTGAGATTTTCCCTTTATAACAAGGGTTTAACGCTCTCGTGGCCAGCTACCAGCGTCAGAAAGCGCGACTCACGTCGCACCTACATGTTCGGATAGTTTGGGCCACCCGAGCCTTCTGGTGTTACCCAGGTGATGTTCTGGGCGGGGTCTTTGATGTCGCAGGTCTTGCAGTGCACACAGTTCTGAGCATTGATCTGAAACCGCTTGCTGCCGTCATCATTGGCCACGATTTCGTACACGCCTGCGGGACAATAGCGCTGGGCGGGTTCATCGTACTTGGGCAGATTGTCACGAATCGGCAGTGCCGGATCCTTGAGCTTGAGGTGGCAAGGCTGGTCTTCTTCGTGATTGGTATTAGACAGAAATACCGAAGTCAGCCGGTCAAAGGTCAGTTTGCCATCGGGCTTGGGGTAGTTGATTTTGGGACAGACGGCCGCCGTTTTCATCATGGCATGATCAGGAATGGGATCATGCAGGGTAAAGGGCAGGCTGCGGCGCAAGATGTTCTGCTCAAAGAACGCCAGTGCACCACCAATGAAATTGCCGAATTTGTGCATGCCGGGGCCGAAGTTGCGCTCGTCATACAGCTCTTTGTAGAGCCAGGAGTCTTTGTATTTCTGGGTAAAGCCTTGCAGCTCCTCGCCACCTTCGGAGCCTTTGCTGATAGCTTCGAACACAGCTTCTGCACCGAGGATCCCGGATTTCATGGCGGTGTGTGACCCCTTGATTTTCGAGAAATTCAGGGTGCCGGCATCGCAACCCAGCAAGAGGCCGCCGGGGAACGTCATTTTGGGCAGCGAGTTAAAACCGCCTTTTGAGATGGCTCTGGCACCGTAGGCGATCCGCTTTCCGCCTTCGAGATAGCGACGAATTTCAGGTTGCAGCTTGAGGCGCTGGAACTCTTCGAACGGGCTGACGTGCGGGTTCGAATAGGCCAGGTCGGTGATCAGACCCACATATACCTGGTTGTTTTCGATGTGATAAAGGAACGAGCCACCGGTGGATTTGCTTTCGGTCAGCGGCCAGCCCGTGGTGTGTACCACCAGGCCGGGTTTGTGTTTGGCCGGATCAATGTCCCACAGCTCCTTGATGCCAATGCCGTAATGCTGGGGGTCTTTGCCGGCATCAAGATTGAAGCGGGAAATGAGGTTTTTGCCCAGATGGCCACGGCAGCCTTCGCAGAACAGTGTGTATTTGGCGCGCAGTTCCATGCCTGGAGTGTAGGAGTCCTTGGGCTTGCCATCGTGGCCAACGCCCATGTCACCGGTGATAACACCACGAACGGCACCATTGTTGTCATAAAGGACTTCGGCGGCGGCAAATCCCGGATAGATTTCTGCACCCAGACCTTCTGCCTGCTCGGCGAGCCAGCGGCACAGGTTGCCAAGGCTGACGATGTAGTTGCCCTCGTTGTGCATGTTGACAGGCACAAGCGCATTGGGAATCTTGATGGCTTTTTCCTGTGAGGTGAAGAGGAAGATATCGTCACGCAGAACCGGTGTGGTGAGGGGGGCGCCGAGTTCTTTCCAGTTGGGAAAGAGTTCGTTCAGGGCAGTGGGTTCGAAAACGGTACCGGCAAGAATGTGCGCGCCAACCTCCGAGCCTTTTTCCACTACGCATACGCTCAGTTCTTTTCCTGCCTCTTGCGCCAGTTTCAGCAACTTGCATGCCGCAGACAGGCCGGCAGGTCCGCCACCAACGACAAGGACGTCAAACTCCATCGATTCGCGTTCCACGTTCAGCTCTCCTCGATCATCATTTATTTGTGTGCCGGCAATTCCGCGTCGCTTGTCGCACTTACTGGTGTTGTCGCAACATCTGTATACGGTTTTGCTGAAGCAGTTATGGGGTTGGATTTAATGCGCTTGTTTACGCAGCGAATTATAGCGATAACCTGAATCTTAGGATACCTTGGTGCAAAATTCAAACAAACGTTTGTTTGAATTTTGCACCCTTCACACTTGCTTGCGTTTTTCGTTAAAACGCTCGACGTATGTCCAAATGAAAGCACGAGTGTTCACGCACCGATGATCATGCCATGCGAGATTGTGTGGCGCTTTTGAGGCGTATCAATTTGCCCCGAAATATTCCGTGTATGGTCTGTGCACTGGCCGGCGGGCGGTTAGTTAGTATTGACCTGTCCTGCATTTGTCGTCAGTATTATGGCGCTTTGCGTAATGCTCGGCAGTCCAAGTGCTGTTGGTTACGTTCATCAGATGCAAGAAATTATGCAGAAGCTGAGCGATGCGTACTTGTTAATTATCCATCCAATCGCTGAAAACGAGGAATCTATGAAGGTTCTGGTCGCTGTAAAACGTGTCATCGACTACAACGTCAAGGTTCGGGTCAAAGCCGACAATACTGGCGTAGATCTTACCAATGTGAAAATGGCAATGAACCCTTTTTGCGAAATCGCTGTTGAAGAAGCGGTTCGTTTGAAGGAAAAGGGCGTTGCTACCGAAATCGTTGTAGTATCAATTGGTCCCAAGACCTCTCAGGAACAAATCCGCACTGCACTGGCGCTTGGCGCCGACCGTGGCATTCAGATTGAAACCGATGAAGAGGTTCAGTCTCTGGATGCAGCCAAGTTATTGAAGGCCGTGGTGGAAAAGGAACAGCCACAGCTGGTGATTCTGGGCAAACAGTCCATCGATTCCGACAACAACCAGACAGGTCAGATGCTGGCGGCATTGACCGGTATGCCGCAAGGAACCTTTGCGTCTGAAGTGGTGGTTGATGGCGACAAGGTCAATGTGACGCGCGAAATAGACGGTGGTTTGGTCACCGTTGCGCTCAAGTTGCCTGCGGTTGTGACGACCGATCTGCGTTTGAACGAGCCTCGCTACGCTTCCTTGCCAAACATCATGAAAGCCAAGAAAAAGCCGCTGGAATCCATCGCACCGGCAGCCTTGGGAGTGACGCTGGCGCCTCGCCTGACAACCCTGAAGGTGGAAGAGCCGCCCAAGCGTAAAGGTGGCATCAAGGTAGGCAGCGTAAGCGAGCTGGTCGAAAAACTGAAGAATGAAGCAAAGGTGATCTAATATGAGCATTCTCGTTATTGCAGATCATGACAACACTACCCTGAAGTCGGCGACGCTCAACGTTGTTGCTGCAGCCAAAGCCATTGGCGGTGATATTGTCGTTCTTGTGGCTGGTGAAAACTGCGGTGCAGCCGCCGAGGCAGCTTCGAAGGTTGCCGGTGTGAACAAGGTTCTGGTGGCAGACAATGCCGCCTATGGGCATCAGCTGGCAGAAAATTTGGGGCTGCTGGTGGCGGAGCTTGGCAAGGATTACAGCCACATTCTTAGTTCTGCCGGCACCACTGGCAAGGATTTCATGCCACGCGTAGCTGCACTGCTCGACGTTGCCCAGATTTCCGACATCATTCGGGTTGAAGGCGCCGATACTTTTGTGCGTCCTTTCTATGCCGGTAATGCGATTGCCACCGTGAAGTCTTCCGACGCTATCAAGGTAATTACTGTTCGCTCGACCGGATTTGATGCGGTTGCCGCTGAGGGTGGTTCTGCATCGGTTGAAACCGTGGCGGTCGTTAAGGATGCCGGTATTTCCTCCTTCGTGAAGGAAGAAATGGCCAAGTCTGATC
>JBFHRO010000291.1:0-3735 GCA_041591635.1 Oleiphilaceae bacterium | reverse complement strand
ATCACTAGCTCGAGAAGAGGGAGGTAAATCAGATGTCGCCCAAAGCAACCGGTTTATTGCTGCTGACCCTGGTGTTGGTGGTTGTAGGTTTGTCTTCCGTGTACATTGTTTATGAAACAGAACGCGCGGTGAGGCTGCAGTTTGGCAAGCAGGTAGAGACGGATATTCATCCTGGGCTGCACTTCAAGGTACCAGTGATTGACGAAATCAAGAAGTTTGATATTCGCACCCTGACCATTGATTCGCCTTCGCGCGAGTATCTGACCATCGAGAAAAAACCGCTGGTGGTGGATTCTTACGTCACCTGGCGCATAAAGGATGTTGCCAAATACTACAAATCGACCTCTGGTGACGAAAGCCGGGCGGTCATACTCTTGTCTTCGCGCGTTGACAACGGGTTGCGTGACCAGTTCGGTATTCGGACCATGCATGAAGTGATTTCCGGGCAGCGTGATGAGTTAATGGCCGATTTGACGGCAAACATGAACAAGGTGGCTGAGTCGGAGTTCGGTATTCATATCATTGATATCCGTGTCAAAGGGATTGATCTCCCCACCTCGGTCAGTGAAGACGTCTATCGCCGCATGAGAACCGAGCGGGAAAAAGAAGCGCAGGAGCATCGCTCCAAAGGTAAGGAGTTGGCAGAAGGCGTGAAGGCGGATGCTGATCGTCAGCGCATCATCATTGAGTCCGATGCCTATCGCGAATCTGAGCGGGCACGTGGTGAAGGGGATCAAATAGCCGCCACTACCTACGCCAATGCCTACAGCAAAAATCCGGAGTTCTATGCTTTTTACCGCAGCTTGCAAGCCTATGAGTCTACTTTTGCAGGCAAGAGCGACATGTTGGTCATTGATCCGGATAGCGACTTTTTGCGTTATTTAAAGCGTGCGGATGGAATAAAACAGCCCGTGCGTTAATGCCCTTGTGAGCGCAGGTTAACCGGCAGTTTTGCACAAACTGCCGGTTTTTTTATGGGTAATAAACAGGTAAAATCGCCAGCTTTGCGGAATTTCAGAGCAAGTCCCGATCGCCAGTGTGCGGAGCATGGTTCAGTAATGTGGCAAGAGTTGGCGGTGGCGTTTAGCTTGATGCTGGTGGTTGAGGGCGTTTTGCCTTTTCTTTACCCTCGTCGCTGGAAGCGCATGGTGCAGCTGTTGGCCAGCATCGATGATCGCAGTATGCGTATCATGGGGTTGATCAGCATGGTTCTGGGGTTGTTGCTGTTGACCTGGGTGCGTTAGCTTCGTTCGAAGGTGGTGCACCTTTACGTGGTAAGACCTGGGTTGGTGAATTAAGGCATCTGGTGCGGAGTTCAAAACGTAATGACTGTATATGAGCGGTGGCTGCTTCCCGATGGTGTCGATGATCTGCTGCCGCCTCAGACGATGCGGGTCGAACGACTCAGGCGAGCACTGCTGGATCAGGCAGACTCCTGGGGCTATGACCTCATTTCGCCACCGCTGATCGAGTTTCTTGATTCCTTGCTTACGGGTACCGGTAATGATCTGGCTTTGCAGACGTTCAAAGTCACAGATCAGTTGTCGGGGCGCTTGATGGGAATTCGGGCCGATATTACGCCACAGGCTGCGCGCATTGATGCGCGCTTTATGCCGACCGGCAGCCATTCGCGTTTCTGCTATGCCGATCCGGTATTGCATACTCGACCCTCGCACATGAGAACGGGTCGCTGCCCGGTGCAGTTTGGCTGTGAACTCTTTGGTGACCCGCAACTGTCGGCCGATGTCGAGGTCATCTCGCTGATGATTGAAAGCCTGCGAGCGGCAGGTCAGCATTCGATCCATCTGGATTTGGCTCACGTGGGTATTTATCGGGGGTTGGTAGAAAACACCGGCCTCTCGGCTGATCAGGAAGCGAAGATTTTTGATGCATTGCGCCGCAAGTCGGTGCCTGAGCTTGATGCACTCCTGGGGGTTGCCGGTGGCGTGGATTCCCGTGCCCGATTGTTGCGGCATATGGCCATGATTGCCGGAGGTGTTGAAGCTTTGGTGCAATTGCGCGCGGCGCTGACAGGGTGTGCTGATCGGGTTTTGAGAGCCATGGACGATCTCGATGTCGTCGCAGCGAAGCTTAAGCAGCGTTTTCCCGATGTCGAGTTGGGGTTCGATTTTTGTGAGTTACGTGGGTACAACTACCACACCGGATTGGTGTTTGCGGCTTATGTTCCTGGATTTGGGTATGCCGTAGGGCAAGGGGGGCGCTATGACTCCGTGGGTCGTGAGTTCGGTGTTGATCGGCCTGCCACCGGGTTCAGTATTGATTTGAAAGTGTTGTCTGCATTGTGTCGCAGTGATGGGGATGATCGAAAGCGAGAGGTTATTCTTGCACCCGATGTGGACGAAAAAGGCTTGCAGGATGTGATTGCTGACCTTCGTCGGTCGGGGGATCGCGTGGTGTGTGTGCCGGCCAAAGATATGAGGTCCGGTCGTGGGCTTGTGTGGGAAAACGGTCGCTGGGTTGTAAAAACAGTCGAAGAGTAGATTTTTTGGAATGCCTCTTCGATAGCGTGAGTATTGTTTGTAATCATTGAGAATCAATAGCCATGGGCAAAAACGTAGTGATATTGGGTACCCAATGGGGTGACGAAGGAAAGGGCAAGATCGTTGATTTGCTGACAGATCAGGCGACGGCTGTCGTTCGTTTTCAGGGGGGGCACAATGCGGGTCACACTCTGGTTATTGATGGGAAAAAGACCGTGTTGCACCTGATTCCATCGGGTATTTTGCGTGGTAACGTGAGTTGCCTGATTGGCAATGGTGTCGTACTTGCGCCTGATGCACTGCTTAAAGAAATGGGGCAACTGGAGGCGACCGGGGTGCCGGTGCGTGAGCGGTTGCGCATCAGTACCGCCTGCCCGTTAATTCTGCCTTACCATGCTGCTCTGGATCAGGCGCGGGAGAAGGCTCGAGGCGATGCCAAAATAGGAACCACTGGGCGGGGAATTGGCCCGGCCTATGAAGACAAGGTTTCCCGGCGCGGAATCCGGTTTGGCGATCTGGCCAAGCCGGCACGCTTTACCGAAAAACTGCGGGAGATTATGGATTACCATAACTTCGTGCTCGAACACTACTACAAGGTTGAGCCGGTCGATTTCCAGAAAACCCGTGACGATGCGTTGAGTTGGGGCGAGCAGTTATTGCCGATGGCCTGTGATGTGTCGGCAGTTCTGCACGACTATCGCCGGCAGGGCGCAAATATCATGTTCGAGGGTGCTCAGGGGTCGCTGCTGGACATCGATCATGGTACTTATCCCTTTGTGACTTCTTCCAATACTACCGCTGGCGGAACGGCTACCGGCAGCGGGTTTGGGCCGCTGTATCTCGATTATGTTCTGGGTATCACCAAAGCCTACACAACGCGCGTAGGTTCAGGGCCTTTCCCAACCGAGCTGTTCGATGAGGTTGGTGCCAGATTGGCCAAGCGTGGCCATGAGTTCGGTTCGACCACAGGAAGGCCGCGTCGCTGCGGCTGGTTTGATGCGGTTGCTTTGCGTCATGCCGTTCAGATCAACAGTGTCTCGGGTGTGTGCCTGACAAAGCTGGATGTCATGGATGGCCTGGAAACGGTTCGTGTCTGTGTGGGCTATATCCTTGATGGTAAAGAAATGACCCGCCCGCCAGTAGATTGTGATAGTTATGGTGATCTGGAGCCCGTATACGTCGAATTGCCTGGCTGGAGCGAAAGCACGCTGGGAGCGAAAAAACTTGAAGACTT
>JBFHRO010000290.1:0-3756 GCA_041591635.1 Oleiphilaceae bacterium | reverse complement strand
GATACCGTCACGCCGCGTCTGATCGTATGCGATACCGGCAGCGCGAACTGGGTATACCAGCGCGCTAACTGAAAGGCTCGCTATCTTTCCCCTCCCTGCAGAGGTATGTCGTTTTTCGCATTCATTGATATGCATCAACCGGTCAATACTCCTTTCGGCCTATAGTTTTTTCCACTGCGACATTTTGCCGCACAACGCACCCCTTTAGCGCAACAGCAACACAGGTCCTCCTTATCTCATTAATTAACGCTCCAAGGAGTTTGGGTATGGCAGTTCGACTGTATCGACTTATGATCAGTCTCATACTCGTTGTTATGGCTTGCCTTACCCAGGCCGGTGAACTGGATGCTGACCACAAGGCCCGCGTCATTCAGGCCTTTCCCGCCGGCAGCCTTGTTGGCCCGCGTGATGCCGAACAGGCCCTGTGGCCGGTGCAACACCAGGGCAAGACCATTGGCTATGTGTTTGAAACCGATGATCAGGTCAAGATTCCGGCCTACTCGGGCAAACCCGTCAACACCCTGGTTGCCATTGACCTTGAAGGCACCATCAAGACCGCCTGGGTACTCTCGCACCACGAGCCCATATTACTGGTGGGCATCCCTGAAAAGGCTCTGTGGGATTTCGCCCTGCAGTACGAAGGCAAGAAAATCACCGACAAAATCCGCGTAGGTGGCAGTACCGACCCCGACATCCTCAGTGTCGATGCCGTCACCGGCGCGACCGTCACCGTCATGGTGGTGCACGAAGGCATATTACGCTCGGCCAAAAAGGTGGCCCGCAACATGGGACTGCTGCAAGCCGAAGCCGGTGCCGGTGCCCAGAATGCTCCCGCGACCGTCAATACCGACATTTACACCCACGCCGACTGGAATACGCTCACCGGTGACGGCTCGATCCGCCGCCTGCACCTGGATCGCGGAACTATCGACACGGCGTTTATCGGCACCGAGGCAGAACACATTGATGTCGCTGCTGCCGATGAAAAACAGGATACCTTCATCGACCTCTACTACACCCATCTCAATGTGCCGACCATCGGCCGCAATCTGCTGGGAGACGACCAATACCAGTGGCTGATGCAAGAGATCAAACCGGGAGACCAGGCCATTGCCGTTCTGGGTAATGGCGACTACTCCTTTAAGGGTTCAGGTTATGTGCGCGGAGGTATCTTCGACCGCATTCAGCTGAACCAGAACGGCATCACCATCAGTTTTCGTGACCTGGATTACTACCGCCTGAACGATGTGTACGCCCAGGGCGTGCCGCGCTTCAAGGAAATGGCGATTTTTGTCGTACGTAACCAGTACAGCTTTGATCCCGGCAGTGCCTGGGATGTTGAATTCCTGGTGCGTCGTCAGATCGGACCAGTCAAAAGTATTTTTGTCACTTTTACCGGCAGCTACCAGTTGCCCGAGCCCTACCTCACCCGCCCCAAGGCACCTGCGGTGGCGACACTGGACGACGAGCCGCCCCTGTGGGTTGCCCTGTGGGAACAACGGCTGTTTCAGGTAGTGGTCGTCAGCATCAGTCTGGTCTTGCTGCTGGGAATCATCTTTTTGCAAGACTGGCTGGTGCGCTACCCGCGCCTGCTGCACAACCTGCGCCGGGGCTTTTTGATTTATACCGTGTTCTTTATTGGCTGGTATTCCCTGGGACAGCTCTCGGTGGTCAATGTTTTCACCTTTACCCATGCCCTGATGGGCGATTTCCGCTGGGAGCTGTTTCTGATGGACCCGGTGATATTCATTCTCTGGGGCTTTACCGCAGCGACCATAGTGCTGTGGGGGCGAGGGATTTTCTGTGGCTGGCTGTGCCCCTTTGGCGCCCTGCAGGAGTTGATCAACGAACTGGCCCGCAAGCTCAGAGTCCGCCAGTTCGAGCTGCCATTTATCGTGCATGAGCGTTTGTGGGCGATCAAATACCTGATTTTGCTCGGCCTGTTCGGAGTTTCGCTTGAATCCATGGCCACCGCCGAACGCTACGCCGAGGTCGAACCCTTCAAAACCACCATCTTGCTCGCCTTCCAGCGTGAGTGGTGGTTCGTGACCTATGCGGTATTTCTGCTGTTTATCTCGATTTTCACCCGCAAGCTCTATTGCCGCTATATCTGCCCGCTGGGCGCGGCGCTGGCCATTCCCACCAAGCTGCGGCTGTTCGACTGGCTCAAGCGCCGCAAGGAGTGTGGCAGCCCCTGCCAGCTCTGCGCGGTGGAGTGCGAAATTCAGGCAATTCATCCAGACGGCACCATCAATGCCAACGAGTGTCATCACTGTCTGGATTGCCAAATGACCTATCACAACGACAAGAAGTGCCCGCCGTTGGTGATCAAGGCGAAGAAGCGTGCCAAGGCAGTCAAGGCACCTCAAACCATAAATGCAGTAAACCTGTAAGCGGCCAGGGCAACCCGGCCAAATAACCACTCTGCAAGCGGAGCAAAGACGATGGAAGATAATAACCAACAAAACACCAACCAACCTGCCCTCAGCCGCCGTGGCTTCCTCGGTGCTTCCGCACTGGCCGGCGCTGCAGGCGTGGCAGGCGTTACCGGCCTTGGCAGCGCGATCATGTCCCGCGAGGCTTTTGCCAAGGCGGCGCAGGAAGCGGCGGCCAATGCCCATACCGTACACCCGGGTGAGCTGGACGAATACTACGGCTTCTGGAGCGGTGGTCACTCCGGCGAAGTGCGGATTCTGGGCTTGCCCTCCATGCGCGAGCTGATGCGGATTCCGGTATTTAACATCGACTCGGCCACCGGCTGGGGTCTGACCGACGAAAGCAAGCGCGTCAAGGGCGATTCGGCTCACCTGCTCAACGGTGACGCTCACCACCCCCACATGTCCATGACCGATGGCCGTTACGACGGCAAGTACGTGTTCATTAACGACAAGGCCAATACCCGGGTTGCCCGTATCCGTTGCGACATCATGAAATGCGACAAGATGCTGACCATTCCCAACGTACAGGCCATTCACGGTCTGCGGGTACAAAAGGTGCCCTATACCAAATACGTGTTTTGCAACGGTGAGTTCCGCATTCCCCAGCCCAACGACGGGCGCGACATGTTTGACCCGAGCAAGTACGCCACCATGTACAACGCTGTCGATGCCGAAACCATGGAAATGGCCTTCCAGGTCATTGTCGACGGCAACCTCGACAACACCGACATGGATTATTCGGGCCGCTTTACCGCCGCGACCTGTTACAACTCGGAAGAAGGGGTGACGCTGGCCGACACCATGCGCAACGAACGCGACTGGGCTGTCGTATTTGACATCCACGCCATTGAAGCGGCCATCAAGGCAGGCAAGTTCACCACCATCGGTGACTCAAAAGTGCCTGTGGTCGATGGCCGCGCCAAGGCGAAGAGCCCCTTCACCCGCTATATTCCTGTGCCTAAATCCCCCCACGGCATGAACACCTCGCCCGATGGCAAGTACTTCATTGCCAACGGCAAGCTCTCGCCTACCGTTACCATCATCGCCATCGACAAGCTGCCTGACCTGTTCGCCGGCAAGATCAAGGAGCGCGATGCAGTCGTGGGTGAGCCAGAACTGGGCCTGGGACCACTTCACACCGCCTACGACAACCGTGGCAACGCTTACACCACGCTGTTTCTCGACAGCCAGATCGTCAAGTGGAACATTGCCGATGCGATTCGCGCCTACAACGGCGAAAAGGTCAATTACATTCGCCACAAACTCGATGTGCAATACCAGCCGGGCCACAACCACAGCTCCCAGGGCGAAACACGGG
>JBFHRO010000289.1:0-3756 GCA_041591635.1 Oleiphilaceae bacterium | reverse complement strand
GGTTCGGCGTCTGGTTCCTGCATGCGTCAAAGCGACCCTTTATGGTGCGTTATTTTGTTATGGCGACCTGTTATGGTGCGCGATGAGCGTGCTGTTTTCGGGAGAGGGATGTTTTGAGGCAAAGGCAGTGGCAATGTGATTGCTGTTTGCAGTCGGTGCGGCCGGGCCGCTTTCCGTCGATGGGTGAGATCTGTATAATCCGCGTCCATTTTCCACCATCTTCAGGTAAAACTTTGTGATTAAGAATCTTCGCAACATCGCCATTATTGCTCATGTTGACCACGGTAAAACGACCCTGGTCGACAAGCTGCTGCAGCAGTCCGGTACGCTTGATCGCAAGGATCAGGGGGCCGAGCGGATAATGGACTCCAATGACCAAGAGCGTGAGCGTGGCATTACCATACTGGCCAAGAATACGGCGATTCGCTGGAATGACTACCGGATCAATATCGTGGACACTCCCGGGCACGCTGACTTTGGTGGAGAGGTTGAGCGGGTTCTGTCGATGGTGGATTCTGTGTTGTTGCTGGTGGATGCGGTCGATGGCCCCATGCCTCAAACGCGCTTTGTGACTCAGAAAGCCTTTGAAAAAGGGCTGTGTCCGATTGTGGTGATCAACAAGATTGATCGCCCCGGCGCACGCCCTGACTACGTACTCAACGAAGTGTTTGATCTGTTCGATCGCCTGGGGGCGACCGAGCGGCAGCTGGATTTTCCGGTGGTCTATGCGTCTGCCATCAACGGTATTGCCGGCCTTGATCCCGAGGACATGGCCCAGGACATGACGCCGCTGTTCCAGATGATTGTCGATAAGGCTCCAATTCCGGAGGTGGATCCCAAGGCTCCCCTGCAGATGCAGATTTCATCGCTCGACTACGACCCCTACGTGGGGCTCATTGGTATAGGGCGTATTACCCGTGGCGTCATGAGAAATGGCGAAAACGTGGTTATCATTGATAAAGATGGCAAGACCCGCAAGGGGCGGGTACTCGAAGTCAAGGGTTTTCACGGGCTGACCCGGGTGCCCGTCGAGCAGGCAGCGGCAGGTGATATTGTCTGTATTTCCGGGCTGGATACCTTGAATATCTCCGACACCCTCTGTAATCCGGAGGCGGTGGAAGCCCTGCCGGCACTGAAGGTTGATGAACCAACGGTAAGCATGACCTTTCAGGTTAACAACTCACCCTTTGCCGGGCGTGATGGCAAATACGTCACCAGTCGCAATATCAAGGATCGGCTCGACAAGGAACTTTTGCATAACGTGGCCTTGCGGGTAGAGCCGGGCGACACCCCCGAAAAGTTTGTGGTATCGGGTCGTGGTGAATTGCATCTGTCGGTGTTGATCGAAAACATGCGCCGTGAAGGGTTTGAGCTTGGTGTGTCGCGCCCCGAAGTGGTGCAGAAGGAGATTGACGGCGTGATCCAGGAGCCCTACGAATATGTCGTCATTGATGTTGAAGAAGAGCACCAGGGGCCGGTGATGGAAGAAATGGGTAACCGCCGCGCCGAAATGCTCAACATGCAGCAGGATGGCAAGGGGCGGGTGCGCTTTGAGTTCATGATGCCGGCGCGAGGGCTGATTGGCTTTCGCTCGCAGTTTATGACCATGACTTCGGGTTCGGGCATACTCACCCATGTATTTGATCACTATGGTGAAGTGAAGGCGGGAGAAGTCAGTGCGCGCAACAATGGCGTACTGATTTCCATGGTCGATGGCAAGGCCCTTGGTTTTGCCCTTTTCAACCTGCAAGAGCGGGGCCGCATGTTTATCGGCCCGGGAGTGGAGGTATACGAGGGAATGATCATTGGTCTGCATAGTCGTGAGAATGATCTTGTCGTCAACCCCACCAAGGGTAAACAGCTGACCAATATGCGGGCTTCTGGCTCGGACGAAAACATCATTTTGACGCCGCCGGTTCGTCACACGCTGGAACAGGCGCTGGAGTTCATCGATGATGATGAGCTGGTTGAGGTGACGCCCCACTTTATTCGGTTGCGCAAGAAGTTGCTGACCGAAAATGAGCGCAAGCGCGCCAGTCGCTGATTGAAAGGCACCCGTGAGGGTGCTTTTTTTTGCTTGTTTTTTGGATGAGATTACTGATAATTAGTCGCATTTGGCAGCGATGTGTATGTTAATAGTTGTTGGCATGTATTTTGATTGGCGTTTCTGGTGTGATCAGGCAGATCCTCTCTTGCACGGGGTGAGCGGGTGATCGCCGTGATTCAGCGTGTTGCCGGCGCCAGCGTGACTGTTGATAATGCCTTGGCAGGCGAAATAGGCAAGGGGATTCTCGTGCTCCTGGGGGTTGAAGCCGCTGATACCCAAGCCGACGGAACCCGACTGCTTGACAAGATCGTGAATTACCGGATTTTTCCCGACCCTCAGGGAAAAATGAACGTAAGTCTCAAGACCCTGGGTGGGGAGTTGCTGGTGGTATCCCAATTCACCTTGGTTGCGGACACCCAAAAAGGACTGCGACCGGGTTTCAGTCGGGGAGCAGCGCCCGCCGTTGGGCGCCAACGTTACGAAGAGTTCTGCGCGTATGCCAGTGCGCAAGGCATTCGTTTGCAAACCGGAGTGTTTGGTGCCGACATGCAGGTGTCACTGGTCAATGATGGGCCTGTGACTTTTGTGCTGCGAAGCTGATTCAGGATGTGACTATCGAGGCTTGCGGGAGGTGTAAGTCGCCTTGTAACAAAAAAGTAAAGAAGTAGTTGCAAAATAACAGGAGCTGTATTAAAACTTAATTATGCAAATACGCTTTAATTACCCGTTATAACGTATTGTATATTAAGAAAATTAATTATTTTCTGTATTTTTTGTGCAAGTGAAACCTTGTTTGCTATAGTGAAATGCAGGCAAATTTTGGGGGTTTTTGCGACAAAATTCACTGAAAAGCCGTTAAATAACAGCAATGAGTTACTAGCCGACTCGAAGAATACGCTGGGCAGCAGCCCGCAGGCTTTAACAGAAGTTTAACTTGATACCAAAAAAGGAAGACGAAATGAAAAAGACCCTTATCGCTTCAGCTGTAGCTGCCGCCGCGCTCTCTACTTCTGCCCTTGCAATGGACAAGGCGACTGAAATCGCACAGCGTCTGGACAGCATGCCAACCTTCTACGGAAACATTCAGCTGGTGATGGATTATGCCGATTCTGAAATGACCGGTTCCAACTACACCTTTGGGGACAATGGCTCTACCTTGGGTGTCAAGCACAAGCATGATGTGGCGCCTGGTTTGACGGCGTTCCTGAAGGCAGAGTTCGAGTTTGATGCTGATGGTGAAACTGGTGGCGGTCTTGACCAGTTCGATGAAGCCTACATTGGTATGGAAGGCGATTTTGGTAAGGTGTGGGCCGGTAAGGACGATGGTGTGTACAAAGCGGCAGATGTTACCGACAACTTCGAGTTCTATGGGGTGCCCACCGAATTTGACGGTAGCGATATCAACTCAGTGTTCTATCAAACCCCAAATTTCAACGGGTTTACTGTGGCGGCCCAAGTTCAGGTAAACGGCCAGGCAGGCAAAACCGCTCCCAAGAAGCGTGATGCTCTTTCTCTGGCGGCGACCTACGAAATGGATGCGCTGAAAGTATCTTTGGCATTTGCCGACAATGAAGGCAGTACCACTGGCAGCAGCGCTATTGGCCTGGGTGTGACTTACAAGATTGACGACAATATCACGGCCGCCTTCCAGTACGAAACCCAAAGCGATGTCCGTGATGTGTTCGGCGTGTATGGTGCCTACTCCATGG
>JBFHRO010000288.1:0-3761 GCA_041591635.1 Oleiphilaceae bacterium | reverse complement strand
GGCGGGCGCTGTCGCGTTTGATGGCAACGTAGGCGCACTGGTGAAACAGGTCGATTTTGCCGACTTCCGAGCCCGGAATGCCCGCGTCACCCGTCAGCGCCCCGAGAATATCGCCGGGGCGGAGCTTGTCGCGCCGGCCGCCGTCGATCTGCAGGGTGATCATGGGCGGCTCCTGGCCGTGGCGGGGGCCGGCACTGAGTTTGCTCAGATCCCCCAAAGGCACCGGGCTGCCCTGATAGTCTTCAATCAGATTGAGCTTGTAGGCTTCGTTGGGCGTAAAAAGGCTCAACGCCAGCCCCTTTTTCCCTGACCGGCCGGTGCGGCCGATGCGGTGCAAATGTACTTCGGGATCGCGACTGAGTTCGTAATTGATGACGACCTCCAGATCTTTGATATCCAGTCCGCGCGCGGCCACGTCGGTGGCGACCAGAATACTGCAGCTCTGGTTGGCAAAGGTGGTCAGCACCTGATCGCGTTCCTTTTGCTCCAGATCGCCGTGCAGGGCCTTGGCCACGTAGCCTTGCTGCTGCAACGCCTGGGCGACCTCCTGGCACAGCTGTTTGGTGTTGCAAAACACCACCGCCGAAACCGGCTGGTAGTGGGCAAGCAGGGTGAGCAGGGCGGTTTCGCGCTGTTCGCGGGTGATTTCAAAAAACAGCTGGTGCAGGCTGTCCTGGCGGTGCGTGCTTTCCACCGTCACTTCAATCGGGTTGTTCTGGTAGTGGCGACTGAGGTCAGCGATGCTGTCGGGGTAGGTGGCCGAAAACAGCAGCGTCTGGCGTTGTCGCGGCAGCTGGTTGATGACGGCGTCAATGCTGTCACGAAAGCCCATGTCGAGCATGCGGTCGGCTTCGTCCAGCACCAGGGTGGTCACCTGGTCGAGCAACAGCGATTGCTTGCGCACATGCTCCTCGATGCGCCCCGGGGTACCCACCACAATGTGCGCCCCGTGTTCAAGCGAGGCCAGTTGCGGCCCAAAGGGCATGCCCCCGCACAGGGTCAGAATTTTGATGTTGTGCACGGCGCGGGCCAGTTTGCGCAATTCCTTGCTGACCTGATCGGCCAGTTCGCGGGTGGGGCACAGCACCAGTGCCTGTACGGCAAAGTGTTTGACGTTCAGCGCATGCAATACGCCCAGCCCGAATGCCACGGTTTTGCCGCTGCCGGTTTTGGCCTTGGCGATCAGATCCCGCCCTGCCAGCATGGGCGGCAGGCTGTCGGCCTGAATCGGGGTCATCTCGTGATAGCCCAGGGTGGCGAGGTTCGCCAGCTCGGCGGCGCCCAGGGGCAGGGTACTAAAGGCTTTGGCGGGGGTGGGGTCGTTGCTGGTCACAATACTCATATCCGTAGGAACTGCTTTGGGGGAACTGCATTAAAGGCGTGCATGGTAGCAGGTCTTGGGGTGTTTCGACGCATGCTTTTGGGCGCGAGTGCTTCGTAATCGACTTTTTGTGGGTCTATAATCCCCCTCCAATTCCACGAATCTTTTGTTGTTACGGATGGCGTACTTCCATGGCGAAAAACTCATTGCAGGATCAACTGCTCAAGGCCGGTCTGATCGACACCAAAAAGGTCAAACAGGTCAACAAGGAGAATTACAAGACTGCCAAGCAAACGCCCAAGGGCAAGGCGGTGGTTGACGAGGCCAAACAGTTGGCGGAGCAGGCGCGACTCGAAAAAATCGAGAAAGACCGTGAGCTCAACCGCCAGCGCCAGGAAGCGCTCAAACAGAAGGAGCTGGCCGAACAGGTGCGCCAGATCGTGCAGTCCCATCGTATTGCCCGGGGCAAGGGGGCCGATGCGGCCTATCAGTTTGCCGATGCCGGCAAGGTAAAAAAAATCTATGTTGAACCCCTGCAGGTGGAGCAACTGGCACGCGGCCAGATTGCGGTGGCGAAACTGGGCGAGGGCTATGAACTGGTACCCGCGAAGATTGCCCAGCGGGTTCAGGTGCGGGCGCCCGAGGCGATTGTGGTAATGAACACGGCCACTCAATTGGCAGTGGATGAGGACGATCCCTACAAGGATTACGTGATTCCCGACGATCTGATGTGGTAAGTCCGGCTGGGTGCGCGCGTGAAAGGCGGACGAATCCTGCTGCAGTTGCTGGTGTTGGTCGCGGTGCTGGTGCTGGCATGGGGGCTGGCCAACCCGCGCCAGCGCAGTGTCGCGCTGGAGGCGCTGGGCGTCACACAGATTCCCGACGGGGCGATGCAGTGGCAGCTTGAGGTCGATTACGGCCCGCTGGCCCGCTGGCTGGCCTCGGTATCGGCCACCGCGACGCCCGCTGCACCGCCGACCGTCACCGCAACCACAACGACACTTTCTGAATCCCCGGTTACCGAAGATTCTGCACCGGGCCCCACATCGGCCCTGGGTGCCCTTGTGGGTCAAGCCTACCTGCACGGCCTGCTCCCTGCCGGCGAGGGCTGTGGCAAAACCCGCTCGCGTGCGCTGACCGATGTCGAGGTGCCGGTGATTTACCACTGGAAAGATGCCCAGGGGCGCACCCATTTCTCAGATCAGCGCGCCAATGCCGATGCCCGTTTTGTGGGCGAGCAGTATGCGCAAGCGCAGCGGCGTTTTCGCATCGAGGTAACCTTTGAAGGCATGGCTCGCAACGGAGCCCTGGAAGATCAGCTGCGCAAGGCGGCGGTGCGTGCCTACGACGCGCTGGCCGGGTTGATCGAACCCGAGTTGCAGCGCCAGATCAATCTGCAAGTGAGGCTCTACGCCACACGCGCAGCCTATGAGGCCCAGCACCGGCAACGCTTTCCCGACATGAACGCCCAGGCGTTTTTTTCTGCCGCCGACAACAGCATTTATCTGGTTAATGAAGGAGATACAGCACAACTGCTGGCGGTGGCCAGCCATGAAGCGACCCACGCCATTTTGGCCGGCATCACCGGGCCCTTGCCGGTGTGGCTGAACGAGGGGCTGGCGCAAGCGGCCGAGCGGGGGTTTACACTGCCTGCGCAAATCCCGCTGGATTTGTCCGAGGCGGATGTGCGGCGCGTACTCGAAGCCAGCGCGCAGACCTTCTATGGTGCACAGGCCCCCGCCAATTATCAGGCGGCGGCCAAACTGGTTCTGTATTTGCGGGCCGATCCCAGGGGGCGTGAGTTCCTGGCCAGCACGCTCAATCAGCTGGCCCGCGCGCCTTGTCAGCCCCTTGATGTGATGCAGGCGCTGGAGGCCCGGGTCGGCAGCCCGGCGTACCTGGCGTTGTTGCTGTAGTGGGGTGTCAGACGGCCAGCCGCTGTTGCAGCCAGGCAGAAATGTCCCGGATTTGATCCAGGCACAGCTGGTGTTGCATCGGGTAGCTTTGATATCGACTGGCATAGCCCATGGCAACCAGCCGTTGCTGGGCCTGCACCCCCAGAGATTCAGGCACCACGGCATCGTAGGTGCCATGCTGGATGCTGATCGGGATTTCCCGATTGGCCGGATGCGGTCGAATGCTGATGGCGGTGGCGAAATAGGTGGATAGTGCCAGTAATCCGGCCAAAGGCTTGGGGAAGGTCAGGGCAGTCTCGATGGCCACCGCGCCTCCCTGGGAAAAACCCGCCACAATAATGCGATGACTGGGGATGCCCCGCGCAATTTCTTTCTCGATCAGGCGTGCGATCGCACTGGCCGAGGCCCTGAGCTGGGTTTCATCAACCTTGCGGTCGATCGACATATCGAGAATGTCGTACCAGGCCGGCATGACATAGCCGCCGTTAATGGTCACCGCCATGGCCGGGGCGTGGGGGAAAACG
>JBFHRO010000287.1:0-3822 GCA_041591635.1 Oleiphilaceae bacterium | reverse complement strand
TTTGCTGCTGTTTCTGCTGACCGCCATGGTGTACGTCAACGCCCTGACCGAACGTGATGTCTTCGAATCACTGCGCGCCTGGCTGATCCGCAAGGGCTTTAGTTATCGCGCCCTGTTCTGGATTACCGGTACTCTGGCATTCTTCATCTCGCCCGTGGCCGACAACCTCACCACCGCGCTGCTGATGGGAGCTGTGGTACTGGCCGTAGGAGGCGATAACACGCGCTTTGTTGCGGTTGCCTTTGTCAACATTGTGGTAGGTGCCAACGCCGGCGGGGCATTCAGTCCCTTTGGCGACATCACTACCCTGATGGTGTGGCAATCGGGCCACGTGGATTTCTTCGGCTTTTTTGCCCTGTTCATCCCGGCCTGTGTCAATTACCTGATTCCCGCCACGCTGATGAGCCTGGCCATTCCCAACGAGAAGCCTGCGGCCATGAACGTCAATGTTCCGGTCAAAAAGGGTGGGCTGGTGATGTGCGTTCTGTTTCTCTGCACCATTGCCACCGCCGTACTCTTTGAACAAGCCCTTCACCTGCCGCCCTTCCTGGGCATGATGACCGGCCTCTCGTACCTGTTTTTCTTCTCTTACTATCTGAAGTTGCAGGCACACAAAACCCGCAATACCACCGACGACATTACCGAGTTCAACATTTTCAACAAGGTGGCCCGTGCGGAGTGGGACACGCTGCTGTTCTTCTTTGGCGTGATTTTCTGCGTTGGCGGCCTGGGCACCATCGGCTATCTTGCGCAGATTTCACACCTGATGTACGAAGGGCTGGGTGCCACCTATGCCAACATTCTGGTAGGGATTCTCTCGGCCGTGATTGATAACATTCCCGTGATGTTTGCCGTGCTGACCATGAATCCGGAGATGGATCTTTATCAGTGGCTGCTGGTGACCATGACGGCCGGTGTGGGCGGCAGCCTGCTGTCAGTGGGCTCTGCTGCCGGCGTGGCCTTGATGGGACAATCTCGCGGCATGTATACCTTTTTCAGCCATCTGCGCTGGAGCTGGGCCATCGCCCTTGGTTACGGTGCCAGCATCTACACGCATTACCTGATCAGCGGTTAAACCCGTTCCGCTCAGCCAGAGGCAAGCAAACTGCTTGTACTCTGGCCCCACCAGCATCACCCGTCTCCACAGCACCACACCTGTTTTTATCTTGCGGCGTTTACGGCAAAGATCCGTAGTTTCGACTATACCTGTAGCTACCACCAACCGACATAACGACTATTCCCATGCACCGCCAAACCTATAGGAATGACTCACCATGTTTGTTGCCATGAGCCGGTTTACGGTCAAAAACGGCATGGAGGCCCAGGTTCGGGAAGCCTTCCGTCAGCGCCCTCACTATGTGGACAGTGCACCAGGATTTATTCGCATGGAAGTGATGAACCCCGAAGACAAGCCCGAGGAGTTCGTGCTGGTTACCCACTGGCAAGACAAGGCCAGCTGGGAAGTTTGGTACAGGGGCCACACCTATCGCGAAGCGCACCAGGGTATTCCCAAAGGCTTGAAACTGGTTCCGCAGGCCACCGAGATTTCCTTCTTCAATCTGCTTTGCAACTAGACCTGAGGAAACACCCGTGACCTTACCTTCTGCCACACCGATACTCTCGGATCGCGGGTTGGCCGTGATTCAGGATCAGGCCGATGTTATCAGCCGGGAAGTGACCGAAGCCTATTTTGCAGCCCACCCACAATGCATGAAGGGCGATCCGGCCCGCATCCGGGCAATGTGCAAAGCCGACTTTCAGCACCACCTGGATTTTCTTCTCACCTCGCTTCGCACCGGCACCCAGGCGATTTTTTGTGATTACGCCATCTGGCTCAAGGGGGTACTGCAAAGCCGTAACCTGGCTATCGACCATCCGATAGAGTCTTTTGGTTTCATGAAAACCGCGCTCGCGGGCCGCTTAGCGGCCGAGGATGGGCGCCTGTGCAGCGACACCCTCGACTGCGCCATCGCTCTGATGCGCCAGAGCAACACCAACAAACCGGCGCGCCCCAGTGCGATAGTTTGCGCCCAGGGTAGCCCGGAATTCACCCAGGCCCTGGTGGCAGGAGACAAAAAAGCTGTCGACTCCCTGGCCACACAAAGCCTGTCGAACGGCGTGGTCCTGATGGATCTGGAAGTCGGCATGATTCAGCCGGCCATGTACGAAGTGGGGCGCTTGTGGGCCAACAACCAGGTAACCGTCGCTCAGGAGCATCTGGCCACCGCCATCGCCCAGAATGTGCTGGCGAAGGCGTTTCTGTCGGCGCCCTTTTCCGACCCCATCAACAAACGCGCCCTGTGTGCCTGTGTGGAAGGCAATTATCATGCGCTGGGGCTGCGCATGGTCAGTGATGCCTTCGAACTCCGTGGCTGGGACGCCACCTTTCTGGGCGCCAATACCCCCAATGCATCCGTACTGGCCCATCTGGCCCAGGAGACACCGGATGTTCTTGCTTTGTCGGTGAGCATGCCGCATCAGATACTGGCACTTAAACAGCTGATTGACGAAATCCGCAGCACTATGGGCGCCAAAGCGCCGGCCATCATTATTGGCGGTCTGGCCATCAACCATCATCAGCTGCACCAAACGCTGAAGATTGACAACTGGTACCCCGATGCCCGGGAATTATGGAAAGACATTCAATGATGCTTGAACCCCTGATGCCGGAAGGCGCCCGCTCTCACATTCCGGCCTTCGTCCAGTCCCTGACCTCGGTTGTCGTTGCCATTATGGATGCAGAGGGCACACTGCTGGAGGCCAATGCGGGATTTTTGTTGCTGGCCAATGTCAACGAGGCCCCGGAGCCCCGCTGGAATATCCGCCACCTGTTTATTCAACCTGATTTCCCCGACCTCAAGGCGGCGGCCAGCGACACCGATCAGGGCGCGCTGTATGAAGGCATTATCAACATAGGTGAAGTTCATACCGGCTGCCGCTCGGTCAAGGGGGCAATCTACCGGTATCAGCAGCAGTGGCTGCTGGTGGCCGAGCACGACATTAGCGGCCTGGAGAAACTCAACGCAGCCGTGATTGCACTCAATGACGAACTGGCAGACACCCAGAGGGCACTGATCAAGGCCAACCGCGAACTGCAGCGCAAAGAGAAGGAAATCACCGCCCTCATGCTCAGCGATCCGCTGACCGGCATTGCCAACCGGCGCAGCTTCGATTTGCGCATCAAAGAGGAAATCGAGCGTCATCATCGCTATGGCCACCCCCTGTGCCTGGCCATCGGCGACATTGACCACTTCAAGAAGGTGAATGATTCGTTCGGCCACGATATCGGCGATGAGGTCATCTGCCGCTTTGCACACACCCTTCGAGACCACAAGCGGTCTTCCGACTTTGTGGCCCGAATTGGCGGCGAAGAATTTATGCTGATTCTCGCCGAAACCAGCGCCGATCAGGCCTGGGTGATCGTGAACCGGCTGCGCCAGGTGTTTGAAAGCCAGACCTATACCGCCATTGACCGGCCCATCACCGCCAGCTTCGGTCTGAGCGAACTGCAACTGAACGACGATTATGCATCCTTGATCAAACGGGCCGATCTGGGGCTGTATCAGTCAAAGGAGAAGGGCCGCAACCAGGTAACCCTGCAAGCACCAACCAGCACTTCGGCTTCAACATCCTGAGCCACCACACACAAACAGAATGTCAGCCCGTTCGATCGCGGCAAGTGCAGATCAGTAGATCAGATCCCCGCGCAAAAACCTGTCTGGATTGATGAAGATGGCCTTTTTGTAGCCTTGGGTCGAGCCATCCATCGCCCATAAACGGGGTATCAGGCTCTGGATCGAATAATGCAAATGCGGCGGTTTG
>JBFHRO010000286.1:0-3853 GCA_041591635.1 Oleiphilaceae bacterium | reverse complement strand
ATCCGGCACCACCGGCGCCTTCGGGTCGACCAGATTACCCGTCCGCCGGAGATCCAGCGGCTAGAGAATAAAGATCAGCAGGTTTTTGACCAGATGGTCATGCAGCGTCCAACCGAAACCATCGCCGCCAACGTCGGGCTCGGCATTGAAGCCACCGAGCAGGCACAGGAGCGGGTCACCCATGCGCTCATCGCGAACGGTAACCTGCACCTGATCCTTCGGAACCCCGAAGGCACCCTCGACGACGCGATGACCGAAGCGGAGCGGGACGGCCTTCGGGTCATTCCCATGCAACGGTCGGTGGACCAGATCTGGGAAAAGATCTCCCTGCTCATCCACGAACTTCCGGCGCATGAGAAAATCCTGCCAGCTTACGTCCAGGTTCTGCACCTCGATCCAGCGCAGATTGATCCGGGCGTGGACACTCAAGCGGTCGGCCAGCCCCTGCAGCTGATTGCGGTGGCCGGGTTTGTTGTCTGTCATCAGCCACAAGGTCAATGGTTCGGTCGCCACTGCCGCACTGCCTGACTTGTTTTCGTCAGCCACTGTCATCCGTTTCGCAGCTCAAGGTAGGGGTTGAAGGTATTGGGTTTGAGCGGGGTTTTGAAGCGCCGGTGCGTCCAGAGGTATTGCTCCGGGTGTTTGCGGATCTCCGTTTCCAGCACCTTGTTCAGGCGAGTGGCATTCTTGACTTCGTCATGGCTGGGGAAGTTGGTCAGAGCCGGATGAAAGTAAATGTCGTAGCCTTTGCCATCGGCGCGGCGAAAATGGCTGAAGGGTACCACGGCGGCGCCGGTTTTACGGGCGATGCGGGAGGTTGCCGTCAGGGTTGCGGCCGGGACGCCAAAAAAAGGTGCAAACACGCTGTTTTTGCGCCCGTTGTCCTGGTCGGTGGCATACCATACCACCCGGTTGGCCTTGAGGCTGCGCAACATGCCGCGCAGATCGCTTTTATCCAGCACGCCGTAGTAACGCTGGCGTGACCGGGTCATGACGGCGTTGTAAAGCGGGTTTTTGTGGGCACGCTGCAAAATGTCGGCGTTTTTGAGAAACAGGGATATCAAGGCGCCGCCCAGCTCCAGTGTGCTGTATTGGCCCCCCAGTAATATAACGCCCTTGCCGCGGCTCAGTGCCCGTTCAATGTGCTCGTGGCCGTGTACATGAGTGACATCACGCAAGCGCTCGGGATCTCTGAACCAGCCGGTTGCGGTTTCGAGCAGGCCGATGCCGTTAGAGGCAAAACAGGCACGCACCAGCTTGTGTCGGGCTTGCAGAGACAGGTGAGGAAAGCACAGGCCGATGTTGGTGAGGGCGATCTTGCGCCGCTTCGGCCAGCCGTGGTAGACCAGTGTTCCGGCCAGGCTGCCAAGCCATTGCTGCAGGCGCAGCGGCAGGTAAGCGAGTATCCGGGCCAGCGCCACCATGCACCAGCTCGACCAGTAGCGGGGGTGCAAAAAACGGCTGTAACGCATGTCCTCGGAACGGTAGCGCCGGGTTCGCGAGGTTTTTTGCTCGTTGGGAGTGGCCACTGTTTCAGCTCGCTTGCACAAGGGTGTCAGGCATTCTACTCAAGTCGCCCGTGGTTTTCTATGACTGCTCATGCGGTGACCGGGCCTGTACCTGCGATCCATCGGGTGCGAGCAATATGGGGTGCCCCGCAAGCGCATCAATTGCTAAACTCTTGCAGCCAGGGTTAGCGGCTGGTCTGGCTTGATTCCATAACTGCAGAGGATATTCGATGGGACGAAGGCTTTATACGGTGCTTTTCTATCTGGCCCTGCCGTTGATCGTGCTGCGCTTGTTATACCGCGCCTGGCGTGCTCCCGCCTACGCCGAACGCTGGCGCGAGCGCTTTGGCGGTTTTGAGCCCGGCTATCGCTATCGCCGGCTACGCGCCCCCCTGTGGGTGCATGCGGTGTCTGTGGGTGAAACCATTGCCGCGGCCCCCCTGATCAAGGCGTTGCAGCAGCGCTATCCGCAGCGGGATCTGGTGGTGACGACCATGACCCCGACCGGCTCCGAGCGAGTCAAGGCCTTGTTTGGCGATAGCGTGTTTCATGTGTATGCCCCCTACGATATGCCGCTGGCCGTAGAGCGGTTTTTGCGCCGTATCGAACCGTCCCTGCTGATTATTATGGAAACCGAGTTGTGGCCCAACATGATTGCCTGCGCACAGGCGCGGCGGATACCTGTGGTGCTGGTCAATGCCCGCTTGTCGGCGCGTTCGGCACGCGGCTACGCCCGGGTGCGCTGGCTGGCCACACCCATGCTCAACCAGCTCACCCTGATTGCCGCCCAGTTCAACGCCGATGCCGAACGCTTTGGGCGCCTGGGGCTCGATCGTTCGCGGGTTCAGGTGACGGGCAATATCAAGTTTGATGTACAGATTTCCCCAGAGGCGGTGGCGCTGGGGGCCTTGCTGCGTGAAGGCACGGGCAACCGTCCGGCCTGGATTGCGGCCAGCACCCATGCGGGAGAGGATGAAATCATCCTGCAAGCCCATCGCCAGATTCTTGCCCAGGTGCCAAAGGCGCTATTGATTCTGGTGCCGCGCCACCCCGAGCGCTTTGACGGGGTGAGCCGATTGGCCCGTGACGCCGGGTTTGCGGTCAGCACGCGGCGTCAGGATGGCTGTCCTGTTGCATCGACCCAGGTGTTTGTTGGTGACACCATGGGGGAGCTGCCGGGATTTTATGCGGCGGCTGATGTGGCCTTTGTCGGGGGGAGTCTGGTCGAGCGCGGGGGGCACAATCCGCTGGAGCCTGCGGCCCTGAGTCTGCCGGTTATCATGGGGCCGCATGTTTTCAATTTTCAGTCGATTTGCGAGGCGCTGGCAACGGCGGGCGGATTGCTGTTTGCCGGTTCTGCCGAGCTGGTGGCGCAACGGGTCACCGAACTGCTGCAAGACCCGGCGCATCGGCAGGAAACGGGTGCACGGGCGCTCTCGGTGGTGGACGGCAACCGGGGCGCGCTGGAGCGAACCCTGGATGCGCTGGCGCCCCTGATTTCCTGAGTCAGCCTGTTCCCGTTCAAAGGGGCTTGTCAGTCAACCACTGATTCAGTGCAGCAA
This sequence comes from Oleiphilaceae bacterium, assembly GCA_041591635.1. Classification (GTDB taxonomy): domain Bacteria; phylum Pseudomonadota; class Gammaproteobacteria; order Pseudomonadales; family Oleiphilaceae; genus JACKOD01. The sequence goes on along the minus strand of JBFHRO010000286.1, from coordinate 783 downwards.
GATCCTGGGGGCTGAGGGTTCCTGCCGCTTCCTTGATTCTCAGGCTGTCGATGACATAGTCGATACGTGCGTTGGCGTAGTCGCGCAGTGCCACATAGTAGGCACGCTCGGCATCCAGTACCTCAACAATGTTGCGGGTGCCCACACTGTAGCCGGCGCGCGTGGCTTCGAGCGCACTCTCGCGGGAAACTATGTTCTGCTTTTGTGATGCCACCGTGTCTATGTCGGTTTTGATCTGGGTAAAGAGGCTGCGGGTATTGAGTTGCACGGTGCGGCGAATGCTTTCGAGGGTGAAGCGTGCCTGGTCCAGCAGGTGCTTGCTTTTGCGATGGCTTGCCTGGGTGCCGCCTCCCTGATACAGAGGCACATTGAGTGTCAGTGCGATCGAGCCATCCTGCCCGGATACATCGGTCGGAAAACGGTGATTCAGATCCGAGTGTGCATAGCTGGCGGTCAGATCGAGCGTCGGGTAGTGTCCGGCCTTCTCCTGCTCCAGTTTTTGCTGCGCCGCCTTAACGTTGAATTCGGCGGCTTTGATCGACCAGTTCTGGATAAAGGCGGTCTCTACCCATTCCTGCATGACGGCGGGTGCAGGCAGCGTAATGGGCAGCGCCGGGCTGAGCCCACGAAGCTCGGGGTAAACCTTGCCTGTCAATCGCGCCAGGCCTTCGTTGGCAATGTTCTCGGCACCTTCGGCCTGGATTCGCGCGGTGGTAGCCGCATCGTAAGAGGCGCGTGCCACGTGGACTTCGGTAATGGCGATCAGGCCGACTTCGAAGCGCT
>JBFHRO010000285.1:0-3903 GCA_041591635.1 Oleiphilaceae bacterium | reverse complement strand
TTCAACGCAGACCCATCACACCGCAAAACCATCCACCCATGGACAGAAGACCATGTACGCCTTTCGTCATGCCAGTGAATGGCAGCTGATTGCCCAGGATGAGGATTTCCTGATCATCAACAAACCCAGCGGGCTGCTCAGCGTGCCGGGACGATTGCCCGAGAACAAGGACTGCCTGATCTCGCGCCTGCAGCACGATTGGCCAACTGCACGCATTGTGCATCGACTGGATCAGGAAACCTCCGGGCTCATGGTCATTGCCCTCAATGCCGACAGTCACCGTACACTAAGCCGTCAATTTGAACAGCGCCGGGTGGGAAAGACCTACATCGCCCTGGTGGCCAACATACCGGCCAAGCCTCGCGGCACCATCGAATACCCGCTGATCACCGACTGGCCGAACCGTCCTCGGCAAAAAATCTGTCACGACACCGGCAAGCCCTCCTGCACCCATTACCAGGTACTCAGCGTCAACCAAGGTGTCAGCCGCGTCGAGCTGACGCCCATTACCGGGCGCTCGCACCAGCTGCGTGTGCACATGCTGACCCTCGGCCACCCGATTTTGGGCGACAAACTCTATGCCCCTGAAAACGTGCGGGCACTGGCAGATCGGCTATTGCTGCATGCCTGCACGCTGACGTTTTTTCATCCCACCACCCAGGCAGCCCTGCATTTTAATTGCCCCCCTGCCTTCTGAATCTGCCTCTGTGTTGCCTGAGGCCTTCGGCTTCGTATGGCTAGGTACTACTACGTAGGCATTTAGCCTGTCGGCGTGTAAGCCATATCCTACAAAACCTGTACGCCATCTCTCAAATAGCACGGGTTTTATTTCAGACATCACTTACAAAAAAATACAATGCACTGATTTTTAACGCTTTTTATTATCGCACTGCAAATCAGCCTCACAAGATCGCAAGAAGTGTCATAAATTTTTCATGGTTGATGGCGTATAGTTCTTCTCGTCAGGACGACAGGGAAACGGATTGACTCCAGGACGGTATCTTCTCAGGACGGGAAGGGAAGCAAGGAAACGAAGGAATCGGTTGCTTGAGGGAACCTTTGTTCAGGATGAATAAAGGTGCAAATTGAAGAAATGAAAAACAGCCAGGCAGGATGTCTCGCATAGTGGATAAACAACCCAGGGAATGATCGCGCATCAGGGTTGATATCAGGGAACGATAGAATTTTTCAGAAAAGGGCACCCTCGGGTTGCCCTTTTGTTTTTTTGCGGGCAGGTTGTCAGGTTTCCGGTGGCGTATCGAAGCACGCATCTGAGAGATAAACGCTCACCTGATTAAACTCTTCCAACTCATTTAAATCCGGACAAGTGCGGGCCTCCTGCCGGAACGCTTGCTTATACTGCAGGTCGGGCAACACCCGAACCCGGGAGTCTGCCAGCATTACCACCGGTGCCCGCTGCCGAAAGTGGCCAAGCAAGGGCAGGTTCTCTGCGTCATACAACACATCGGCTGCCACCAATACATCGACAGGATCGACAAATCCATGGTAGTCATCGCACACTTCGAGCGTTACGCCGTTAAGCTGCGCATTGGCGAGAACCGCGTTGCGGGCCAGCGGATCCAGATCACAGGCGATCACCCGCGAGGCGCCGGCCATGGCGGCCGCAATGGCGACTACGCCCGAGCCGGAACCAAAATCCAGCACAGTACGCCCACGAACCCGGTGCGGCTGGTTCAGCACATAAGCGGCCAACACCTGGCCACTGGCCCAGCAAAAAGACCAATAGGCCGGCTCGGCCACAACGGCTTGCGCTTCGTCATGCGATAGCGGGCCAGCCATCGCCGCCGGATCAAACAGGTACAGGGAAATCGCCGGGCAGGCAGGAAGTGGCGTCGCTACCAGATCAGCCCGGGGCAAGATCAGGCGAAGCTGTTGCAATAGTGAATCTGGTAGCATCAACTGTCCTTGGCATCCTGACTTGGCGGCAGGAGAAACTCTCGAATGATAGGGCGGCCTGCTATTTGGGTAAAGTCCCCCAAAAGTTCGTCACCCTATGATTTTCATCACTTTTATAAGGGCAAGCCCCTATTTGCGCCACCAACACCTTGTGCGACCCTTGTCGCCGATCAAATTTTTTCAAGTTACGTTATTTCCAGGAGCCTTAAATGGACGATCTTGTCAGTAATACGACCCAGCTGAACGAACTGATACAGAATGCCATGACCATGACCATGGCCTACGCCCCACAATTGTTGCTCGCCATAGTAACGCTCTTTATCGGCTTGTGGCTGATCAACAAGCTGCTTGACAGCATCTCCGGCCAAATGGACGCCAGGGTTGACAAAACCCTGTTCAAATTCGTTCATAGCCTGGCCGGCATTGGCCTGAAAACCTTGCTGCTGATCTCGGTCGCATCCATGGTGGGTATCGAAACCACCTCTTTCATCGCGGTGCTGGGGGCAGCTGGTCTGGCCGTTGGGCTGGCCTTGCAGGGTAGCCTGTCGAATTTCGCCGGCGGGGTGCTGATACTCGTCTTCAAGCCATTTAAGGTCGGGGATACCATCGAAGCCGTCGGCTATATAGGTACCGTAAAAGAAATCCAGATTTTTGTGACTGTGTTGACCACCGCCGACAACCGCCGCGTCATTATTCCTAACGGGGTACTGTCCAATAACAGCCTGATCAATATTTCAGCAGAACCGATACGACGGGTCGATATGCTTTTTGGCATTGGTTATGGCGACGACATCAAAAAAGCCAAAACCACCCTCGAAGCCATCAGCGCCGCCGATGGGCGCATTCTGACCGATAAGGACAAGATAATTGCCGTACATTCGCTGGGTGACAGTTCGGTGAATCTGGCTTGCCGAGTGTGGGTGAAAAAAGAAGACTATTGGGCGGTATATTTCGATATGCATGAAAAGGTCAAGAATGCGTTTGATGAGGCCGGTATCACCATTCCGTTCCCGCAGCGCGATGTTCACCTGCATCAGGTAAGCAAATAGCCGCCCTTGCTGTGATTGATCCTGCAATAAACACGATCGACCACGCAAAGCCTGCTCGTCAACAACCGGTCCACCAACAACCTGCCCACCCACAAAAGGTGTGCAGGTTTTTTTTCGACCTGGCTATTATTTGATCTACTCTTAAAACAGGCGCCCGATTTTCGGGTGCATCCGTATCGCGCTGTTTTTTTCAGGGGGATCTCTGTCATGCCGGTCAAACAACTCAAAGATTATCTCGATTGCAACGGGGTGCAGTACGCCTCGATCAAACATTCGCCGTCCTTTACCTCACGCGAAATCGCCGAAAGTACGCACGTGGATTCCGATGCCCTTGCCAAGACAGTGGTTATTAATATTGACGGCGGTCTTGCCATGCTGGTGCTGCCCTGCTCCTACCGCGTACGCTGGGATCGCCTGCAGGATGAATTGACTACCGACCTCATCGCCATGGCAGATGAAGATGAGTTCAAGGATCGCTTTCCCGACTGCGAGATCGGCGCCCTGCCGCCATTCGGGAACCTGTACCAGATGCCGGTGTACTGCTTTGACGCCCTCGCCCAGGTTGATCGCATCGCCTTCAGCGCCGGTACCCACAGCGAAATCATTCAGATGCCCTTTGCCGATTATCTGCGCCTGGTGAAACCCGTGATGCTCAGCAAAGGCTTCATCCGCAAAGGCAGCAAACGTCCACAGTGGCTCCGGCGAAAAAAAACCTCGTCGGTCCCCAAACTGGCCTGGAGCCTGTGAGGGTTATCTTAACGCCCCGTTACCGCAGCACCAGTTGATACGCCCGGCCATCGCGTTCAATACGCAGTACGAGTCGGCCCGCATCCTTTGCCGCCTGGGCCAGTTGCGCAACATTTCGGGTACGAAAACGGTTGACGGCCACCACCAGATCACCCTTGCGCAAACCGGACTGGTAGGCAATGCTGGCAGA
>JBFHRO010000284.1:0-3907 GCA_041591635.1 Oleiphilaceae bacterium | reverse complement strand
GGTACTGGGTGCCGGTATCATGGGTGGAGGCGTTGCGTACCAGTCGGCACTCAAGGGCACGCCCATTATCATGAAGGATATCAACTCGGCGGGTATCGAGTTGGGCCAGAAGGAAGCGAAAAAGCTGCTGGTCAAGCAGGTTGAGCGCAAGAAGATCGATGCTTCCAAAATGGCGGATGTGCTTAATCGCATCACGCCGACCCTGAATTATGGCGATTTCAAAGGGGTGGATCTGGTTGTTGAAGCCGTGGTCGAAAATCCCAAGGTCAAGGATATTGTCTTGCGGGAAGTTGAGGATCAGGTGCGTGAAGACACCATAGTTACTACCAATACCTCAACCATTTCAGTAAATCTTCTGGCAAAAAACCTCAAGCGCCCTGAAAACTTTTGCGGCATGCACTTTTTCAACCCGGTACACATGATGCCGCTGGTTGAGGTCATTCGTGGCGAAAAAACCAGTGAGAAGGCCATCGCTACAACCGTAGCCTATGCCAAGGCAATGGGTAAAACGCCAGTAGTTGTGAATGACTGTCCGGGCTTTTTGGTGAACCGGATTTTGTTCCCCTATTTTGGTGGCTTTATCGGTCTGGTGCGTGACGGTGCTGATTTCCAGGCGGTTGACAAGGTGATGGAGCGTTTTGGTTGGCCCATGGGTCCGGCCTATCTGCTCGATGTGGTCGGAATGGATACCGGCAAACATGCTGGTGACGTGATGGCCGATGGTTTCCCGGATCGCATGAAATATGATCGCAAAACGGCCATTGACCTGATGTTTGAAGCTGGCCGCTATGGTCAGAAAAACAACAAGGGTTTCTACCAGTACGAGCTCGACAAAAAAGGCAAGCAGAAGAAAGTGGTAGATCCGCAGGTCTATGACATGCTCAAGTCTGTGGTCGAGTCTGAAAAGACCTTTACCAACGAAGAAATCATTGAACGAATGATGATTCCTCTTTGCATTGAAACCGTACGTTGTCTTGAAGATGGCATTGTAGAAACGCCTGCTGAAGCAGACATGGGTCTGATCTTTGGTATTGGTTTCCCCCCATTCCGCGGTGGTGCTTTGCGTTACATCGACAGCATTGGCCTGGCCGAGTTCTGTGCCATGGCTGACAAGTATGCTGATTTGGGTGCGCTGTATCATCCTACTGCGGGGATGCGCGAAATGGCTGCCGCTGGCAAGAAGTTTTTCGGCTAATGGCTGAAACAGAATATCGAACGGAGAAATGCAATGAGTCTTAATCCAAAAGATGTTGTCGTGGTCGATTGCGTGCGCACGCCCATGGGGCGCGCCAAAAACGGCTGTTTTCGCAATGTTCGCGCTGAAACATTGTCAGCGGCCCTGATCGACGCACTCTTTACTCGTAATCCAGGAGCTAATCCTGCCGAAGTTGAAGACGTGATCTGGGGCTGTGTAAACCAGACCATGGAGCAAGGTTTCAACGTTGCGCGTCAGATATCGCTGCTGACGAAGGTGCCTCATACGGCGTCTGCACAAACTGTCAATCGGCTGTGTGGTTCTGCCATGTCAGCTATCCATACCGCCGCCCAGGCCATTATGACCGGCAACGGTGATGTGTTTGTGGTGGGTGGTGTCGAGCACATGGGTCATGTCCCCATGACGACTGGCTTTGATCACAACCCTGCGGCGAGCAAGTACTCTGCAAAAGCCTCAAATATGATGGGCTTGACTGCGGAAATGCTGGCCAAAATGCACGGTATCACGCGTCAGCAGCAAGATGAGTTTGGTGCCCGGTCGCATCGCCTTGCGCACGAAGCCACACTCGAAGGTCGATTCAAGAACGAAATCGTGCCGATTGAAGGTCACGATGATAACGGTTTCAAAGTATTGATTGAAAACGATGAAACCATTCGCCCGGAAACCACGGTAGAGTCGCTGGCTGCGCTTAAGCCTGCGTTTGATCCCAAAGGCGGTACGGTCACGGCCGGGACTTCCTCTCAGTTGACGGATGGCGCCTCAGCACTCCTGTTGATGTCGGCCGAGCGGGCGAAAGCCCTTGGCTTGACGCCAATTGCGCGCATCAAGTCGATGGCAGTGGCTGGCTGTGATCCCGCAATCATGGGTTACGGTCCTGTGCCTGCGACCAAAAAAGCGCTCAAGCGTGCCGGCCTGAAGGTGGAAGATATTGATTTCTGGGAGTTGAACGAAGCCTTCGCGGGTCAGTCGCTGCCAGTGGTCAAGGATCTGAAGTTAACAGAAGTGATGGATCAGAAAGTAAACCTCAACGGTGGCGCCATTGCTCTGGGCCATCCGCTGGGGTGTTCAGGTGCGCGAATTTCAACTACCCTGTTGAATATCATGCAAGCCAAAGGCGGTACGCTGGGTGTTTCTACCATGTGTATCGGACTTGGTCAGGGTATTGCAACTGTGTGGGAACGCGTCTAATAGCGTTGTTTTGGGGCTGGTGCTTGCACCAGTCTCGTTATAAAAAAGCCCCGACTGGTTCGGGGCTTTTTTATCTGGTTTGGGCTGGGTTTCTTTTATTATAGGCTCAGGCTTTTGCGAGACTGTAAGTCGTCGCTTGAGAGCGCTCATAGCCTTTTGAGCCATACAAGTTGGGTTTTGACGATTGGCCGCGCAATATAGCCATCAGCTTGTTGGTTCTTTGTGCTGAGGCTTGCGCTATCTTACCGTTAATCAGGTTTGCCTCTTTGCAGTGCTTCAACTGGTTCTCTACGGCGGCCCACAAGTCGACCAATGACTTTTCGAAGCGTGATCTGATAAGCTCCGCGATTCTCCCGGGGACTGGATTGAGGCCGCTATCTATCAGCAATTTTGCTTTCAGTCTACTATTGGCCTCGATCTTTTTGATCAGCTGCTGTTTGCGTTCGGTTGTTGCTTGTAGCTGGCTGACGTCTCTTGTGGCAAGAAACCCTTTTTCCTGTTCAAGGATATCTGCAAGTACAACAAGGTCCTCGTAGTCAGTTTCCAGCAGTCGCTGCAGTTGTGCGGATGGCAAGCTCATCTAGGTTTTCCTCAAAAAATGCTCTTATCAAAATCAAGCATTTTTTGGGCCAGTTTCTGTGGGTTCAGATCGTAGGTGCCATTTTCAAGCGCAGCCTTGACTTTTGCAACTTTGTCGCTGTCTACATCCGGTTTGCTTTTCAGCTCATTTTCCATATCCTTTAGCGCCTTGGCCTTGTCGCTGAGCACAAGGTTTTCTCCCCGCTTTTTCTCCGTGGCCTGTGTTACTGCGTCCTGAGCTACCGCCGCCGGCCTGGATTTTGAGGGTGCTGTATCCAGGCTGCGTGTTTTGGTGTTCTGTGTGTGGCCTAGACCATTAAAATCTATAGGCATGGCACGTTACCTTCTGTGATTCCTGCTTCTAACTCTGTTTATCGGCCGCAGTTGCAATAACTTTAGGGAGAAATTGTGATCTTACAGCGCAACCTTCACCAGTTGACGCCCAAGCACCGTGGCTCTGATAATCTTTCCGGAGCCGTTGTTTTTTACCGATATCTGCTGGCCAAGTCGCCCGTCAGTCATTGCGGTTCCTGGTACCTCAACCTTGACCGCCTCGCTGGCGGCCCTGATCATTATGGCGTCACCCTTGGAGATTAACTGAGGGCGAAACAGTACGGCAGGGTAGAGTGCTGTCCCGGCATCGAGCGATCTTCTGAGTTCAAGACCAACGACTTCTGCAATATCTTGATAGTAGCCTCTTCGCAGCTCATCTGCACTCATTTCCCGCACTTCGAGGTCTTCTTTGGATAGGCGTTGAAGTCGTTGCATGGTGCTTTTGACTGTTACGGCCTGCATGTATAGCTTGGCATCAAACTGTACGTGAAGCGACCAGCTGTTGGGAGCGTCGCAACGAACTTTGATCGCCGCTCGCGAGGTTTTTTGTATGTCGCCCAATAACTCGAAGCTAAGCGGCAAGTTGCACTC
>JBFHRO010000283.1:0-3935 GCA_041591635.1 Oleiphilaceae bacterium | reverse complement strand
GGTCAGTGCCGGCGCTGATTGCCGGGCATACCAGGTCGAGAGCTTGCCCAGCGCCTGATACCGCAGGGCGCGCGCCTGTGCCTTGTCCCCGGCTTCTTCCAGGGCTGCCGCGTAGCTGGTCAGCCAGCGCCAGTCATCGGCATGCATCGGCAACCCTCGCCGGTACCAGTAGAGCGCTTGCGAATAGGCGTACAGGCGCGTGTGGCCAAAGGCCCATGCCCCCCACAGCGACGACTCCCTGTGTGCCAAGGGCTCGTAACGATTCAGGAGCTCATCGAGTTCGGCGGCATCAAAACCCTCTTCTGCACTAAAACTCCACACCAGTGCGGCGATGGCCGACACCCGCTCAGGCTCAATCTCCAGCGTCTGCTGATAGGCCTGTCTGGCATCCTGCAGTCGCCCCTCCTGCTCAGCCACAAACGCCCGGTACTCCCAGTAACTGGCACCGGCCTGGCTGACGGGAATGGTAACAGGTTTGTCCCCCAGCTCTCTGGCCAGCGTCCAATCCTTACGGCTTACCGCCACCCGCATTGCCGCCAGCAAACGGGTAAAATCCTGATCCTGTTGCCACAAGGCATTGGCCACCCGCTGTGCCTGCTCGTGCGCCCCGTAGCCTTCGAGCAACTGCAAGGCCGCCGCCGCCAAATCGGCCGGCAGCGTTTGTGGTCCGTCAAGCCAGCCCGCCAACGCCTGACCGGTGGCGGTGGCGTCTTCCAGATATAGCGCCTGGCGCAGCAGGGGTTCATGCAGTTCGGCGGCATCCAGGCTGGCCGAAGCCACGCCTTCCTGCAGCGCCTTCAGGGCTTGTTCGGGCCGCCCTGTGCGGTTGAGCGTATCTGCCTTGAGCTTCCATTCCCGGGCCGTCAACCCGCTAACCCCTTGCTTTTGAGCCAGATAGGTCAGCAACAAACCGGACTGGCGGGTGTCCACCGCCAGCTGGATGATCGCCTGCAAGTACTGCGCATGGGCCGGGCGGGCCTGCAACAAGTGCCGAAGGTAAGCGATGGCAGCCTCGGGATTGCCCACCTCAACATACGCCTGCAGGAGCGCCTCGGTCTGGGCCTGGGTCAGGCCGTTACGTTTTTTTTGCGCCTCCAGCAAAGCGATCAATGCCGGCCAGTCATACAGCCCCTTCGTCAGTGCAAACACCCGCTCCAGGGCCAACGGATAAGCCTCACCCCCGGCCCCCAGCACCTGCTGCCACTGGGCCAGTGCCTTGGCGGGTACGCCCTGCCACTCGTACAGCTGCGCAATCCGTCGCCGGTTGTCGACCGTCATGGCGCCGCGCTGCAGCTGCTGATCAGCCAGCGCGCGGGCCTCTGCCAGTTCTCCCTGGCCGATGAGCCAGACCAGCAGTTGCTCGCTATCGGGGCTATTGTGAGTTTCCCGGGCGATCAGCCTTCGGGTCCAGAGAATGGCTTGCGGCAGATCCGCGTTTTGCAGCGCCATATCCCGGGCCTGGCGAATAAAGGCCTGATCCTGCGGGTAGCGGTTGACGACCGCCCGGGCCATCTGCAACGCCGTGGCGGGATGACCGCTCTGGGTGGCGGCCTGCAGCGCCCTGGAGGCCAGCGCGCGACGCTCATCTGCATCCAGCGTCATGGCGTGGGCCTGCCAGAACAGCCTCGCCGCCTCGGCCGGGGCGCCCCGCTGCCATTCCAGATTCGCCAGCTGCACCAGTAACGACTGGCGCTCCTGGTCTGACGGGGCCAGGGTCAAGCCGCGCCGGGCCAGGTCGATGCGGGACTCCAGGGTCAGCCAGCTCTGCACCTGACTGGCCAGTGCCTGCAAGGCGCTCCAGCCATCGATGCGCTCCACCAGGGCCGATACATAGCCATTAAGGGCTGCGTAATGCTGCGCCTTGATGGCTTCATCCGTGGCCGAAAAATACTCGTGGGCCAACAGTGCCAGCAGCTCTTCGGCGACATCCGGGCGGTAACGGTAGGCTTCATCCATCGCCACATCGCTCAACACCAGGCTGGCTCTATGGTGCTGGCCGGTCTGACGCAGCTGTTTGGCCAGGGTCAAACGCAACGCCTTGTTTTTCGGGTCTGAACGCAGCAATACATTGAGGTAGGCGATGGATACGGCATCGGGCTGGGCCACATAATCGGCATCCTCGAAATGGGCCGTCCGCGGAAATACCAGATAAAGCGTCATGCCAATCACCAACGCCATGACCAGCAAGCCACCGGTTTGCACCAGGCGCTCGCGAAACAGCCTGGGTCTATCGGCAAACAAGTCGCGCGGCACCGGTATCCGTTTCCTTGAGTTTAAAGCGAATCACATCCTTACCTATCCAGCCTCCTTGTATCTTGCCCTGTGGCGTCACCAAGGTGCAGGGTAAAGCTGCACCGGCCAAGCGGCCTTGCCCGCGCACATCGATATCCACTTCCAGCGGCAGGTAGCCGGCAAGCTGCAGATCAACCCCCGCATCGGTAACTTGCCACTTTCGCACCTGCGCATTGGTGGCGACCAATGAAGGGGGCGCATTGCCGGCGATCGGTGCCCCGGCAGTAAGCACCAGTCGCTGAGGCTTCTCGGGGTGCAGATGCACATAGCGTACCGATCCCACCACCGTGGAGCCCAAAATACCGGTCGAGGCTTGCACATCGGGCTCACCCAGGCTGAGCGGCACGCGCAGGGTGCGCACCTGCTGCCCGTGGCGCACCTGCCAGCCACCGGCCAGATCCCGGGCAAGACTGAAGCGGTACATCCCCTGGGCGCGCATGGCATAGTCGCTCAGATACAAGGGATTGACGCCTTGCGCCAGCGCCCATTCATAGAGTTTGTGCAAGGCATCCAGCGCCCCCAGCTTACTGCCCGAATAAAAGTGGTAATAGATGTTGATGGGCTTGAGCCGTCGCGGATGCTCCAGTAACTCAAAGGTCTCAATGGCGTCACGAAAGCCGTAATAAGGGCCCTGCCACAAATTGGTATACAGGTTTTCATTCATCACCGGCGCATACAGCTGCAACTCACGCCCTAATCGGATCCCCGTGGGCCATACGTTGGTGAGACCAAAGTTGTCGCGTGTACCGCGGGTATCACCCCCATTGACATTCACCAGCCCCAGTTCGCGAGTCAGGCGTACCGCCTCCTCACCGGGCGCGGCATCACCCGACCACAGAAACACCTTGACCGGCTTGCCTGCAGGCGCTAAACGCTCGTTAATGTAGGCCACCGAGCCCCGGATCTCGCGCCCAAGATCGGCCTGATAGCCGGGAATTTTCATATGGGCACCGTACATTGTCGTATCGGGAACTTCCCGCCCGTCGAAAATCCCCCAATAAAACGGATGACTGAAGGTGTGGCTGGCGATCTCCACCCGGTCAAGGCCAAAAATGCGCCGGGCCACAGCTTCATAGCGCGGCGCCTGTTGCGAATACATGCCCTGGGCGCCAATCTCGCCTTCAATAATCGACACCGTATGGGGTAAACCATAGTGTTTGAGCACCTGGTTCTCGATCACTTCGGCGGCCAGCAAGTCGCCTGGCATTTCTGCCCTGGATACAAAGCCGTCGCCGTCAATGTGGGCCAGCAAAATGCGCCGGCCGTTTTCGGTGGTGACATCCGGGGCCGGCAGCGGCGCCAGGCGCAAGGCGGCCGACAACAAGGCATAGGGATCAGGAATCCAGGCCGGCGTTCGGGCAGGATTACGATCAAGCAAGTAGGGGTGAAAAGCAAAGCCTCCCCAGGAAGTGACACCCATCGCATCGTAGACGCTGGTTTTATCCGCTGTTTGCAGTTGTAACCAGACCTCGGCCGCAGGGTGACGCAGGGGCGGCAGGTTGATCCGTCGCAGTCGCAGTGGCGCCTCAAAGCGCCCCACCCGGGCATGCTGCTGCACCACCGCCAGCGGCTGCTGGCCAGGTGGTGACTGCAGTTTAAAGCCCAACCGGTCGAGGCAATGGGCATCGACCGGCGCGTTACCC
>JBFHRO010000282.1:0-3960 GCA_041591635.1 Oleiphilaceae bacterium | reverse complement strand
GATGATGAAATATCCGACGCGCTTAGCTATCACCTGCGCAACAACGGGGTACTGGTTCGTCATAACGAAGAATACGACTGCGTTGACGGCGATGAACACGGCGTTGTTGTGACCATGAAGTCAGGCAAGCGCATTCGTGCCGATGCCTTTTTGTGGTGTAACGGCCGTACCGGCAATACTGATGGGTTGGGGCTCGAAAATGTCGGACTGGAAGCGAATTCCAGAGGACAGTTGGCGGTGGATCAGTACTATCGCACTTCCGTTCCTAATATTTACGCCGCGGGTGATGTAATTGGTTGGCCTTCGCTTGCCAGTGCAGCCTATGACCAAGGACGTGCAGCTGCATCTGCCATTGTCGACGACGGATTGTTTCGTCATGTGGATGACGTTCCGACAGGAATCTATACCATTCCGGAGATAAGTTCTGTCGGACGAACCGAGCGTGAGCTGACGGAAGCCAAGGTCCCATACGAAGTGGGTCAGGCGTTTTTCAAGGATCTGGCGCGAGCCCAGATCACCGGTGAGGCCGTCGGCATGTTGAAGCTTCTCTTTCACCGGGAAACACGAGAAATACTGGGCATTCATTGCTTTGGTGATCAGGCTGCCGAGATCGTTCACATAGGTCAGGCAATCATGAACCAAAAGGGCGATGCAAACTCCTTGGATTATTTTATCAACACAACCTTCAATTACCCCACCATGGCAGAAGCTTATCGCGTTGCCGCACTCAACGGGCTTAACCGTATTTTTTGATGGTGGACCGCACTCCTGACGAAAACCCGGCCTTTTAAAAGTCGGGTTTTCGCCTGCTATAGCGTTATTTCCCGAAACTCGGCAGAGGGACGCGACACATCCCAAAGCTCCTTGAATTTTGCTCTCATTTGTTTCACTCGTGCCATGTGGTTGTAATTGGCGAATCCATTGAAGTGCGTTAGCTGGCGTTGGTAAATGACCCCATGGCTGTCCACTAAAACCATACCAAAGTTATCTGCCTGATAATCCGGATTGATGACGCGAAGCTCAATCAGACTTGGCATACGCTTGATGAGTTCTGTCAGCGAGTGTGGGTGTGAAAATAGCGCTTTGTCATCAAGCACAAGCAGTCTAACCTCAGTCATCTCGCTGGTTCTTGCCAGCTGTGACAAACTATTGCGAATCACCTCTTGATCGAAGATGGCGTGCTCCAGCGCGCGAGACAAGATGAACACCTGCCGCCTTGCTTGAGGGATCATGGCGGCTACATGTTGCTTGAACGTGCTGACATTGCTTATTTCGTGCACCTGGGAATCCTTTTGAAGGACGAAATTAGCGGGCGTGTTCAAACCTTCAGTAGGGGTGGCCAGGATCAGTTCAAGGGAAGTATTACGCATTTCCACAGCGTCAAAACCATGAGCGCTTCGACCTGCGCTTACCTCAAAAAAGCCCTGTTTTTCGCAAAACCCCCGTGCTTCCTGTGAGGTGTGAATATCGGCTGTTTTGACGCCAGTTTGTATCAAATGCTCGAGCAGCAACCGGATCAGCGTGCTCCCCAGCTTCTTGTGGCGCACACCGGCGTCCACACCAAACAAGCGTATGTGAGCCTCGAACTCCACGATACAGACGTATGCGATCGCGACAAATCGGCCATCCTGAGTCAGGTAATAATAACGCGCTGAAGGGTCGGTCGTCGGGGGGAGTTCATCCGGATTCAGGCCGAGTTCTGTCACCAAGCTTTGTTGCAGTTGGATGACCTGCTCCGGAATCCTGTCCCATGTCGTGCAATGCAATTGAAGTTTCAGGGTTAGGCGTAACCTAGGGAGAATAGGGTATATGGGGGTCTACACCAGCAGGAGCAATGCTGGCGTAGAGGTGATGGACGGCCTTACTGGGCTTTTGGCTTCCTTGCTCGTGACTGACTCTTTATATCTTTTTGGCCTGGCTACTGGCATTACCAATATAAGTGGCAGGCGTCATGCTTTGTAAACGGGCCTTGTCTTCGGCAGGGATATCAAGGGTTTCCAAAAATGCATGAATGCGTTTCGCGTCAATTTGCTGACCTCTGGTCAGCTCTTTCAGCTTTTCATAGGCTTTTTCAATATTGTAGCGACGCATTAGGGTCTGAATGGGTTCGGCAAGAACCTCCCAGGCGTTGGCCAAATCTTCGTCAAGTCGTGCTGCGTTGAGTTCCAGCTTGCCGATACCTTTTATTGCTGACTGATAAGCAATTAATGCATAACCAAGCCCAACCCCAAGATTGCGAAGTACGGTAGAGTCGGTTAGATCCCGCTGCCAGCGTGATATGGGCAACTTGCTGGCGAGATGGTGCAATACGGCGTTCGCCAATCCGAGATTACCTTCCGAGTTTTCGAAATCGATCGGGTTAACCTTATGAGGCATGGTCGATGACCCTACTTCGCCGGCAACGGTCTTTTGCTTGAAGTAACCCAGAGAGATGTAACCCCATATGTCCCGATTAAAATCAATGAGAATTGTGTTGAAGCGGGCGATGGCATCAAAAAGTTCGGCAATATAGTCATGGGGTTCAATTTGCGTGGTATAGGGATTCCAGGTTAATCCCAGGTCTTCGACAAAGGATTTCGCGTGCGCCTCCCAATCCATGTCGGGATAGGCGGCCAGGTGTGCATTGTAATTTCCTACCGCACCATTGATTTTTCCCAACAGTTCAACCTGTTGAATTTGAATGAGCTGGCGCTCCAGGCGGGCCACAGTATTGGCCATTTCCTTGCCGACGGTGGTAGGGGAAGCTGTTTGGCCATGGGTGCGCGAAAGCATGGGCTGAGCCGCATAAGCATGGGCCAAATGGCGTATGCTTGCTACGAGATTCGTCATTTCCGGCAACAAGACTTCCTGAATGCCGCCTCTGAGCATGAGAGCATGAGAAAGGTTGTTGATATCTTCAGAGGTGCAGGCAAAGTGTACAAACTCCAGAACGGAACGGAGTTCGTCATGAGACGCGATTTTCTCTTTAATCAGGTATTCCACGGCCTTGACGTCATGGTTGGTACCGTGAGGCCCGGTTTCGATCTCCTTGACCCGTTTTGCGTCTGCTTCGCAGAAACCGCTGACTATCTCATCAAGAAGTTCGGTGGCCGACTCGGAAAAGACCGGTACTTCTGTCAAGGCGGGATTGGCTGCAAGAGATTTCAACCATTGAACTTCAACCTTTACTCGCTGTTTGATCAGGCCAAATTCGCTAAAGTGTTCACGTAACGTGCGTGTTTTGTTGCCGTAGCGGCCATCGACCGGGGACAGCGCGGTAAGTGATGAAAGTTCCATCAATAGTCTCTCTTGGTGAAATGATTAACAGGAGAATATCCAGAGGAGCGAAATAATACTACGAACCTGGGTATGTGCCCAAACCGATCCGCTGGCTGTTAGGCCATCAATTGCTTAAGTCCAAGAATCATGGCTTTACGCTTGAAAATAATATGCCAGCGGCGACCACCGACTTGGTGCCACAGAAGTGCGGATCGTATGCCGGCCAGCAGTGTGGCACGAATTCGCTGGGCATTTTGCTCTATTTTGAGGTATTCGGGATTGCCCGTGACCTGGATACGCAGATTGAAGGTGCTGATGGTGTCGAGGTATAAGGATGCAAGATTGTGAATCGTGTTTTCGTGGATTGCACCAAAGTGTCTTTGCTGATTCTTTGCCTGTTCAATACGTTGGCCAATGATTTGCAGCATACTTGATTGGCGGCTGAGTTTGCGCTCAAGTTGAATTATGTTCAAGGCATAGCGCACAACATCCAGATTGTTGTTTCGCGTATCTTTGGTGAGCAACTCATAAAATGCGTCAATTCCGAGTCTCAGGCCCTGCTGACTGCCATACACTTCCAGTGTATTCTTAGGATCGGTGACAAACAGACTCCCAATGCTGGTTTCATAGGCAAGGCTATCACAACTCCCCCGAGTTGCCAGTTGTTGAACCAGAATCGCTGCCTGGAATATGCCTGCAAGG
>JBFHRO010000281.1:0-3983 GCA_041591635.1 Oleiphilaceae bacterium | reverse complement strand
GCGGCAACAACTGGCAACATTATGACCGGCAGATGCAGCAGGCATCGGTACACCGCCTGACGCTCGAAAACGAGCTGCGCAAGGCGCTACGCAACAACGAGCTGGAGGTGTTCTTT
Source organism: Oleiphilaceae bacterium (assembly GCA_041591635.1). GTDB lineage: Bacteria > Pseudomonadota > Gammaproteobacteria > Pseudomonadales > Oleiphilaceae > JACKOD01. Next base: position 3,867 of record JBFHRO010000281.1, on the reverse strand, counting down.
CAACCCCAGGCCGATGCCCGTACCGGGCGATTGGTAGGTGCCGAAGCCCTGGTGCGCTGGCACCACAGCGAGCGGGAACAGATTGCACCGTCCGAATTCGTGGCCATTGCAGAAGAAAGCGGGCTGATTGGCGAGATTGGCGAGTTTGTGTTGCGCCGGGCGTGCGAACAAACCAAGCAATGGCTCAACGCGGGGCTGGGGCCCTTTACCGTTGCCGTCAACCTCTCGGCCCACCAGCTCCGGCATCAAACCCTGATTGCTACGGTGCAAAATATTTTGCGGGAAACGCAGCTGCCGCCGGCCCACCTCGCGCTGGAACTTACCGAAAGCGTTATGACCGAAAACATCGCGCGTTGTACCGAACTGCTGGATCAGCTCGGTGCATTGGGGATCAAGCTGGCCGTGGATGATTTTGGCACCGGCTACTCCTCACTGTCGTACCTCAAGGCATTTCCCATTGATGCGCTGAAGATTGACCGCAGTTTTGTTCGCGATATTCCCCACAATGCCGACGATGCCGCGATTGCCCGGGCCATTATCGCCCTGGGCAAGGGTCTGGGCCTGCAACTGATTGCCGAAGGCATTGAAACCCACGCTCAACGCCAGTTCCTCATGGCGCACGGCTGCGACATTCTGCAGGGCTATCTGATTTCAAAGCCTCTGGACGCGCAGGAGATGGAGCAGTTGCTCATGGATCGGCGCCCGGTCTTCGAACCCGGCGGTGCCGAAGCCACCCCCTGATCCCGATCGCAAGAGCGACCATTAGCGGCATGAGGCAAGGCTCCAACTGCCGACTTCAGGAGTGAACCACTGACTCCTTGCGAAACGGCTTTAGCAAAGATCGCCGCAGACGCCCGGGCTCCTGACTGGCCGCATCCGTTTCGGTGGCAGAGGGGGAGTTTCTGACAAGGTTGTTCCAGTACTGGATGGCTTCTGACCGGTTATGGAACACGGGGGTGCGGGTGGCACAATTCAGACAGCACACATCCCAGTCTTTAAAGCCAAAACGCCCGGGTTCACACACGGGCTCACAGCCACAACGACAATTTTCGACCGTTTTTTCACTACTCATGGCGCGCCTCATATAAACATTGACCAACTCGCCGATGCGAGTGGAATGAACTACTGTGTGGGGCTGCATCCGTTCTTTTATTTTACTGCAACTCTGGTTTTTACCCGTTTTGTTCTCGGTGCTTCCTGGGGTTATGGGTGTCAGGTGGCATACTTTGCAAGGCTTGACGACCTCACTGCCCACTGTAAAAGGCACGCCGGCGGCGCGCCTTTACCTGTATCAAGTACGAAGATTAAAGCAATAACTCTAGGCACTGCACCCTAGCGGGGCAATTCAGGCGGCGGGTTGCATCGGATTCGGGCGGTCATCATCGTCACTCTCGACCAGCGGCAGCAGATTCCAGGCCGCGCGAGCCTTGTCGCACTCGGGATTGTAGCGACCGGCTTCGCCCGACATCTCAAACTCGCGACAGGTGGTGGAGCGCTGTTCGTAAATGGTGCAACGCACCTGCTCACCGATGGTGCCCACCAGCGCAGTACAGCGAGCCGGGCGACTTTGGGTACCCTTCATGCAGGAGAGATGCTGATTGATTGGCACGGTCAGATGATCCGGCACGCTTCCGCCCCCGGACACCTGCTCTGACCAATGAAAAGAAACCCGAAAGTAGGCGCAACAGGCCCCACAACTGATGCATGCATTGGCACGACTCATACAGCCCCGATCGATTAGCAAACTAAGATTGTGTTGGATAACAAAGTGCCGGAATGGCAGATCCTGTGGACACAGGATCAGGAAGTGCAGAATCTAAAGCGAGAGTTAAAAACCTGTCAAGCCCCTTCAGCGGGCCGCTGCGGGAGGGGTGTCAACGCCGCCCGTCTGTGGCGATGCCTTGATGATGATCGCCGTGCGCAAGCGACTGCTGCCAAAACAGGACATTTTGTCGAAATCGTTACGCGCCAGGGGCACAAACTGACAATCCAGCGAAATTTGCTGGGTTTTGATGTCGGTATCGGGATCGTGCACATACAGGCACGAATCATCGTAACCGCTGAGCACCACCCAGTGGGGCGCCTTTTTGCCGTCGAGGCGATAGGTGCTGATAAGAATAATGGCAATGCCGCCCTTGTCGAATTCCTCTATCAACCGGGCCTGGGTGATGTCGGCATGATGAATGGGGATTTGCTGCAGCGCCATCTGCTCCTCAAAATCACGATGCACCATCTCCATGACGCGCTTCTTGTTGGCGTTGCGCACCCCTTCCACAAACAAGGTGCCATCCCGGTTGACCCAGACATCGGCCTGAAAGCCGCGTGCCTTGGCGGCGAGCGCCAACCCCATGGGGTGGCAGCCGCCGTGCCCGGAGGTCATAAAGATGGTGGTGGCTTCGCGCCAGATCTGCAATTCATCGTGTTGCGAGGCCAGATAGCGCGAATCCAGCGTACTCATGGCCATCATCAGGGCTGCCGGGCCACAGGTAAAAGGCGTGGTCTGACGAATCCAGGGCACGGCCAGCTTGGTGGCTTCGAGCCGGATGTGGCGAATGCGCTTTTGCATGCGCAAGGCATCGGTGTGATCACCGTAGTAATCATGGTAGATGCCAAACTGCAGGTAGCCCATGGAACTGTACAGGCTGATCGCCGCCGGATTTTCCTTGCTCACTTCCAGACGCAAATAATGACAGCCCAAGGCCTTGGCCGCAGACTCCCCGGCCATTAACAGGCTGCGCGCCACCCCCTTGCCGCGCAACTCGGGTGCCGTGGCGACCGAATACAGGCGGGCCAGCCGTGTGCCGCGCAGCAGCAGTATGAGCATGTAACCGGCGACCTTGCCTTCGTACTCGGCAACCAGAAACACGCGGCCCTGGGTGGTAATCCAGTGGCGAAAACTGCGCCGGCTCAAACGGTCGGTTTCAAAACAGCGTTCTTCAAGCTCAATCAATGCGGCCAGATCGCTCTTGGCAACCTCGCGAATCGACAGCGCATGGCCGGGTTCGACGGGCAACACTTCTGACAATGGCTTCATGCGCCTACCAACAATCCGTCCAGCGCCTGCAAGATCACCTGCCGGGCACGAAACAACACCATTTCACGCCAGGCCCGGTCATTGGGATAAAAGTGGCGTACCATAGCAGCGCGCACCTCGCACCAGGTAATGTCGTTGGTTTTAGGTAGCGACTCCTGGGTCGCCCACCAGGCATGATCGTTGAGCAGCACCTCAAAGAGTGAATGCACCCCCAGAGTACCGAACTCCAGCGTGACAAAGCTGCTCCCGGGCCCCATGATCCGGTGCCAGGCATAATCCAGCAGCCCTGACTTGGGTACCGAGCAGGAGTTTCCCAGCGCCGGCAGGGTAACGGCTTCACCGAACCAGGCCCGGGCGGTGCGGGCACCCTCGCTCTGGGGCGCATGATCACAAATCAGCTCGCCATAACCGTAAGGCCCAAGGCCGGTATGAACATCAATGACCGCCAGGGTACGCTTGGCCAGCCCATAACGGTCAAAGACGGCTTCGATCACGGTTCGGCCGTGGGCCGGTACCTGACCGCCAAAAAACGGCCCCTTGGGGTCTGTGTATTGACCGCCGCTGACGGCCACTTCCCACGCCCGCTGCCCATGAGCCTGAATGTACTGGTCAAACGCTGCCTGACGGGTGCGGCTATCCGGCGCAACCAAGGCAGAAGCCAGCGCCTGGTAGCCGGAATTCTCGGGCAAGGCCGCCGTGAAATCGACGAAATTGCGATTGAGATCTATCCCTTGCGCATCACAACGACGAAACCAGGCATACCCCCAAGGGTTCAGGGCGTGAATACAGAGAATGGCCGTGCCCGCATCGGGCACGTACGACAGATCGGCCAG
>JBFHRO010000280.1:0-3992 GCA_041591635.1 Oleiphilaceae bacterium | reverse complement strand
TCCCTGCTGCTGCCTTAAAGATTAAAAGTGTTGGTACCCTCATTGAAGATTCCAGTGTGCTCGTTATGGCCCTGCGTGTCACCGACAGGGTAACCAATCTGCCGGTAGCTGGCTTGACAAAGAACGATTTTGTTCTGCTTGAAAATGGAAAGGCATTAAGCAGCGAATCCTTTTATTACATCCGGAACAACACTGAAGGCCTCACCATCAAAACGGTTTTGCTGCTTGACGTCAGTACCAGTTTGTCTGATGCGGACATTGTGAAGATTAAAACTGCGGCCAAGGCGATCGTTCAAAAAGAAGATGGAACCAGTGCGCTGGCCTCTGGGCAGAAAGTGGCCGTTTATACGTTCGATAGCAAAATAACCAAAATATCGGATTTTACAACCAGCGCTACCAACTTGGTGGCCGCCATTGACAAAATAAGCCTGACTAATCGGGCGAGTTCAACCAATTTACTGGGTGCCGTTACAACTGGGGTGCAGCAATGGAGCACGCAGTTTGGTCTGAATAAATCCGAGTACGGCTATGCCATTGTCTTGACCGATGGCATTCATACCAGCGACAACAAGACGCCTGCCGATATTGAATCTCAAATGGTTAATGCCTCAGGTGTTCGTAAGGATCTCTATGCCATCGCCATAGGTAAAGACCCATCAATTCCCGATCTCGAAACCATTACCGGAAACATTGCAGGTCGTGTTATTTCAATTGATGATATTGACGGTGTTAAATTGGCAATGAAGAGTGCGCAGGATAATGCCATACAGCAAATGAAAGGTTTCTACCGGGTTTTATACACTAGCCCAAAACGTTCGGGCTCCAACACGCTGGAACTGTCATTGGTGACCAATACACCTTGTACAACCGAGGAAACCAGCAGCCAGGGTGGCTGTGCCACCAGTATTTCTGAAAAATTCAATGCAGATAGCTTTACTAATGCCTCCATTAAGCTCATTGCCACCGTTACGGGCGGTACGGTCAATGACAATGGTAACCAGCTGGTTGTTGCGGGAAGCACCATTAGGGTACAAGGGGAGTTACTCTGGGACAGAAATAATCTCATTAATATGGAGCTGGGCTTTAAAGATGTGCAAGGAACACAACCTACCCCGAAACGTGAAGCTAGTGACAAATCGTCTTTCGTGGTACCGGCTGATTTTGTAGGCGGAACACTCATTGCGAAGGATACGAGTACCGGTTTAACCAGCGAGTTTATATTGGTCACCAAGTAGCCGACATCGGCCGCTCCGGGAATGGCGAGGATAAACCATGAAGGAGAGAGCCGGCACGATTGAGGTGTTACCAGCCAAGAGTGGATCAAGGGCCTGTCTGGGATAGGTCCGAGATCGATCATCGATCATCGTCTCGAAATCATGGGGTAAGATACATCCCCCATCAGCCGCTATGAAGGCTACTACGCCAGCGTGTTCTATAGCCACTTCGCGGCGCTGGGACTGGACATAGTGCTGGAGGACGCGACTCATCAGGGCCGTATCGATATGACGGTGCGCTTCAATGGCCATATCTACCTGTTCGAATTCAAAGTGGTGGAGTTTGCACCCGAGGGCAAGGTTTTGCGCCAGCTTATGGACAAGGGCTACGCTGACAAGTACCGCGCGCTGGAGCAACCGATCCATCTGGTCAGCGTGGAGTTTTCGCGGGACAAGCGCGTGGTGGTCGGGTTCGAGGTGGCGTAAGACCGTCAAATCGTCAACAGCGCAATGGCATCGATCGGTACATACAGGCGCATGGGATCGCCCGGAAAAGGGATAAAAAACTCGAAGCCTCGGCAAAATTGCAGCGCGTTATCATCCATCGCATCCAAAATCACCCCGATGGAGGGAATGCCGTTCGGATGCTTGGCGATAGCGTAGGCGTGTTTCAGCGCCGAAACCAGTGTAATGGCGCCCAATCCCTGCCCTTGAAAGGAAATATCCACCCCCAGACGGGCGAGCAGAATGACGGGGGCGGGATAGCGCGGCAGGGATTTATTGATCGGGGTGCTTTCGGGTGTGACCGATTGATTCGCCAGGGTGTAATAAGCCGCTATGTGACGCTTCGCATCGGGCTCGTCCTGGTCGCGGCGAAAGGGCAGCACGAAGCTGGCGCTCAGTCCCATTCTCATGTTCCTGGCGGCGAACCGTTTCAGATAGGTATTGATGGCTTCCTTGCCGCAATCGAAAGTCTTGACATCCACCTGCTTCGCGTCGAGAGGGATAAACTCAGTTTTTTGTTTCAATCCAGATACCTTCCGCTGCGATGGTTCGGGCAGCCTTCAGCAATCTGGCGCTGGGCGCCGGTGCGGTTTGACACGCGGTCATGAAGCGTTCGAAATTCTCCAGGCTCATCTTGATCTGGGCGTATTCGCTCAGGACTTTCGGGGCGTCCTGACGGACAAGATGCGTCAGGTAGGCTTTGACATTGGCGTAACCCGCCGCCGCCGCCGCCCGTTCCGCCAGCAATCGGGTATCCTCGTCCCACTGGATTTCGTATCTCTGTGCTTTGCTCATCTTACCGTTACGCCTTTGTGATAGCGGGTGACTGGATTAATATACGGGTAAAATCCGTAAGGATCAAGGCCTGAGGAAGGCGCTATCGGAGCGAACGCGCACATAAATTTCCCGGCATCAAGCTTCATGAGTCTCCATCCGAACGACCCGCTCGGTAGCCTGGACGAGGTGCCGGCGCCGGTGGCCAACAACCCGATGGCGGTGCTGGATAAAGGTGTACGGTGGTTCGCTGTGTTCGCTCAAGGGAAATTTCCTGCCGGTTGGCCGCGGCCGACTTCGGCAAAGCATGCAAGATACCGTAGCATTCTGCTACACTCGATTTCGAGGTCCATCACGATGTCACGGAGTTCGCTTATGGCCAAATCGGCATCCCCCATTCGTTTAGAGGCAGGCCTTATGGAGGCCGCCACGACGGCTGGGCAGATTTTTCATCGCAGTACCGCCGAGCAAATCGAGTACTGGGCGGCGATCGGCCGCTCTGTTACGAATCTACTGGACCCTTGCACGCTCGCATCGGTCACGTCCGGATTGGTGAAGCTCCGTGTCGAACCTGTGATCATCGACCCCATTGACCCCGATACCGTGTTTGCCAGCCTGGAGCGCGATCGTGAAAGCGGCGTCTTGACGCAGCAAGTTTCCACCAGTGCGGTGCGCTATCAGGCGGCCAAAGACCATACTGGCTTGCTGGAACAAGTGGGGCTCGACGGTTCCATCAGGATCGGCCGGTTCGAGAACGGCACTTTCATCCCTGTCGGGAAATAACGCCATGACTTCGGTGCAACCTCAGCTCTGGCTACTTTGCGGAGGCAACGGCGCGGGTAAAAGTACTTTCTATAAAACCCGACTGGAACCTTTGGGGTTTCCTTTTGTTAACGCGGATCTCATCGCCAAAAATCTCTACCCCGATGCCCCGGAACAGCATAGTTACGTCGCCGCCCGAATCGCGGAGGAATTGCGTGGCCAGCTCCTGCTCGAACGTCGCGGTTTTTGCTTCGAAACCGTATTCTCTCACCCCTCCAAGATAGATTTCGTGGCGCGGGCGAAGTCCGCCGGCTACCAAGTCATTCTGGTATTCGTCCACCTGGCGTCGGCCATGCTTAACAAGGCCCGTGTCAGCCAGCGCGTCGTCGAAGGCGGGCACTTTGTTCCAGACGAAAAGATCGACTCCAGGATTCCGCGCACTCTGGAAAATATCAAAAAAGCCATTCCTTTATGTGACCAGGTTCATTTGCTCGACAACTCCAGGACAGACAATCCCTTTAAAGTGGTTGCCGTGATACGAGGTGGTGCCATAAGCATTACTCCTGGAGCCGAGCCCTTGCCCGATTGGGCCGCCTCGCTGCTGCATCCTTCTTAGCCGCTTCGCAAAAAAAGGGTCGGCCTCTTATTCCTGATTGGATGAGAAGCAAGTTGGTGTCCACCCCGGTTGACATAAGATCAGCTAAAATGCCCCAAGGCAGGGTGGGATGCGAATATGAG
>JBFHRO010000279.1:0-4029 GCA_041591635.1 Oleiphilaceae bacterium | reverse complement strand
GCTTCTGCGCCAGAGTTGCAAAAGAAAACGGAATCCATACCGGCTACCGCACCGAGTTCCTGCGCCAGTGTTTGCTGCAGTGGGATCTGATACAGATTTGAGCAATGCATCAATCGGCCTGCCTGATCCGTGATGGCCTCCACTACGGCGTGATGACAGTGACCGAGGCCGCACACCGCTATGCCGCTGAAAGTGTCAAAATACTTGTTACCATCGGTATCAAACAACCAGCAGCCTTCGCCACGCTCAAATGCGATCGGAAATCGTCCGTAGGTGTTCATCAGGCGATGTTCGGCCATGTAATTCCTCCATTAAACGCAAAAAGGCAGCGTTTGCTGCCTGTAAGCTATTCTGTCATGCTGGATTCGAGGGCAGACTAGCTTTAATTGCTGTCATCCTAACCAGAAACTGGGTTCTTGGCAACTCCGTCGGACGGGGGCTCCGCGTGGCCTTTGTTGGGAGATTGACTCACGGCAAGATATCGGGATGTTTGTAGAATTTTGCAGACGTTGTGAATGATCAAGGTAATATCGGCCTAGGCTATTTGGAGAGCAGGTTTGGACGTCATAGAACTAAGCGTTTTTGCCAGTCGGGTTGACGCCATTTGTGAAGATATGGGGCATGTTTTGCGCAAGGCAGCGTTTTCGCCCAACATCAAGGATCGTCTCGATTTTTCCTGTGCATTGTTTGATCACAGGGGCAGGATGTGTGCCCAGGCCGCCCATATTCCTGTGCATCTTGGCAGCATGGCGTATGCCATGCGCGACATCACTGATCGGTTTACCTGGCAGGAAGGCGATATGATAGTGTTGAACGATCCCTTCCTCGGGGGAACGCATTTGCCTGATATTACGCTGATCATGCCGGTTTTTTGCGCCGGACAGAGGATTGGTTTCGTTGCCAACCGGGCGCATCATGCCAACGTAGGGGCATCAACCCCGGGGTCTATGCCGATCAGTAGTCATATCGATCAGGAAGGCTTGTTGATTTCGCCTGACTATTTGTTTCGGGCTGGCAACATCGACTCGCGAATGCTCAAACGGCTCTCGCTGCTCAGTGATCCGTCAGTGGGTCGTGAGCAGCTTCCCGGCGACTTTCAGGCGCAGGTGAGTGCCAATCTTGTTGGCGCGCAGCGCCTCGCATCACTGGCGCAAGCATTGGGATCGTTACAGTTTTTGTCCGCGATAAACGCCTTGCACAATTACGCGGCAAGCTTTGCGCATAACTTGCTGACCTCTTTGCCATCAGGTGTTTTTTGTTTTACCGATCATCTGGATTCGGACGGTATGGGCGGGCGCGATCTTGAACTAAGGCTGAGACTGGAAATCACCGAATCACGTGTGATAGCCGATTTTACCGGCACTGCCAGCCAGGTTGCAGGCAATATCAATTGCCCGCTCAGTGTGACTGCTGCAGCGGTGTTTTATGTGTTTCGCTGTCTGATGCCCGCACATGCGCCGAACAGCGTTGATCTGTTTGCCTTTCTTGAATTGAAGGTGCCTGAGGGGTGTTTTATCAATGCAGCCTTTCCCGCCGCGGTGGCGGCCGGTAATGTTGAAACCAGCATGAGGTTGGTGGACCTTGTGTTGGGGGCCCTGGCGCAGGCGATACCGGAACGTATTCCTGCCGCCAGTCAGGGCACCATGAACAATCTCGCTATGGGGCACGTAACCGAAAACGGGCGCTGGGATTACTATGAGACGGTCGCCGGTGGTGCGGGTGCAGGCCAGGGATATCAAGGGGCCAGCGCCATTCAGTGTCATATGACTAACACATTGAATACGCCGGTGGAAAGTCTGGAAAGCCATTATCCCGTTGTGGTGGAGTCCTACGCGGTGCGCGAGGGCAGTGGTGGAAGCGGGCGTTGGCGCGGAGGAAATGGCGTCACAAAGACCTTCCGCTTTCTGGCGCCAGCAAGCGTTACTTTGCTGACCGAGCGACGACGCTCAGCTCCTTGGGGGTTGAATGGGGCCGCGGGAGGAAGTCCTGGAAGCAATCAAATCAACCACAAGCAAGTGCCGGACAAGTATCATGCGCAAGTGTCTGTCGGCGATACTGTGACTATTAATACCCCCGGAGGGGGAGGATGGGGGGTAAAATGCGCGGATGAAAACCAAGTTCTGTAGTCGGATTTGGTAAAAAAGGCTAGAATGTAGCCCCCAAATTAAGTGCAAGTGCAATCTCGATCAGGTTGATTGTGCTTTTTATTAGCTGCTTGTCTTGTGAGGATGCCCCATGGACACCATTGAAACCATCAAGAATCAACTCGAAAGCAACGACATTATCCTGTACATGAAGGGCACCCCGCAGGCGCCTCAGTGTGGCTTTTCTTCACGCACAGTGCAGGCGCTCATGGCCTGCGGTGAGCGTTTTGCCTATGTCAATATTCTGGAGAATCCGGAAATTCGTGAGCAATTGAAGACCTACTCCAATTGGCCAACCTATCCGCAACTCTATATCAAAGGTGAGTTGGTAGGCGGGTGTGACATTGTCACCGAGTTATATCAAAGCGGTGAGCTCAAGCAAATGGTTCAGGCGGCGGTAGGGAAATCCGAAGCTTGATCATTATCAGTGGTGCATGAGCAGCTACGGCTGTTCATGCTGTTTTTTCAGGTGTCTACGGGTTCATAGATAATGGGCACGAGATATCGGAAGTCTTTTTCAGCATCTTTCGCAGGCGGCTCCGGATAGGGGCTTGCATTCAAGGCTCCCGTGACGGCTGCCGCATCAAGACGGGCATCGCCGCTACTGTGAATGATGGTCGCCTTCAGTACCTGTCCGTTGTTCAGTAGCCGTATTTCGATGGTCAGTTGACGTCGTTCGGTCATGCTGCGAAACGGATACAGCCTATTACCAAATTGGGATTCCACGACCTTTTTAAGTAATTGCAATTCGTAGCTATCCAGCGGGTTTTCATTGTTGGTCGAGATCTGAACGTTTTCGGCGACCACCGCTTTTCGTTTGAATAATTCTGCAAAATCTGACATCGCACTGCTCGGGGTTGACGTATTGGTCAGCCGGGAGCGGAAGTCCGGCAATACAGGGGACGTGATTTGTGGCGCAACAGGGGTGCGAGGCAGGTTTGATGGCTGGGGTTGAGATGGTTTTTCGGCAGTGGTCACCGATGAGGAAGAGGTGGTTGTGATTGCTGCAGGTGAGACTGATTGAGATTCTGGGGTGACTCGTGGTGCGGCTTGAGTGTTCATTGCCGCAGGCGCCGGCAAAACGATTTGAACCGGAATGCTGTGATAAACCTTTTTGGGTAGGAGTGAGAGATTTTTAGGCAGCAAAATGCCCGTTGCCAAATGCGCTAAAGTCGCAATGCCAACACACAGAAACAGACGCACAGACGCAGAATGAGTGGTTTCCAGCATAAAAACGTGCTTGCTTCCTGGTACCGGATTCGGGCGGATTGTCGATGCAGGCCCGGCTAGTGAGTGTCGAATAGTTTATGGCACTCGATCTGCGATGATAGCAGAAGATCAGGCTTGCTTGCCTGTTGTGTGCCGCAGGGATGCCAGAATTCCGCGCATGGCTCGGTCTACTGCCGGTTCGGTGGAAATCAGTGACAGGCGCTTTGCTTTGAGTTCTCTGGCTAGTTCGAGACCGCTTTTGTCGAGTACCTTGAGGCCGCTTCGATTGACGAAAAGATATCTGTCTCCTTCTTCTATGTGCGTTGCCAGGCGACAGCGAAACTGGTTGTTATTGAGGAGATGAAACTCAACCCACTGGCCGATGGCCATGTTCTGAATCTGATGCACAAAGGCGGCTTCGTCGGGTGCAATTTCTGTGTCGACAGGAGTTGTCATCTTTGTATCGTCGGCCAGCGGTTCGTGAGTGTGTGCACTGCTCTGCCGTTCAGTGCTTCTAAATACCAAGGCCAGAGAGGCTTTGATTTCATCAAGCATTTGATCGATGCGCTCCGGGCTGTAAGAGACCTCCTGCAATCCATTCTTGATTTGCCTAAGAACTATGGGAACCTTTTTGGTCCACGAGGCTCTGTCTTCATCGCTGGCGAGGGGTTGCAGG
>JBFHRO010000278.1:0-4054 GCA_041591635.1 Oleiphilaceae bacterium | reverse complement strand
CTCGACGGAAGAACGACCTATAGTCTGAGTTGTAACCCCGACACCTCGTTGGATTTGGTACCCCGTTTGCGCGAGCTGGAAGCCAAGGGGAAGAAAATTGCCATTGTAGGAGAAGTGAATAACAACCTGCCTTTCATGGTTAATCATGCCGAAGTCGAGGGCGAAGAGTTCGACATGCTGATTGACAATCCGGCCTATGAATACCCGCTGTTTGGCGCACCCAATATGGCAATTACGCCGGCAGATCACATGATTGGCTTTAACGCCAGTACCTTGTTGAAGGACGGAGGAACGCTTCAGGTGGGCATTGGATCGCTGGGAAGCGCTCTTGTTTACAGCACAGTAATGCGGCATGAAAACAATGATGCCTATCAGGCAATGATGGATGAATTGCAGTTGAATGCCAAATATCCGGTAATTGGGGAAATAGGCGGGCGAGGCCGGTTCGAAAAAGGCCTGTACGGTTGCAGTGAGATGATGGTGGACGGCTTTATGTACCTGTATCGTGCCGGTATATTGAAGCGTGAAGTGTTTGACGATGTTGATCTGCAAACCTTGATTAATGAAGAAAAAATCACCAGTGAAGTAAATCTTGCGATGCTTGATGCCCTGCTTGGGAAGGGCGTTATTTCCAGCCCGCTTAAGCCCAGAGATGTCGAGTATCTGAAACGATATGGCATCTTCAAGGCAACGGTGGAGTATCGCGGCGGGACGTTGGTTGTCGCTGATAAGGTGATTGGACTTGATGTGAGCAGTGAGGAAAACCGCAAGCAACTCGCCGCGTTTGTGCTGGGCGACAGGTTAAAGGGCGGAATACTGATGCACGGCGGTTTCTTCCTGGGCCCGCAAGTGTTCTACAAAATGCTGCGTGAACTTTCTGCCGAGGAAAACAAGAAAATCTGCATGACCAGCGTGTGCTTTATCAATCACCTGTTCGATCACTTCTACGGTGATCAGAAATTGAAAGTGGCGCAGCGTAAAGATGCCCGTTTTATCAACTCTACCATGATGTATACGTTAAATGGTGCGGCAGTATCCGATGGGCTGGAAAGCGGCAAGGTGGTTAGTGGGGTCGGTGGTCAATACAATTTCGTTGCAATGGCTCATGAAATGGATGACGCCAGATCGGTACTCAAACTCAAGAGTACCCGCTCAACCGCGCACGGTGTCAAGTCGAATATTGTGTTGAATTATGGCCATATAACGATTCCTCGTCACCTCAGGGATATAGTGGTGACCGAGTATGGCGTGGCAGATTTGCTTGGAAAAGCAGACAAGGATGTATTTATTGAGCTAATCAAAATTGCCGATTCACGTTTTCAGGATGATTTGATCGCACAGGCGAAAGCTGTCGGCAAGATTCCTGCGGATTATGAGTTGCCGGCCATTTACCGCCAGAACACACCAGAGCATTTGATGGCTGTATATAACAAGTACAAGTCGAAAGGATTTTTTGATCCCTTCCCCTTTGGTTGCGATTTCACGCCTGAGGAGCTCAAGATTGGCAAGGCGCTCAAAGGACTCAAGGCCAAAACCGGAACGCGCAGCGGGATGTTCAAGGCCGTTTTAGCTGCCATCAAGATCAAGGACATACCTGAACGCTTGATGCCGTTGCTTAAAAGAATGGAAATGGAGCAGCCACAGGGGCTGAAAGAAAAACTGATGCAGAAGCTTTTGGTCTCTGAATTGATGGCTCAGGGCGTTTGACCCACTAAGCTCTGACTGAGTGTTTCAGGTAGGCAGGCAGATGCCGCTCTCGCAAGAGGCGGCATTTTTTTTGGTGTTCTTTTTTTGAATGAATAGGGTGTTATCGCATAACTTTTAGTATTTTCCACTGGTTAGCTTGAAAGTTTGATGTAAACTTCTAAACAGTGTGAGTGATTGTTTCTGGAATCCGAATCCACGATGCCTTTGTGTATAGCGAATGTTGCAACCGTGGCAAGAGTAATCTGTCAATACAAGAAAAAAGAACATGGATAACATAGAGCAGAACGAAGCCTGGCGTATATTGATTGTTGAAGACGATGAGCGACTTGCCGATCTTACAAGAGAGTATCTTGAGAGTAATGGGTTGCTGGTGGCCGTGGAACCCAACGGGGGCGCAGCGGTAGAGCGAATCAAGAGCGAGCAGCCCGATTTGGTGGTGCTTGATCTGATGCTGCCAGGGGAAGATGGGTTGACTATCTGTCGTAAGGTTCGCCCTCACTACAACGGGCCGATTCTGATGCTGACGGCGAGAACCGATGATCTTGATCAAGTCCTGGGGCTTGAGATGGGGGCGGATGATTATATGTCCAAACCTGTGCGGCCCCGGGTGCTGCTGGCGCGAATTCGCGCACTGTTGCGGCGAATCAAGGAACGCAATGATGAGATGGCCTTGCCTTCAACCGGAGATGGTGAGTCTGACCAGCCGGTACGTCTGGTGTTCAATAATCTTGTGGTAGATAGTTCCATGCGCGAAGCCTGGCTTGATGATGAAAGCATTGAGCTGACGAGCGCCGAGTTTGATTTGCTTTGGCTTCTGGCAAGCAATGCAGGGAAGGTACTGAGTCGGGAAGAGATTTTTACCGCACTGCGTGGCATCGAGTATGACGGGCAGGATCGCTCGATTGATGTTCGTGTCTCTCGCATTCGTCCAAAAATAGGCGATGATCCTGTCCATCCTCGCCGAATCAAGACGGTTCGCAGCAAAGGCTACTTGTTCGTGAAAGAAGTTTAGCCGCCCTGGTAGTGAGCGGCGCTGTTGGAGTGTTTGGGTGAATAAGCATTTCGTACGCATTTTTAAAAACCTGCTGCTGTCACTGATGGCAGTGGGTTTTTCCGCTTATTGGGTGGTCAATCTTGTGAATGTGGTGCGCTACGAACACTTCCTGACACAGATTTCAACGCCCGTTATGCAATGGTTTGCTGCCACCAACGATCACGCGTTTGCGCTCAGTGAGACAGTTCAGTTGCCTAAGGGCGTTCAGATTCCCATTCCTGAGCGATTGCGGCTCAGCGAGGTGGCCTTTTCGTCTGCCGAAACCTTAAGATTGGAGCATGGCAAACTGGTGGTTCGGGATGCGGGTGGAGTAAAAGAGCTGTTTGTTTACCGAAAAGGGGATGTCTGGCGGTTGCGATCTGAGCGTCCGTATCGGGATGTGGCCTGGCTGACGGTGCTTATTATTTCGCTTCTTCCGGATAGCGAAGACGATGTCGAACTGGACGGCTTGGCACAACGATTTGGAGTAGAGCTCTCGAGTGCGCGGGAGAATGACTTCAGTCCCGTTTCGCTGGGTCCGCTGGCGGAAGGGTTTCCTTACTTATACGCCAGCGCCTTCAATGGGCGTGACGAGTCTCAGGTGTCTGCACTGGTGCCTCTGCAGGATGGCACTGTGATGAAAGTTGAATTTCGCCCCGCCTTTGATGCCTTTTCGTTGCCGTTGATGTTTTTCGTCTTGCTGATCAGTATTGCTGCACTTGGGGGCGTACTTTACTGGTTTGTAGAGTCCATTGATGCCCGTTTGCGGCGTCTTGATTCTGCGGCAACCCGTTTGGCGCGGGGAGAGCTGGGAGCGCGAGTGGGTATAGAAGAAGGGGATGCCATTGGCAGGCTTGGTGCGTCCTTTAATACCATGGCGGAGCACATACAGCGCCTGGTAGGGGTTCAGCGTGAAATGATCCATGCCGTTTCTCATGAGTTGCGCACACCGGTGGCGCGAATACGCTTTGGTGTGCAGATGATTGAGGATTGTCTCGACGAGAAATCCATCAAAAAACAGCTTGTGGGTATTGATGCCGATATTCAGGAGCTGGACGAATTGATTGATGAAATCCTCACCTATGCCCGACTGGAGCAGGGGGGGCCGATCCTCACGTTTCAGGAAGCGGACGTGAAGGCCATTGTCGAGCAGGTGGTGTGCGAGCAGCAGGTCATCAAGCCGGGGATGACCATTTTTGCCGTTTATTCCGAAGACTCCGAGCAGTGGAAGCTTTCAGATATTGAAGTCCGCTACATTCATCGTGCCATTCAAAATCTGGTAGGCAATGCGACTCGTTATGCTTCTGGTGTGGT
>JBFHRO010000277.1:0-4132 GCA_041591635.1 Oleiphilaceae bacterium | reverse complement strand
ATCAAAGCGATACACGCTAAGATTAAAAATCGCCGTAAAGATGATTTGCATAAATACAGTCGTAAGCTCGTTAATGAGAATGCGGCTATTTTTGTCGGTAACGTTAACTCCCTAAGCCTTACTAAAACCAAAATGGCCAAGTCTGTTTTAGATGCAGGCTGGGGAATGTTAAAAACACAGTTGGAATATAAATGCGCTCACGCAGGTTGTGTTTTTCTCGTCGTCGATGAAAGCAACACCACCCAAACCTGTTCGAGTTGCGGCGCCAAGCCCGATCCGAGGCCGAAAGGTATCGCAGGGCTTGGAATAAGAGAATGGACATGTGGTATCTGTGGTGAGCACCACGACCGCGATATTAATGCGGCAAAGAACATTCTCGCGCTCGGACATGAGCGTCTCGCAGGAGGAATCCCCTACTAGAACCGCTTGCGGTTTAGTGGTGGGAGGGATGTCAAGGGTTGTTTTTGTGTTTGATTTGTTGCGGAAAATCTGTATGAAAAACATCGCTTTTTTGGGGGTCGGATTGATGGGCGCACCCATGGTGGAGAACCTGATTGCGGCCGGCTTTCATCTTACGCTGTGGAACCGCACTACCGCCAAGGCACAGGTGTTTGCGGATCGGGCACGAGTTGCCGACTCACCGTCTGCCGCCGTACATCATGCCGACTGTGTCATCGTGATGCTGGAAAATGGTCCGGTGGTGGATGAGGTATTGGTTGCTCGCAAGGTTGTTGAGGCGTGCCGGCCGGGCACGTTGGTGATTGACATGAGTTCCATACCACCGTCGCTAGCACGCCAGCACGCACAGAAACTTCGGGATGCAGACTGTCGTTACCTGGATGCCCCCGTGTCGGGAGGAACCCTGGGGGCGGCGCAGGCCTCCTTGTCCATCATGGTGGGTGGCGAAATGCAGGATTACGAAGAGGCTCAGCCGATACTGGGCGCCTTGGGAAAAACCACCTGGATAGGGCCCACCGGTAGCGGTCAACTGGCGAAGCTGGCCAATCAGGCCATTGTCGGGGTGACTATTGGTGCCGTATCCGAGGCGCTGTTGCTGGCCGCCAAAGGCGGGGCTAACCCGGAGGCGGTGAAGACGGCGCTGATGGGAGGTTTTGCATCAAGCCGGATTCTGGAGCTGCATGGCCAAAGAATGATTGATCGCAATTTCATGCCCGGCGCACGCTCGCGAGTGCAATTAAAGGATTTGCGCATGATTCTGGACGAAGCCCGGGCCGAGAATCTCACTCTGCCTTTGTGCCAGCGCGTGTATGATGAGTATGCAGCGCTGGTTAACACCATCAGCGCGGACGCAGATCACAGTGCCTTGCTGTTGCAACTGGAAGCACTCAATGCCACACAGCTTAATGACAAGCCCACCGGTGTGCCTCCCCGAGGCCAGGCTCAACAAGGACGATAACGATGCCCCGTTTTGCCGCTAACCTGACCATGCTGTTTACCCATGTGGATTTTCTCGAGCGATTCGCCCTGGCTGCCGAGGCGGGGTTCAAGGGGGTCGAGTTCCTGTTTCCATACGCCTATGACGCACAGGAGATTGCTGCTGCTTTGCGTCAGCATCAGTTATCGCAGGTGTTGTTCAACTTGCCGGCAGGAAATTGGGCGACCGGCGAGCGAGGTATTGCGTCTCATCCGGATAGAGTGGACGAGTTTCGCGAAGGGGTGACAAGGGCGATTCGCTATGCGCGCATTCTGGGCTGTACGCAGCTCAACTGTCTGGCGGGCATCCAGCCGGCCCAGTGGAGCGGCGAGGCTGCCTGGGAAACCCTGTGTGACAATGTCCGCCATGCCGCCCGGCAACTGAATGCACAAGGCATGACGTTGATGCTGGAAGCCATTAACAGCCGGGTCGATATGCCCGGCTTTGTACTGGATACCAGTGACAAGGTGATCCGGCTGATGGAGCAGGTAAACGAGCCCAATATCCGCTTGCAATATGACATCTACCACATGCAGATCATGGAAGGTGACATCATTCGACGGCTAAAACAACTCCAGTCCCGGATCGGTCATATCCAGTTTGCCGATAATCCAGGCCGGCATGAACCCGGTACGGGAGAGTTGAATTTTTCGCGCATTTTTGCCGCGCTGGACGACATGGGCTATGAAGGCTGGGCCAGTGCCGAATACTTGCCACGCGGCGATACCCTGCAAAGCCTTGGCTGGCTAAAACAGATACCAGAGGCTGTGCTATCTTGTTGAAGCCGTTACAAAGTTTTAACTTTGACGCCTGCAGGTGCTCACGTAATCTGAGGGGCGCTATTGATTATTGCGAGATAGGAAAAATGCAGCGTTTGCAACAGATGTGGGTGTCATGAATTGGTGGGGTAAGCTCCTTGGTGGTGCGTTCGGTTTTGTTTTGGGCGGCCCGGTAGGAGCATTGCTGGGGGCGGCGCTGGGGCACACCTTCGACAAGAGCCTGGCGCATTTTGAAACTCAAGCCCAAACCGATGGAGCCTGGCTTGACCATGGCACCGATGGGGACGAAAGCAACGAGCCGC
The DNA here is from genome assembly GCA_041591635.1 of Oleiphilaceae bacterium. Taxonomy (GTDB): domain Bacteria; phylum Pseudomonadota; class Gammaproteobacteria; order Pseudomonadales; family Oleiphilaceae; genus JACKOD01. Next base: position 1,616 of record JBFHRO010000277.1, on the reverse strand, counting down.
GGCAGGCGGCGTTCTTTACCGCCACTTTTGCCATCATGGGGTACATAGCCAAAGCAGACGGGCGGGTAAGTGAGGCCGAAATCGCCCAGGCGCGGTCGGTGATGGGATTCATGCAGCTGGATGCCAACCAAATCGGGGTGGCTATCGGGCTGTTCAATCAGGGTAAGCAAACGGACTTCCCCTATGCAGAATTACTGGATCAATTAAAGCTGGCGGCGCGAAACAGCCGGTCGTTGCTGCAGTTGTTTGTCGAAATCCAGATTGGCATGGCGTTGGCAGATGGTGAGCTGCATGATCGTGAGCAGCAGATTCTGCGAGATGTCGCCACCCGACTGGGTTTTGGCGTCAAGGCCTTTGAGGCAATTCTGGTACGGGTGGTGGCGCAGCGTGGATTTGCCGTGCATCAGCCGCCGCCCAAGGATGCCCTGCAGTGTGCGTATGAGGTACTGGGTGTAGCCCGGAGTGCATCCGATGCCGAGATCAAGAACGCGTACCGGCGACTGATGAATCAACACCATCCGGACAAGCTGGTGGCCAAAGGCTTGCCAGAAGAAATGATGCAGGTTGCTACTGAAAAGACCCGTGAAATCAAGGCGGCGTACGACCTGATAAAGAAAACGCGCCAGGCTCTGGCCTGACATGCTAACCCCCAAGAGGCAATTATGCGCATACTTGTAATCGAAGACGACAAGGACGTAGCGGCGTATCTGATAAAAGGGCTGAAGGAGTGTGATCATTCAGTCGATCACTGTGCCGATGGCAAAGAAGGCTTGGTGATGGCCGCCAGCGAGCCTTACGACTTCATGATCGTTGATCGTATGTTACCGGGCATGGATGGCCTGAGCATTATCAAGGCGATTCGCGCCACAGGAAACCAGACGCCGGTGCTGATTCTCAGTGCACTGGGCGACGTAGATGACCGCATTGAAGGGCTCAAGGGCGGCGGTGATGATTACCTTACCAAGCCGTTTTCCTTTGCCGAGCTGCTGGCGCGAATGGAAGTGCTGATGCGTCGTGGGGGGGTCAGAAGCGAACAGGTGACGGTGTTGCAGCTCGATGACCTGGTCATGGATCTGCTGTCGCGTAGCGTCAAACGCGGTGATCAGAAAATTGACCTGCAACCGCGCGAGTTCCGGTTGCTGGAATACCTGATGAAGCACCAGGATCAGGTGGTGACGCGCACCATGCTGCTGGAGCAGGTGTGGGACTATCACTTCGATCCACAAACCAACGTGATTGATGTGCATATCAGCCGCTTGCGCTCGAAAATCGACAAAGGCTTTGATAAGCCCCTGCTGCAAACGGTGCGCGGTGCCGGCTATATGCTGAGTGCCAACGCTTGAGGTTGATGGTTCTGCTGCGCACGTCGACCTTCCAGTTGGCGCTGGTCTATATGACCCTGTTTGCAATCTCGGTTTTCATTTTGCTGGGCTTTATCTACTGGGCGACCGCCGGATATATGGCCGAACAGACCGATGAAACCATCGAAGCCGAAATTATAGGGCTTGCGGAGCAGTATCAGCGTCAGGGGGTCAACGGCCTTATCAGCGTCATCCGCGAGCGGGTAGCTCGGGATCCCAATGGCAAGTCGCTCTATCTCTTTACCGCGCGGGACT
>JBFHRO010000276.1:0-4138 GCA_041591635.1 Oleiphilaceae bacterium | reverse complement strand
TCCGCAATGATGTCGGGAACCTGACCGTCAACAATGAGCTTCGCAAGCCCTTCAATGATGGCTGTCTTTCCCACACCAGCTTCGCCAACGAGCAGCGGATTATTTTTTCTGCGGCGGGCTAAAATCTTCACAACCCGCTCAACCTCTGACTCCCTTCCAATAAGAGGATCTATCTTGCCCAGTAACGCAAGATCATTGAGATTGGCTGCATAGGCTTCCAGTGGATTGGACCCTGAGTTCTCTTCGGTCACAGCTTCTTCCTGGTGTTCGGGCTCCTGGTGATGCTCCTGGTCATGCTGTCCGGGAACCTTCGAAATGCCGTGAGAAATGTAATTCACCACATCGATTCGAGCCACAGACTGCTTTTTGAGGACGTAAACCGCCTGACTCTCCTGTTCGCTGAAAATGGCAACCAATACGTTTGCCCCTGTCACCTCTTTTTTGCCCGAAGACTGCACATGAAACACGGCACGCTGCAGAACGCGCTGAAAGCCAAGCGTAGGCTGGGTTTCCCGATCCTTGTCCGAGTTTGGAATGAGTGGAGTAGTAGAATCAACGAACTCTGTCAGTTCCATCTTCAACGTTGGCAGGTCGGCTGCACAGGCGCTGAGAACCTTGGCCGCTGCGTCATTATCCAGTAACGCCAGCAGCAGATGCTCTACTGTCATAAACTCGTGGCGCTTCTCCCTTGCACTACGAAATGCCGCATTGAGTGTTACCTCAAGGTCTTTGCTCAGCATTTTTCACCTCAGAAACATGCAAAATATCTTGTGACCGATCACGCGTTCTTCAGATCAGTCGAATTTTTCGAGCTCGCACAGTAAGGGATGTTGGCACTCGGCTGCGTAGATATTGACCTGCGCCGCCTTCGTTTCGGCAACATCGCGAGTGTAGATGCCACAAACGGCCTTGCCCTGTGTATGAACCGTCATCATTACCTGGGTCGCCTTCTCTTCGTTCATGCCAAAAAACCTTTTCAGCACTTCTACGACAAAATCCATCGGGGTGTAGTCGTCATTCAACATAACCACTTGGTACATTGAAGGCTTCCTGGTCGCTGGCTTCGCCGGGGCAACCAGCGCCCCCCCTTCCGTACCGGCACCTTGTGAACCACCCTGATTTAATATTAGTAGACCATTTTCTAAATTACTCATATCGACCCAATAATATTTTTTCCGGCAAGAATTTATTCCAGCGTTCGCATCAGCAGATTTCTATGCGCAACCACTCAGTTCCAAAATAATACACAGATGAAATGCATCAAACTAGCGAACAATGCTTGACTCTGACCAATCAATGGTCAAAATTAACGGTTGCGCTCCAAAGTAGGGCTTTTTTTGGGGCGCAGATAAAAATAAGACGAAGTAATTATTACTTCTGTTTGGCAATCGGAATGAGACAAGGGAGTCGATTATGCCTCAAGGTACTGTCAAGTGGTTCAACAATGCAAAGGGTTACGGTTTTATTGTTGAAGATGGCTGCACGGAAGATCTCTTTGCACACTTCTCTACAATACAGATGGATGGTTATAAAACGCTTAAAGCCGGGCAACAGGTGACTTTTGAAAAACAGCCTGGCCCGAAGGGAATTCACGCTGTCAATATTTCACCCCTGACAACGGCAACTGCCAAAAGCACAACTGAATCCAGCAAAATTCTCGCGCAAGAATACGCCTGACCATGCAATGGCTGGAAGGCTGTACATGACTAACAGCTTGGCGGGGTAATTGCGGCAACGAGACAAGGGTTCGATCGAGAACCCCGCTTTCGATATGCCGCTGCATGTGTTTTTACCGGACCCCCCCTGCATGGCCAAGCTTATTCTCTTTAACAAGCCATTTCATGTGCTTACCCAGTTTACCGATGCGGGCTCTGGCTCCGCTGGTTCGCCGCGCCTGACACTGGCCGACTTCATTGCGGAAAAAAACGTCTATCCCGCTGGCCGACTCGATTACGACTCTGAGGGCTTGTTGTTGCTGACAGATTGCGGACAACTCCAGGCACAGATCAGCAGCCCCAGATTCAAACTAGCCAAATGCTATCTGGTGCAGGTCGAAGGTATTCCTCAGCCGCAAGCTTTGGAGCAACTCCGACAAGGTGTCGTACTGAATGACGGAAAAACGCGACCTGCCAAAGTTGAAGTGATTCCAGAACCTGACTTATGGCCACGTCATCCGCCGGTGCGCTTTCGTGCCTCAATCCCAACGACCTGGCTTAAACTGACCATTTATGAGGGAAAAAACCGGCAAGTCCGACGCATGACGGCCGCCGTCGGTTACCCGACATTGCGGCTGATACGCTACTCCATAGGTGAGTGGACCTTGGGTAATCTGAAGCCCGGCTGCCATGAACAGCGCCTCATACCTGATTCATTAATAACGCGATTAGGCGCCCCCCCAAAGAGCGCGCGGACATCTAACACTCGCGGCGCAAAAACTCAGATACCAGGGAAAAACCGGACACCTTCATGATCTGGAAACCGCACGCCACTGTCGCCACCGTTGTGCACCAAAACAACCGCTTTCTGATCGTTGAAGAGCGCATTAATGGTCAAACTCTTTTTAATCAACCGGCTGGGCATATTGAAGAAGGTGAATCCATCTTTAGTGCCGCGTTACGTGAAACCCGGGAGGAAACAGGCTGGCTGGTGACGTTGTCGCATTTTTTGGGAATTTACACCTACAAGGCACAATCCAATCAGCAGATATACTACCGCTTTTGCTTTGCCGCCTCTTCCGTTGAAAACCTGCGATCCCCACTGGATGAAGGAATCATTGCAGCGCACTGGCTTACTTACGATGAGATCACCGCTCGGCGCACTGCCATGCGCAGTCCGCTGGTAATCCGTTGCATTGACGACTACCTGAGAAATCGTTTCTTCCCGCTTGACAGCATCACTGAGTGCTTCTGACCAAGAGATTAGTCACCTCGCCCCTACTGCCATAAATGATGTAAAATTGGCGGCTTTTCGCATCCCAAAGAGCAGCTTGCAATGAAACTAAACAGTCAAACCCACGTTATTGTGGGCATGTCCGGTGGTGTGGACTCTTCGGTATCTGCTTTGTTGCTCAAGCAACAGGGATACAAAGTGGAAGGGCTTTTCATGAAAAACTGGGATGAGGACGACGGAACGGATGCCTGCACTGCAATGCAAGATCTCGCCGACGCACAGACTGTATGCGACACACTGGGAATCAAGTTGCATACCGCGAGTTTTGCGGCGGAGTACTGGGATCGGGTATTTGAACACTTTTTGTCGGAATACCGTGCAGGCCGAACCCCAAATCCGGATATTTTGTGCAACAAGGAAATCAAGTTTAAAGCCTTCCTTGATTACGCAACCCTGCTAGGGGCAGATTATATTGCCACAGGACACTACGTACGCACGAAGACTGTCGAAGACAAGACCTGGCTAATAAAAGGCGTCGACCAAAACAAGGATCAAACCTATTTCTTATATGCGGTAACGCAGGATAAACTCGCCAGAACCCTCTTTCCTGTGGGTGGCTTGCCAAAGGCCCAGGTGCGTGCCCTGGCGCAAACGCATGGCCTCATCACCCACGACAAAAAGGACAGCACCGGCATCTGCTTTATCGGTGAACGCAAGTTCCGGGATTTTCTCAAGAACTATTTGCCCGCCCAGCCCGGCGCCATTGAAACACCCGAAGGGCATCGTATTGGGCGCCATCAGGGACTGATGTATCACACGATTGGCCAGCGTGAAGGACTGGGGATCGGAGGACTCAAGGATTTTGATGACAAGCCCTGGTACGTGGTGAAGAAAGATCTAGCACGAAACGTCCTTGTAGTCGCGCAGGGCAACCAACACCCCTGGCTCTACGCACAGAGGCTTCAAGCCCGGCACATCGACTGGATAGATCCAGAGGGCCCGATGACGACTTTTACTTGTAAAGCGAAAACCCGCTACCGCCAGCCCGAACAAACTTGTACTGTCAACTACGAAAACGCCTGTATGAGCGTTCGCTTTGGCGAGCCTCAACGAGCCGTCACGCCTGGGCAGTCAATCGTGTTTTATGACGGCGATCGTTGTTTGGGCGGTGCTATAATCGAATCCGCAGATTAAAACCCTTTGATGTGAGATTGTATTTTGAAGCACACGCTTGACGAGCAACTGTTAG
>JBFHRO010000275.1:0-4160 GCA_041591635.1 Oleiphilaceae bacterium | reverse complement strand
TCCCGAACTCAGTCGTGAAACGGTCCAGCGCCGATGGTAGTGTGGGGTCTCCCCATGTGAGAGTAGGTCATCGTCAGGCATCTATCCAAAACCCCGGCACTCATCTGCCGGGGTTTTTTCGTTTGATCAATTCTTGAAAACTTGTGCGGCACCCGGCCCAGAGTGGGTGCCGCTCTTGCTGATCAAACGGATAGTTTTCGCGTTAGTTTTTTTGTTAACTCGGGATTAAACTGATTAATGTTGATCAACCAATGCACACAATCTCTTAATGTTTGTTCGGCATCTCTGGCATTTAGATGCAAATCACGAACGGTGTCTGAACAGTCGTAATAGGCAAAGCGTTCTACGACTTCGTACGCTAAATCATAAGTAAAGGGTGGGTTGACTCTTAGCAAGCGGCAAACGTATTCGATGATTCTGGCAGCGACAAGGGTTGTCTTTCGGCCAGTCGGCAAGTAAATGGGCTTTATATCGGTTAGCTGCTGGATGATTTTTCCAAGATTCTTGACTTCAATATTTTCGCCACCAACGATGTAGCGATGGCAGTTTTCTCCATGGGTCAGTGCACTGACATGAGCATCAGCCACGTCTCTGACGTCGACGATATTGATGCCTCCGCGGTAGGTCTGTCCTTTTCCATTGATCCAGTCTCTTACTAGCTGGTTCGATGGGGTGACTCGGTAGTCGAAGGGGCCAAGAACAATGGCAGGACAAATAACGACGAGGTGAATATTGTATTTTCGGGCCAAATCCTGGGCCGATCGTTCGCTTTGGGTCTTAGCTATGTAGTACGGGTTTTGTGGATCGGTATTCCAGTCATTTCCTGTTCTGAGCACATTGCGGTCATAAGAAAAACCAACTGAAGCGATGGAACTTGTGTAGACAATGCGTTTTATTCCAGCGTTATGGGCGGCGGCAAAAATATTCTTGGCGCCCTCGACGGCAGGGGTCACTATTTCTTCGGCGGTTTTTGCAATGGTTTTATATACCGCGGCAAGATGAATTATTGCGTCACAACCTTGGGTTGCATTAGCAAGAGTATCGGGCTGCAAGACATCCCCGTATGCATAGGTAACATCAAGGCCTGCAAGGCCTTGTAGATCGGCGGAAGGCCGAACGAATGCGACCACTTCATGTTGTTTGGCGAGCAGCGCTCGCACGACATTTGCGCCTATGTGTCCGTTTGCCCCTGTTACTAAGACTTTCATATCTTGATCCTTAGTGGTTTTCGCCTCAACAAGAAGACGCTGTTTGACTATGTTTAAGTGAGCCGAGTGTGATTCTAGCGAAACCTGGTGCAATTTGTTATTTGAAGCTAGGAGTTGCCTCTGAATCTCGTTTTCACTATGGGAGCTTGCAAGGCTTATGTTGCCAGTATTTGTACTAGGTACTGACCAGGTTGTGGACGATATTAACGAGTTGGTTGAGATGCTTGTGCCGGTATTAGATATAAGGGTGCCTGCGAAGTCGCTTGATTTGGCAGGCTTGTGTCTTGCGGGCACTTTCCCGCCGACGGTATTGGCTGGTTTGACCGTTACCAGAAATGTGGCGTTTGAAACCTACCAGAACGGTATTCTATGCGGGTTACTGTCAGCGTTAGTTGCGACTTCGCTGGATCTTGACCAGCATTGGGTAAAGTGCCTGTTCGCTGCGGGACTTTTTCAGGATCTGGGTATTTACAACTTCAGACATCTGGCTCGAAACAAACAAAAGTCTTCGGTTGATGTGGATTCAGATGAACATCCGCAGATTGCGGCGAGCGTGTTGGCTAACATAAAGGGGCTGCCTAAGGACATTGGAATGCTTGTTCGCCATCACCACGAGTGTTTCGATGGTACTGGGTTTCCTGATGGCATTACTGAGCGGGAAATGATTGTGCCAGTCCAGATTCTTGTAATGGCAAATCAGGTGTCGCGGATTTTTCTGGTCCCAAAAATTGAGCAGGTGAATATTGAGGCACTTATCTGGAATCTCAAAGTCGATAGTGGCGTTTATTTCAAATCGGTAATACGCGCCATTATTTGCTTGTTAAAGCAGTTTGGCGTGAAAGAGGAAAAGACGGAACTGATGAGCGCGAAGGATATTCGTCGAGTGCTGGATCAGATTGAACGCGAACGAGTGCGATGGAGTGTGCTGCTAAAAATATCCGGTGACGCACAGCTGTTACCAGTGTCACCATCGACCGAGATGGTAAGACGGATGATACACAGGCTGTGGTACTTCATAACGACATCCGGGATTTTGGATGGTTCGCTAGCGAAATGGCTAAAAAACCTTGATTACTTGCAGGAGCAGGACGGAATTCCTTTAATCATAGATTGTGGGAACGACCTGCTGACGGGGGGGAGGTGTTTAACGGTAGCCCTTAATGACTGTATCGATGCGGTGAAAAGCATGTGTCGACTAACTGATCCTGATTATTCTCTTCCACCACTGGTAAGAATTTCGAATTATTTGGCACAAATGGAAAATGAAACCATGGTGTATGAACTTGACGAGATGTCTTCTGCATAGCCTGATCTCTGCAACTGTGTCGCAATCAACGCGTTGTGCTTTGGTTATCACCCATAGAAGTTTTCGAGATGCGAGAGTGTAAGGGAAGGCATGCTTCCCAGCCAAATTGACGTATAACATCAAGAAATGCGTCTTGCAGGGGGGCCTCTATTGTCAAGTCAGCACCGGTTAGCGGGTGCCAGAGCTTGAGTTGGGTTGCCGCCAATAACAGGCGTCTGCTACCCGTGTTTTCAATAAAGAGTTTGTTGTGCTCGCTTTTGCCATAGCGCGTATCGCCGATAATTGGGTGGCTGATATGTTTCATGTGCCTGCGCAGTTGGTGTTGCCGGCCGGTTTTCGGATAAAGCGCTACGAGACTGTACCTTGAGGTGATATGCTTGCTGCTTGGCCAAGGCTGTTCGGTGAGTGCCAGTCTGTGAAAAAATGTCACTGCCGTTTGCGGAGTCATGCGCTCTCTCAGTTTTTTTTCGTGTTTAAACATGATGGCTTGATTGATCGGATGATCAATGATGCCCCCCAGTGGCACATAGCCTCTAGTAATTGCCAGATACTGTTTTCGTACTTGGCTGGATTCGAATTGCTGTGCCAGCGATTTTGCTACTTCGGGGTTGAGGGCAAACAGCAATACGCCCGACGTTGGTTTGTCGAGCCGATGGACAGGATAGACTCGCTGGTTCAACTGATCTCGCGTCAATTGCAAGGCGAAGCGTTCTTCGTGCCGATCCACAGGGCTGCGGTGTACCAATAACCCGGAAGGTTTGTTGATGGCGACGAGATGTTCATCGAGGTACAGAATTTGCAGCGGCTGTGGTTGTGCTGACATGCGAGAGTTTCTCTTTCATAGGCAATGCATTGATTATAATGTGATTTATCTGAAATGCCGTAAATAGGTCCACAATAGTGGCTGATATAGCCGCGATCCAGTATTAGAATGGGAATCCTGTTGAATCAGGGATCGAATGATTTGCATGTTTAAGAAGAGCAACGCCAGGTTATGAGTGGGCAAGATCCGAAAAAAATTATTGAAATCAATCTCCCGGTTTTGCTGGAGAAAACGGATAGTGTCATTCGAGGCGCCAGCGAACTCGCCTGGAGTACGGTTAAACTGCCGGCCGCGTTATTGCCAGTGGCCCAGCTATTAGTACGAGATCGAGATGTGACCAGGGACGATCTTGCGGTCGAGCTGGATGCCTTGTTTAAGGCGCTGTATGAGCATCCCTTATCAGAACACTCGCGTACCTTCACGCTCTATCTTCGAAAATATCGGTTGATTCCGAACGAAGAGTCGACAGAGAACCTTATCCGCTTTCTGGTAAAACAGGTGGTTGCGCGCAGTCCGGTTGAGATTCCGGACGTGATTATCGATGAGTTCTGGTCGTTTTTTCATGAGCTGATTGACGCACCAGAAATACGGGGATTGGTGGAAACCAATCTGGACATTGTTCGTCTTGTGTTGCGCACCTACGAGCCTTTGCTGGTTGAGCTGATCAATAAGGTCAAGCATATCCGCCGTATAAATCAGCTTGCGGTGGCCGAAATGCTGCAAAAGGTTCAGGTGTTGCGAGGCGACCTCATTATTCTCCGTCGCCAGATAAAGGCGATCCGCTATATCAAACCGTTTTTGCAAACTGACCCCAAAGACTTTG
>JBFHRO010000274.1:0-4162 GCA_041591635.1 Oleiphilaceae bacterium | reverse complement strand
GCAATACAGAAATTCAAAGCGACTCAAACCTGGTAAAACCATCTGAGAAGGCCTGTTTAACAGGCCTTTCTTTGGGAATGAGCAACATTTGAATTGAGTACAACGCAAAGGCAGTGACCCTATGGCCGTCGGAAAAGAAATACGAAATCAGATTGCAAGTATTCAGAGCACGCAGAAAATCACCAAAGCCATGGAAATGGTGGCGGCGAGCAAGATGCGCAAAGCTCAGGACCGCATGAAACGAGGTCGCCCCTACGCGGACAAAATCCGCTCGGTAATCAGCCACCTTGCAAATGCAAATCCGGAATACAAGCACTTGTATCTGCAAGAACGAGAAGTAAAGCGAGTTGGCTATATCGTTGTTTCTACTGATCGCGGCTTGTGCGGAGGATTGAACGTCAATATGTTCAAGCGTACTGTGCAAAGCATGAGGGAGTGGAACGGCAAGGGTGTTGACATCGATGTGTGTGCAGTAGGCCAGAAGTCGGTAAGTTTTTTCCGTAACTATGGTGGTAAGGTTGTCGCAGCATTGACTCATCTTGGCGATGAACCGTCGGCACATAAGCTGATTGGCTCCGTGAAGGTGATGCTGGACAATTTCGATAACGGAAAAATCGACAGACTTTATGTTGTGCATAACCGCTTTATCAATACCATGACGCAACAGCCAGTCGTTGCTCAGCTTTTGCCGCTTGAAGCCGCAGAAGATAATGAACTCAAGCACCACTGGGATTACCTGTATGAGCCAGATGCCAAACAGTTATTGGATGGCTTGCTGACCAGATATGTGGAATCTCAGGTTTATCAGGGTGTTGTTGAAAACGTCGCCTGCGAGCAAGCGGCTCGTATGATGGCAATGAAATCCGCAACAGACAACGCGAAAGGTATCATCAAAGAGCTCAAACTTGCCTATAACAAGGCTCGTCAGGCCGCGATCACGCAGGAAATCTCCGAGATCGTAAGTGGTGCAGCAGCGGTATAAGTGGCAGACCGGAATTTAGTTTAACGAGGAACCGAGCATGAGTAGCGGACGTATCGTTCAAATCATTGGTGCGGTAATTGACGTGGAGTTCCCACGGGAATCTGTACCCAAGGTTTATGATGCGCTGAAGGTGGAAGGCGGTGTTACAACGCTGGAAGTTCAGCAGCAATTAGGTGATGGCGTAGTTCGTACCATCGCCATGGGAAGTACCGAAGGCTTGAAGCGTGGTTTGGATGTTGCCAATACCCACGCACCAATTTCTGTACCCGTAGGTCGTGAAACACTGGGACGTATTATGGATGTCCTGGGCAATCCGATTGATGAAGCCGGCCCGATTGGTGAACAGGAGCAAATGCCTATTCATCGCAAGGCGCCAGGCTATGCCGATCAGGCAGCATCATCGGAACTGCTGGAAACAGGCATTAAGGTTATCGACCTGGTTTGTCCTTTCGCCAAGGGTGGTAAGGTTGGATTGTTCGGTGGTGCCGGTGTAGGCAAGACCGTTAACATGATGGAACTGATCAACAACATCGCCAAAGCCCACTCAGGCTTGTCGGTGTTTGCCGGTGTCGGTGAGCGGACTCGTGAAGGTAATGACTTCTATCACGAAATGAAGGAATCAAACGTTCTCGACAAGGTAGCGATGGTTTATGGGCAGATGAACGAGCCTCCCGGAAACCGTTTGCGCGTTGCTTTGACCGGGCTGACCATCGCGGAAAAATTCCGTGATGAAGGCCGTGATGTTCTGCTGTTCGTTGACAACATCTATCGTTATACCCTGGCAGGAACCGAAGTGTCGGCCTTGTTGGGCCGGATGCCGTCAGCCGTAGGTTACCAGCCAACACTGGCCGAAGAAATGGGCGTGTTGCAAGAGCGTATTACCTCAACCAAAGTTGGCTCTATCACCTCGATTCAGGCGGTCTATGTACCGGCGGACGACTTGACCGACCCATCACCGGCGACAACCTTCTCGCACCTTGATGCGACTGTGGTATTGAGCCGGGATATTGCCGCCAAAGGTATTTACCCTGCAATCGATCCGCTGGATTCTACCAGCCGTCAGCTTGATCCGCTGATTATTGGCCAGGAGCATTACGAAGTGGCGCGCGGCGTACAAACCGTGTTGCAGCGCTTCAAGGAGCTTAAGGACATTATCGCGATTTTGGGGATGGACGAACTGTCGGAAGAAGACAAGCAGACAGTTTATCGTGCACGCCGGATTGAGCGCTTCCTGTCTCAGCCGTTCCACGTTGCCGAAGTATTTACCGGTTCACCCGGAAAATATGTATCGCTGAAAGATACGATTCGCGGCTTCAAGGGAATTCTGGCAGGTGAGTACGATGACATGCCCGAGCAGGCCTTCTATATGGTGGGATCAATCGACGAAGCCATAGAAAAAGCCAAGAAAATGAAATGATTATCCACAACGGATAAGAGGCAAAGCATATGGGAATCACCGTGCATTGCGATATTGTAAGTGCTGAAGAGGAAATCTTTTCCGGATTGGTGGAGCTGGTTGTGGCTGCCGGTCTGGAAGGCGATTTGGGTGTGGCTCCTGGCCATGCCCCTTTGCTTACCTCGCTTAAACCCGGCCCTGTTCGAGTAGTAAAGCAGGGCGGTGATGAGGAGGTTTTCTATGTGTCTGGTGGCTTTTTGGAGGTCCAGCCGAAAATCGTGACTATCTTGTCCGATTCGGCGCTTCGTGCCTCCGATATGGATGAAGCCGCCGCGTTGGAAGCAAAGAAAGAAGCAGAAAAAGCACTTGCGAATCAAAGTGGCGACTTCGATTATTCGAAGGCGGCCGCCCAGTTGGCCGAGGCAGCGGCGCAGTTGAGAACCATCCAGCAGCTGCGGCAGAAACTGCATCGTTAACAGTAAGCGCAAACAGGTCGAAAAAGGGCGGTAGCATTACCGTCCTTTTTTTTTGCTAGAATGTGCCCGGTCGTTTGTCATTGGCGTTTAATCTTTGAGGTGTGCGTAAATCATGAGTGTGCATGTTGTTATTCTTGCTGCAGGGCAAGGCTCGAGAATGAAATCCAGCCTTCCAAAAGTACTGCATACCCTCGCCGGAAAACCGCTTCTTCACCATGTAATCGACAGTGCCACAGCCCTTGATGCCAATGGCTTGCATATTGTTGTTGGGCACGGTGCCGAGTTGGTCCGCAACTCGCTGGCCACCACGCCCGTGCATTGGGCGCTCCAGGAGCAACAACTGGGTACAGGCCATGCTGTCGCACAAGCCATGGCGGAAGTGCCTGATGACGTTTCAGTATTGATTCTCTACGGCGATGTGCCACTGATTGCCACTCAAACGCTCAAGGCACTTCTGGCGGATGTTGATACCACCACCCTGGCGTTGTTGACAGTCGCGCTGGATAATCCAACAGGCTATGGACGGATAGTTCGTAATGCAGCCGGTCTTGTCGAGCGTATCGTTGAGCAAAAAGACGCAAGCGAAGCGGAGCAACGGATAAAGGAAATCAATACCGGCATCATGGCAGTATCTTCAAACAAGCTGAAGCAGTGGCTTCCGCGGCTCTCGAACACCAATGCCCAGGGCGAGTACTACCTCACCGATATCATTGCAATGGCAGTAAGTGAAGGCATGGCGGTGAAGGTGACGCAGCCTCGCTGTGAGGAAGAGGTGATGGGTGTCAATAACCGTCAACAGCTTGCACACCTCGAGCGCTGGTTTCAGAAGTGCCAGGCCGAACGCCTGATGGCTGAGGGGGCGACGATTATTGATCCGGCAAGGCTTGATATAAGAGGCGAGGTCAGTGTCGGACGCGATGTGTTTATTGATGTGAACGCAGTTTTTTCTGGCAAGGTGCAATTGGGTAATGGTGTGACCATTGGGCCCAACTGTGTTATTACCGACACAAGCATTGGAGATGGCACAGAGATAAAAGCCTGTAGCGTGATTGAAGGTGCCATTCTGGGGTCGAATACCAGCATTGGGCCCTTTGCCAGAATTCGCCCAGGAACTCACGTACACGATGAGGCCAAAATTGGAAACTTTGTTGAGACCAAGAAATCCGTGATAGGCAAGGGCAGCAAGATCAGTCATTTGAGCTACGTGGGCGATGCTGAGTTGGGCGTCGACGTGAACATTGGCGCCGGCACTATTACCTGTAATTACGATGGGGTAAACAAGTTCAACACCGTTATTGGCGACAAGGT
>JBFHRO010000273.1:0-4166 GCA_041591635.1 Oleiphilaceae bacterium | reverse complement strand
GGTCACCGATGAAGGCTGCGGCATCTCCAAAGACCAGATAGATATTGTGTTCGAACCTTTCTACACCACCAAAGACCCGGATAAAGGCACAGGTCTGGGGCTATCGCTCGTGTACAGCATCATTGAAGAGCATTACGGCCAGATTCGCATGGTCAGCCCGGCCAATCCGGAGAAAAATCTTGGCACCCAGGTCATCATTACATTGCCCGCACAAAGTGAACCAGGTCAGGAATCATCCGTAAAAGTAGCACCTCCAGCCGATACCGGTGGTAACATAGCGCATCATCGGCAAAGCTAACTGCCCAAAAAAAGCAGCACTCTCTATTTCAGGCGCCATCCAGAATCCGTTTCGATGGCGCGTTAAACCGGCTTAAGGTGAATCAGGCAAATCAGGTATGAGTCATATTCTCGTTGTGGAAGACGAAGAGATCATCCGCTCCGCGCTACAAAAAATGCTTCAGCACCATCGCTTTCAGGTCAGCCTCGCGGGATCGGTACAGGAAGCGCTGGATCAGTACAATCTGGCCAACTTCGATCTGATCATTTCGGATCTGCGTTTACCGGGCCGCCCCGGCACAGACCTGATCAGCCTCGCCACCAGCACGCCGGTTCTCATCATGACCAGCTATGCCAGTCTGAGGTCGGCCGTCGATGCCATGAAAATGGGCGCCGTAGACTATATCGCCAAACCCTTTGACCATGATGAGATGCTCGCCGCGGTAAACCTGATCCTTGACCGGCAGCGCCTGCGACGCAACCAGCCGCCGGCCGCCAGCATCGAAACAGCGGTTGCCACAGGCAACGTCAAGGTAGAAGACATCATCTATGGCAAGTGCGACGCCATGCAAAAGGTCTTCAGACTCATCAACAAGGTTGCGCCCACCGAAACCACGGTGCTGATTCAGGGCGAATCCGGCACCGGCAAGGAACTGGCCGCCCGCGCCCTGCACCAGCTCAGCCTGCGCGCTACCAACCCACTGATTTGCGTTAACTGTGCCGCCATTCCCGAAAGCCTGATCGAATCCGAGCTGTTTGGCCATGAAAAAGGCGCCTTTACCGGCGCCGTCACCACCCGTAACGGACTCGTCGAGGCCGCCGACGGTGGTACCCTGTTTCTGGATGAAATCGGCGAGCTGCCACTGGAAGCGCAGGCACGCCTGCTGCGCGTGCTGCAGGAAGGCGAAATCCGCCGCGTGGGCTCCACCCAGTCGCGCAAGGTCGACATCCGCCTGATTGCCGCAACACACCGCAATCTTCGCGCTCTCTCCAAAACCGGCGAATTCCGCGAAGACCTGTACTATCGCCTGAATGTCATGCAACTCAAGCTGCCGCCGCTGCGCGACCGGGACGAAGACATCCTTGGCCTGGCCAAACTCCTGCTCAAAAAAATGGGTCAAAAAATGGGTGCCACGGAATTTCATTTGTCGCCCGATGCCATGCACCGCATTCAGTACCATGACTGGCCCGGCAACGTACGGGAACTGGAAAATGCCATTGAGCGCGCCGTTATTCTCTGTGACGACAACCTGATCACAGGCGACCTGCTCGACATTGAAGACGATATTGACGACATTCAGATTCCCGCCGGCCTGGTAAATCAGACCAACACGACGCCCGCATCACGGGAAAAACCCAAAGATCTGTCGCTGGAAGACTACTTCCAGCATTTTGTGCTCGAAAACCAGGACAAAATGAGTGAAACCGAACTTGCCCAAAAATTGGGCATCAGTCGCAAGAGCCTGTGGGAGCGCCGGCAACGCTTGGGAATTCCGCGCAAGAAAGGCTGAAGCTCCAGTAAAGAAAGGCGGGGCACCATACCCGCCCCCTCAACGTCATTCAATCGCGTCACGGCGATATGTTACCTACTGTTACCCGCCGACACACAAATGCCCAACCCACGCCCCCAAAGGCCCTGGCAGGCCCCACTAAAGTCACCCCAAAGCAACCACAAAAAAACATAACCATTTGATTAAACTTAGTTTATAAAAAACTGGCCCAACCAATGCTTTAAGTGAACCCGAAAACAAAAACAAAAAATCCACACAACCTGCATTAATAAAAATAAAAAAGCAGAAAGGCTTCAGCCAAAAATAAAAATAAAAAAGACACTGCAGCAGCGAATTGATTGTTTTGAATACTTAGCTTTTTAGCGACAAACATCACGACCTGGTATCCGAATGATCGCATAAGAACTGCAAAAGCAGCGAGTGCACACATTCAAAGAGGTAAACAGGTACAGATTATCGCTCTACGTTTTCAAAGCGCTCCATTTGCATCACGCCATCGCAAAGGTGGTACCCGTTGGGGACAAGGATAAAACAAAAACAATAATCAATAATCACTTCTCAGTACGGGGAAGCGTCAGCTTTCCCTGCTTTACTTATTAGCCCACGCCACCTTTTTCCTCATCATCACCCCCATTTCAATCCGGACACTTACGCTCATCAACCTCATGGCCATAAGCGCTTCAACGGGTTAAACTCAGCCCGACCAAATCACTGTCAAGTGACAGCATCCATTCATCAACAGCGAGCCCAAGGCGTGCCCCCCCCTCATCCATCAAGGGAGCACGGCCAGCAAGTGTTTACCAGAGGCAATAGAGCGTAATGCGTCAAGGATTCCTCAGCGGTCTGTGGAGCCGGATTTCAGGCCAAAAGGCAAAGACCAAACCGAATCATCAGCATCAGCTGAAAATCATTTCTCGCGACAGCCACATCATCTCCCGCAAAAACATCAGCCAACCGGCACTCAAGGTACTCTACAAACTCAATGAGGCCGGTTACAAAGCCTATCTTGTTGGCGGCGGCGTCCGCGACTTGCTGCTTGGCCAGACCCCCAAGGATTTCGACGTGGCCACCGAGGCCACTCCCGAGCAGGTGCACCAGCAGTTTCGCAACTCGCGCCTCATCGGGCGGCGCTTCAAGCTGGTCCACATTCTGTTTGGGCGCGATGTCATTGAAGTGGCCACCTTTCGCGGCCAGCACAAGGACGACGAATTACTTAGCGAACAGCAAAGTTCCAGCAGCGAACATGGCATGCTGTTGCGTGACAATGTATACGGCACCATGGAAGAAGATGCACTGCGTCGGGATTTCTCCATCAATGCGCTTTACTACTGCGTCAAGGATTTTGCCATTTACGACTATGCCGATGGCCTGAATGACCTGAAAGCACGCCAGATACGCCTGATTGGCGACCCGCATACGCGCTACCGGGAAGACCCGGTGAGAATGCTGCGGGCTGTGCGCTTTGCCGCCAAGCTGGATTTTTGCATCAGCAAGGACACCGAGCGCCCCATTGCCGAACTCGCGCCGCTGCTAAGCCACATTCCGCCCGCACGCCTGTTTGAAGAAATCATGAAGCTGTTTCTCGCCGGCCACGGATTGAAAACCTTTGAGCTGCTGCGTCACTACAACCTGTTCGAGCAGCTGTTTCCCGGCACCGACGCCATTTTGAAACAAAACGATCTGGTCGCACTCACACTGATTCGGGAAGCCTTGCAAAACACCGACAGCCGCATCGCACAAGACAAACCTGTCACCGCGGCCTTTCTTTACGCTGCCATGCTCTGGCCGGCGTTCAACCGGCTATGGAAGGAACTGGCGAGCAATGGCCTGCCCGCATTTCCTGCCTTGCAACAGGCCGCACACGAAATCACCCATCAACAGAACCATGTTACGGCCATACCCAAGCGCTTCTCACTGCCGATGAAAGACATCTGGGAGTTGCAACTGCGCCTGCCCCAGCGCAACGGGCGCAAAGCCGAACAATTGCTGGAACACCCGAAATTTCGCGCGGGCTATGACTTCCTCCTGCTGCGCGAAGCCAGCGGTGAAGATACGCACGGCCTTGGCCAATGGTGGACCCGCTACCTCGAAGCCAACGAGGGCGAACGCGATCAGCTGGCCAAAACTGCTGACACAGAGGCACCCAACAAGCGGCGTCCACGTAAACGCCGCAAGCCCGGCGCGGCTCCGCGCAAACCACCGGTATCCTGAACCTGAGGAACAGCAAGTCATGAGCGGCAGAGAGCAGGGCTGGATCCCTGCCTATATAGGTTTGGGAAGCAACCTCAACGACCCCGCGCAGCAGATTCAACAGGCGCTGCACGCCCTTGCACAACTGCCAGCCAGCCGGCTGGTGGCGCACTCAAGCCTGTACTCCAG
>JBFHRO010000272.1:0-4177 GCA_041591635.1 Oleiphilaceae bacterium | reverse complement strand
TCGCTTTCTTGAGCCAGTAGCTCATAACTGGCCTGCCGGGGTAAGGACCACAGACGCCCGCTGTACAAAAGCGCCGGTGTTACCTTCAGGTCGGGCGGGATCTGCGCGATCACGGCGGCGATTTCGCGCTTAAAGGCAGACGAGAATTCCTGCCACACGAGTTCACTCAAAAAAATGCGGGGCTGATGGCTGTGTGCGGGCAAATAACTGATGGCACGCAGTTTTTTTTCGGCGAAGGCATAGTGCTGATCCTGGCGGTAGCCAAGGCTTAACAGGGCAGGTTCAATTCTGGCAAGACTGATGGGGCTGTCGGCAAAGGTGCGAAACGCGACATGATCGTTGACGACCTGCCCATCCATGGCCATAAACAGCTGGTGAATCCGCGCTGCAGTGGCGGTGGTGCCACAATACTGCCGCCATAGCCGGTCGAATAATTCATCCACAGTCATAACGAACTCCAGAGAATGGCACAAGGGCGTAGGCTAAGTATGGCGAAAAAATGAACAGTGCGTGGGATTTATTTTTGTTGCCGGGCGTGCCACCACCGCCAAATAGCAGTGGCAGCGCCCTGGGGATGTCTGTTATTGCTGGGCCAATTTGTTGCGTTTGCCGATCGCCGCCAACGCGGCAACCCGGTAGGCTTCGGCAAGGGTAGGGAAGTTGAAGATGCTTTCGACGAAAATATCGACATCGGCATTGGCAAGTAACGCCATTTGCCCGATATGAATCAGTTCGGTGGCGCCTTCCCCCACAATTTGCACGCCCAGGAGTTTTTTACCGCCGGGATCACACACGAGCTTGAGCATGCCGTCTTCGTTGCCGGAAATAAGGCCGCGGGCGATTTCACCAAAAGGGGCCTTGCCGGTGATGGCGCTGCCGTATTTCTGGGTGGCCTGCTGCTCACTCAACCCGACCGAAGACAGCTCGGGAATGCCGTAGATACCCACGGGAATGGTATCGGGCATGACCCCGGTTTCCAGGCCGATGGCATTGCAGGCTGCCCGGCGACCCTGTTCCATCGACGCGGAGGCCAGCGAGGGTGGGCCAATCACGTCGCCGGCGGCGTAAATGTTGGGCACCTTGGTTTGGAGGTGCTTGTCGACCGGAATGACGCCGCGCTCATCAAGGCTGAGTCCGACATTGCCGATGCAAAGTTCGTCGACGTTGGCCAGTCGCCCGGCGGCGCACAAGAGCTTCTGGCTCTTGATCACCCGGCCGTCCTCGAGCGTGGTGGACACCACCGAGATACCGTCGTAACTGACCGATTTGACCACCGCGTTGCCAATCCAGCTGCCGCCCATGGATTCAAAGGTGGTGACGAAGTTTTCAGTCAGATCCTGATCCAGGAAGCCCAGCGGCCGTGGGTAGCGGTCAATCATGGTGACCTCGACCCCCAGCGCCTGAAAAATCGAGGCGTACTCGCTGGCAATAACACCGCCGCCCAGCACCGTGAGGCTTTTGGGCAGATACAGCATGGAGAGAATGGAATCGCTGTCGAAGACGTTTTCATGATCAATGGGGATGTTGTCTGGCTTGCGCGGATACGAGCCTGAGGCGATCACGAAATGATCGGCCGAGAAGGTGGTGGTTTCGCCGCGCACCGTGTTTACCTGCAGGTGGTGAGTATCAACGAACTTTGCCCGGCCGTGAATCCGCACTATGTTGTTGCGCGAAATCTGGCGCGTCATGTAGGCATCGTGAGCCGCCAGCACTTCATCCAGGCGATGAATGAGGGTGGCCATTTCCTGATCTTCGCCCAGCTTGAAATTGAACAGGGCCGCGTTTTTGCGCATGTTGTTGACCCGCAACGCGTTCTCACGCAGGGTCTTGCTGGGAATGGTGCCACGGTGGACACAGGCGCCTCCCAGTACCGCATCGCGCTCGATCAAGGCAACCGTTTTTCCGGCCTTGGCCGCTTGCACTGCGGCTTTTTGGCCGGCCGGGCCGCTGCCAATGACGATCAAATCATAGTGGGTCATACCCGCATGGCCTCCAGCCCCTGTTTTACCGCGTCTTTCATGGCGTAAAGGTCGGCGATTTCGTTTTCGTACAGGTTCAGATCTGCCAGCACCGGCAGGGTCAGAAGCTCGGCCTCGGTGGGTTCGCCGCGCAAAGTGTGCTCGGCAAACAGGCGCGCCGCACGGATGATCTTGGCCTGATCCTGACCTACGCCGGCATCGGCATAGTCGTTTTGATGGGTAACGGCGTCTACTACCAGATCGGGCATCTTCCAGTGCAGCAGCGCAAGGCGTGCCGCGTCGATATGGAGTTCATCGACGATTTCCATCACCACCGAAGGCGGCACCTGGTAGTCATCGCTGGCGGCGTTGTCGAGGGTTTCCTGCAAAATGATGGGTTTGCCAATGGAATGCAGCAGCCCGCATAAAAAGGCGGCTTCGACATTCTTGCGGGCCTTGCGGGCGATTTCCTTGCTCCAGAGTGCCGAGGTCAGGGCGTGCTCCCACATGGCGGCGATCTCACCTTCGTAGCCCGGTGCCTTGAACATGCGGGCATTGAGTGAGGTGGCCAGGGCGATGTCGCGAATCACCATCATTCCGAGGCGAGCGATGGCCTGTTGCAGTGAGACAATGGAGGCGCTGGGCGTGTAGGCCGCCGAGTTGGCAATGCGCATGACCCGGGCGGCCAGCGCCTGATCGCCCTGGATGACTTTCATCAGCTGATTGGCGTCGGAGTCGGGGTCATTGGTAATACGGAGCACTTTCTGGGCCACATCCGGCAGCATGGGAATTTCCAGCTGCCCGGACTGGACCCGCTGATCCATTTCTTTGGCAAGGGGGTTGTCGTTGTGGTCGGATAGCACAGGCGTGATCTCTTGTAATAGATGAGCGTGAAGGTCTATGCCACTGAGTGTAGTTCAAGATTGGCCAGTCGAGGTCTGGCGGGGGCAAATACTCCCGGAGCCCGGATAAAAACCCGAACCCGGCGATGGTTTTTTGGCGCGGTGCGTTCCCGTTGTATGACTATTGCGATGCAACTCATTGAAATTTAATTGGGTTGTAGATGTGGCACAGGCTGTGCTTTGGTGTCTGCAACAGGACTCAGTGTCAGAAATACCCCTTGCCCCGGATGCTGTCTTTAACCCGGCAAGGGGATGCGAAGGTGACGATATGAACTATCAGGAGAACGCGGCCATGCCTCTGATGCCACACGAAGAGGGTTTGCACACGACTTCTATCAATAGCTCCGGGATCAACAGCATGCTTTACCAGAAGGCGGGCGGCGCCGTGTCCTGGGGCCAGAACCTGCTGGGCTCGGCGCTGACCAGTGTGCCGGATCAGGGCACCGCGGTCACCGAAACCCTGGATCTGTTTACCCGCATGTCGGCACAACTGACACAATCCTATCGCAACCTGGAACGCAAGGTGACCCAGCTTAACGGTGAGCTGCACTCCGAGGTCAAACAGCGTCAGGTGGAGTTGTTTGAAAAAGAGCGCCTTGCTGACCGGCTGTCGACCTTGCTTGAGATTCTGCCTGCGGGCGTAGTGGTCATCGACGGCAGCGGCGTGATTACCGAATGCAACCCCGCCGCCCTGGATTTGCTGGGCGAGCCCTTGGTCGGGTTACGCTGGGTAGAAGTGATAGATCGTTGTTTTGCACCGCGCCATGACGATGGCCATGAAGTGTCGCTCAAGGACGGTCGCCGGGTGAGCATTGAAACCCGCTCCATGAAAGGCGGGCCGGGGCAGCTGATTCTGCTCAAGGACCTGACCGAAACCCGCGCCCTGCAAGCCCAGGTGAGTCGTTCCGAGCGTCTGGTATCGTTGGGCAAGATGGTGGCTTCGCTGGCGCATCAGATTCGCACGCCGCTGTCGACGGCCATGCTGTACGCGGGGCATCTCAAGCAGCCCGTCATGGCCGACGAAGTGCGTATGGCCTGCGCCGACAAATTAATGGCGCGTCTGGTGCATCTGGAGCAGCAGGTGCGGGATATGTTGATCTTTGCCAAAGGGGAAACCCGTCTGGCCGAACAGGTGTCGGCCAGCGCCTTGCTCGAGGCGTTGCGCCAGGCGGCTGAAGGCGTGCTGGATAATGCCGGGGCCCGTGTTCGCTGGCTGGATCAGTCCAATGGGGCGGAAATTCTCTGCAACCGCGAGGCCTTGATCGGCGCCTGCATGAATCTGGTCAACAACAGCCTGGAAGCCTGTCGCCAAAATGC
>JBFHRO010000271.1:0-4196 GCA_041591635.1 Oleiphilaceae bacterium | reverse complement strand
TGGGCGACTTCTTCGAAGCCTGGATTGGCGATGACGAAAGCAGCCCGCTGCAACAACGCATTGAGCACAGCTTGCGCGCGTTGAGCGACAAAGGGGTAGACATCTTCGTCATGCCGGGCAATCGCGACTTTCTGATGGGAGACGCTTTTGCTCGCCGCGCGGGGGTCAAGCTCATTCCAGACCCGCAGCAACAAATCCTCGGTGGCATTCCAACGCTGCTGATGCACGGTGACAGCCTCTGCAGCGCCGACGCGGAGTATGTGCGATTTCGAGCCCGAATACGTGATCCAAAACGCCAGAAACGCCTGCTGCAACTGCCTCTGATTCTGCGCCGGATGATTGCCCGGCTGCTGCGTGCCATCAGTCGATATCGCAACCAGAACAAGCCGGCTGCGCTCATGGATGTGGTGCCATCCGAAGTCGTCCGGGCCATGCAAGAAGCGCAAGCCACCCGCTTGATTCATGGCCACACCCATCGCCCCGCGATCCATTCGCTCATGCTGTCACAAGGCCCGTGCGAACGTATTGTACTGGGGGACTGGCATACTCAAGGCTGGTACGGCGCGCTGGATGCAGACGGTCGCTTTACCCTGCACACCCTGCCGCTGCCTGCCAGACACACACCGGCTTAAAGCACCGGACCGCTGTGAAACCGGAAGGTGTCATCGGACGCTTCCACAAGCGCCTGATCGACCTGCGCAAACAGGGCTACTCTGGGTGCTATGTCGGATTCGCTGTAGCGCTGGGCAAGCTGGAGATAGTCCTGATAGTGCCTGGCCTCCGACTTGAGCAACGATAGGTAGAAATGCTGCAACTGCGCATCCAGAAAGGGCGCCAGTTTGGCGAAGCGTTCACAGGATCGGGCCTCAATAAATGCCCCGACGATCAGGGTATCCACCAGCTTGCCCGGCTCGTTGCCACGAACCTTCTCTCGCATGCCACTGGCATAGCGCGATGCCGACAGGGGGCCAAACGCAATTCCGCGTTTTTTTAACAGCGCCAGCACCTGTTCATAATGACGTAACTCCTCCCGGGCCAAACGCGACATTTTATTCTGGATATCGAGGCATTCGGTATAACGGTGCATCAAACTCAGCGCGGTTGCTGCAGCCTTTTTTTCGCAATGGGCATGATCAATCAACAGGATATGCTGGTGCGCCAGGGCATTAGACACCCACTGGTCCGGCGTGCGGCAGGGCAAAAACGCGAGAATTTCAGTCAAATCTTGCATGAACGATCCAGATAGCAACGATTAGGGGGCGCCATTATCCGCCAAACCGGCCTGAAACTTAAGGCTCATAGCCGATCAGCACCAGAGTTTCACCCTTTGGCTTATCGTAATGCTCATCAAGCAGTGTGACACCGCCGGTTTCCAGCGCTGCCAATACTTCGGCTGTGCCGCAACCCTCGACCCTCATGCTGGTCTTGTTTTTGGTCACGCGCTCTGCCACCACCGCCACCAGTCGTTTGTATTCAAATTCGCATTGGTCGGTCTCAAGGCTGACCTTGTAGACATATTGAAACTGTTCCGGCTGTTCCTGATCCTCTGGAGTGCTGGTAATCATGCCCTGAAACTCGACCGGGCCAAACTGGCGATACAGCAAGGTTTTGGTCACCCCTTCAGCTGCATTACTATCAAGC
Source organism: Oleiphilaceae bacterium (assembly GCA_041591635.1). GTDB lineage: Bacteria > Pseudomonadota > Gammaproteobacteria > Pseudomonadales > Oleiphilaceae > JACKOD01. The sequence continues at coordinate 2,555 of JBFHRO010000271.1, read as the reverse complement.
GGTCGAACCGAGAAATGTTGCGCCTGTGCCAGAGAGGCCAGCGCCGCAGCAACCGCTGCCAGTCGCGACTCACCACTGCCAGTCTCGACTACTTTGGGCAGCGCTGTGTCGCACAACCAGAACGGGCTGCTCATGCCCGCAGTGTCGCGACAAGCGGCATCGGCCCCCGGCCCGGTCAAAGCACCGGTCAACATCAGCGCCACTATCGCTCTACCTGAGTTCATTCCTTCTCCTCCTGTCATTGGGCAAACCTAGCCATGGAAAAACCATGAGGCTCAAGGATATAACGAAGCATTCCGACCGCAAAGTGAACGGCAGCAACAGATGAACTGCGTCAACCCAAAGTTCGCCTTGCGCAACCGCGACCGGAGCAGCTTAAAGGCCTACCCTTAAGCTGCGCTGGCGGACTCAGGCGTTTTGTACGCATTGATAAGGCAAAACCGGCACCTGGACACTAGTTCGCCGGGAAAAACTCTATCGGCAACCGGACCACCTTTCGCTCTACCTTGAGAGCACCAAAATTGATCAACTTGACCCGGCTGACCAGCTTGCTCTCCAGCTCCGGGTGCTGCAGGTCTGAGGAAATCACCCGGCACTCGGAGACCTCACCCGAGGGCTCGATAGTCAGCTCCAGCACCACCTTGCCTTCCAGCCCCGGGTGCTTGCGCAGCTCGCGGTTATAAATGGAGTACAACGCTGATTTGTTCTTGTCCATTGTGCGCCGAACATTGTCGCTGCCCCGCTCTTTCGAGGGCTTTTTGGCAACGGCCACGGCCTCGGCGACCGCCTTGTCCTCCTGGGTCTGGACAAGTGTCGTGACTTCACGCTGCGTCAGCACCACCGCTTCGGACGGACCGGTGCCGCTGGCAGCAATACCGCCACTGCCGGTCATCACGGCGCCGGAATCAATCGCGCTCGCAGACGCCGCCAGCGTTTTTGCCCGTTTCTGCGGTGCCGCAGCCACGGCGGTAGAATCCATCATCTGCCGCATATCGGCGAGATCATCCTGCATCGCCAGCAAGCCGCTCTTCTTGGCAACCTCACGCGCCTTTTCAATCTGCTTTTCTGGTGCTTTCTCTTTCGGCTTTTCCGGTTCCTTCTTGATTTCCACCTTGGGTTTTTCAACCACCTTGGGCGGCTCTTCGGGCTTGGGCTCCGGTGGCTTTGGCTCAGGCGGTTTTTCTTCCGGTACCGGTTCAGGCGGCGGCGGTGGTGGCGGTTCTACCTTTTTTTGCAATATAACTTTTGCCAGCTGCGGTGGCAGTGCTTCCAACTGGGAGCGATCGGGTGGCGGCAAATCTATGGACGGTATCCACAAGGCCAAGGGGGTGGCCACCAACACGAGCACGCCCAAAATCCGCTTGAAGCGCTGTGCTTCTTCGGGAATGCGGGTCCAGGGCAACATCAGGCCATTATTGCTGCTTTGGGGCTTTACTCGTGGCGAGCTTTTTGACACATCCATGTCAGGCCTCCTTCTCGGAGTAACGGCTCACAGCCAGCGCGATATTGCTGTAACCGGCCGCAATACAACTCGCCATAACACGCTTGAGATCCGAATAAGGAACTTTCTGGTCACCCACGATAGTCACCGCCAACGCAAGCGGCTCCGTACCGCTACTACCCGCCACAGGCAGGCTACGTTTGGCCTGATAATCCAGTTCCTGCTTCAGACCCGAAAGAATATCGGCAGTCGGCTCATCGCCCAGGCTGGCAACCTTACGCCCCTGCACCAGAACGTCTCTGCCACTGAGCGTTACCGTAAGGGTTTCACGCGGTTGCTGCTCCGCAATGGACACCGGCAATTTGATCGACTTGTCCTGCTGGAGCACTTTGACATCAGAGGAGTTCACCATCAGGAAAAATACCAAAATGGTGAAAATATCCATCAAGGAAACCAGGTTCAAGCCACCCGATTTATGCATGCGCCCGTAGTGACGCTGCATGCGTTTTGCGCGACGAGACAGCTTCATCAGAGCGCCCCCGCTGGCCGGGTGCTCAGGGCATCGCTACCCTCTTCAGCGTCGCCGATCGAAATTTCAGGAAAGAGCTCGGCATACACCAGACTGGCGGCAACCACGGTAGGGAATGCACGCACCGCATCCATGATGGCGACCAACGTTTGATAATCGGTATTTTTTTCCACCAGAACGACAACATCCTTCTTTTCAGGCAATCGGGCTTTAATCGCCTTGAGCATTTCCCGTAACGCTCTTACATCGTGGATCCCGTCTGTGGCGGCAATTTCACCGATCATCCCACCCCTGGAATCGGACACCTGCAATTTCTCTTTGCGGATAGTGACCTGCAACTGCACCGACTCATCATTCAACGACGCGGCAAGGTTTTCACCCGTTGGAAAATTCAGTTCGATAATGCTTGTCTGGGCAAATACCATGCTCAACAAAAGCACAGGCACCAACACAATCATCAAATTCATAAATGCCGTGATATCAAGCTCCGGCTCACTATGAAGCTTGCGGTGTTTCCTTCTCATAAAAACAACTCATCCTTTACTCAAAATGAACGCATGGGCGCGGTGCGCGTAATCACATCAG
>JBFHRO010000270.1:0-4197 GCA_041591635.1 Oleiphilaceae bacterium | reverse complement strand
GCTTCTGACCGCTGATCAGCGTCATATCGTTGACCGCCGCATCAATCGCCTTGCGATCGGCTGCCGCTTCGCCCACACCCATGTTGAGCGTGATTTTGCTGATCCGGGGCACCTGCATCACGTTGCCATAGGACATACGCTCCTTCAGGCGGCCGCGCACTTCGTTCCGGTACAATTCATCCATTCTTGCCATGTTCATTCGCCTCAGGCGTCAATCATCTCGCCGGTGGACTTGTAGATGCGCACCTTGGTGCCATCTTCCAAGGTGCGGAATTTCACCTTGTCTGCCTTGAACGGGTCGGGATGGTGTTGACCCGGCCGCTGATACTCCTTAGGCGGCGTTTTGAAACCACCATCCCATTTGGGAATGGTGCCATCTTTATTGCCTTCCTTGATTGCGCCAAACGGTGTCAGTTCCGACCCCAGTTTTGCAGCCTCCTGTTTCGATACTTTTGCATCGACCGTACCGGCAAACAGCGCCGTTACTGCCAGACTACATAGCAGCAATCTCTTTTTCTGCATAATCAAGTCCCTTAAAAACATCAGATTTGTTTGAATTCGTTTTGGACACCCGCTGAAAACACCCTTACATACCCGTTTATCAGCAGTTTAATCACGTCGGGCAAGGCCCACGCTGGCCAGACTCGTCACTGGCACAAGGTTCGGTACACACAAAAATACTGTCACTGCCATTGAGCATTGCTTGCTTGTTATTTTATTACTGCGATTTGGGGTAGCACAGCGCGCACACCGTGCAATCTTCCCCCACTCCTGGAAACAAACGGGTAAACAAACTTTCTGCGTCTTCAAAGTTTTAGCAGAAATCCGCCGTTTGTCTAACTTACTCGGGGGGCTCCCTCACCCCTTTAAGCCTTTCATGACCACTTCATAGACATCTTTCGACAGTGCAGGCGCACTCAGTATGCGTTGCAGTTGAGCTTTCATTTTAGTTTGGCGAGCTGGATCATACTTTTGCCAACGGATTAACGGGGTTGCCAACCTGGACGCAATTTGCGGATTTCTGGCATCCAGCAGCAGGATATAATCGGCAAGAAACTCATAGCCCAAACCGTCGATACGGTGGAACCGCACAAAATTCTGGTTGCAGAAGGCACCCACAAGACTTCTGATCTTGTTCGGGTTTTTTATGTCAAAGGCTTCATGCTGAAGTAGCGCACGAATGCGATCGAGATCGGCATAAGACGAGCTGCCCGCCTGAATCGACAGCCATTGTTCAATCACTTGAGGGTTTGCACGCCATTCCTCGTAGAAAGCCGCCAGAGCCGTTTCAGCCTGGGCAGTAAAGGGTGAATTCACCATGGCCACCAAGGCGGCATGCCGGTCGGTCATATTAGTGGCGGCGCGGAACTGGGCCGTCGCCCAATCGAGTGCCGTTGCATCCCCCACTGCAAGCAGCATGGCAAGCGCCGTGTTCTTGAGCGCACGCCGGGCAATATCGGCGGCAACCGGCGCATAGGGCGCGACACTGTGATGCTCCTGATACAAACGGTGAAGCTGATCGCGATACAGACCGGCTAAACTGTTGCGCACGAACTCTCGTACTTCGTGGATCACATCCACGTCTGCCACCTGAGCCAGCTCGATCAGGTAGGCTTCGCTGGGCAAGGTCAGCATTTTCACCAGCAAGGCCGGATCTATCACCCGGTCATCAAGCAGGCGCCCGAAGGCCGTGGCAAAGGCTGGGGCCAGCACCCTTTCATTGCCGCCCTGAACATCCTTGATCAAGCCCTGCATCACAAGTACGGCCAGGCGTTGCCCTGCATCCCAGCGATTGAATCCATCACTGTCATGGGACATCAGAAATGACAGCTGCTCCTGGGAATAGTCGTAGTTAACCCGCACGGGCGCCGAGAAATTTCGCAACAGCGAAGGTACCGGCCGGCAAGGTACCCCGGTGAATGTAAAGCATTCCTCTGCTGCCGTGACATTGAGGACGAGCGTTGCAGGCCTGTCACTGGCGATTGCGCCGTCAAGCTGCAAGGGTAGATCCTGCCCCTGAACATCAAGCAAACCCACAGCAAAGGGAATATGGAACGGCAGCTTATCGGGCTGGCCGGGGGTTGGCGGGCAGTGTTGCCTGATAGTGAGACGATATAACTGGTTTTGCGCGTCATAGTCATCCGTCACCGTCACCACAGGCGTTCCGGCCTGATCATACCAGCGTTTGAATTGGTCAAGATCAATGCCCGAAGCCTCTTGCATGGCCGCAACGAAGTCGTCGGTCGTCACTGCTTGCCCATCGTGGCGGGAAAAATACAGATCGCTGCCTTTGCGGAACAACTCGGGCCCCAGCAAGGTATGGATCATACGCACCACTTCAGCGCCCTTTTCATACACCGTCAGGGTATAAAAGTTGGATATTTCCATAAAGGATTGCGGGCGTACCGGGTGGGCCATGGGGCTGGCATCTTCGGCAAATTGCGAAGTTCGCAGCAGGTTCACCTCTTCGATCCGCTTGACGGCCCGCGAATTCATATCGGCCGAGAATTCGGCATCACGAAACACCGTAAAGCCTTCCTTGAGGCTTAACTGAAACCAGTCACGGCAGGTCACCCGGTTGCCCGACCAGTTGTGAAAATACTCGTGGGCGACAATCGCCTCAATACGCTGAAATGCCGCATCGGTGGCGGTTTCAGCTTTGGCGAGCACACACGAGGAGTTAAAAATATTCAACCCTTTGTTTTCCATGGCGCCCATATTGAAATGGTCCACGGCGACGATCATGAAGATGTCCAGATCATATTCACGGCCGTAGACCTGCTCATCCCAGGTCATGGCCTTTTTCAGGGATGCCAGTGCGTAGTCGCACTTGTCGCGGTTGCGCGGCTCCACAAACATGCGCAAGGCAACCTCGCGCCCGGAGCAGGTGACAAACCTGTCTTCAACCGTCACCAGATCACCGGCGACCAGGGCAAACAGGTAGCAGGGCTTGCGATGCGGATCTTCCCAGGTGACAAAATGCCGGCCCTGGGCCAATACGCCCGACCCCGTAGGGTTACCGTTACTCAACAGGATGGGATAGCTTGCCTGGTCGGCCGTGATCGTGGTCTTGAAGCGGCTCATCACATCGGGGCGATCGATAAAATAGGTAATACGTCTGAAGCCCTGGGCTTCACACTGGGTGCAAAACATGTCGGCGCTCTTGTAGAGCCCTTCGAGACAGGTGTTTTCCTGCGGTTTGATCCAGGTTTCCACTTCCAGAACAAAGGTATCGGGAACATCGGCGATCTGCAGCCCCTCGTCCACCAACGCATAGGTACCCGGTTCCAATGCCTTGCCATCAATACCCAGGTGCCGCAGCTCCAGATCCACACCATCAAGCTGCAGGATGTTGGGCTGGCCCTTTGCCTGCGGATTGCGCACTATTTCGAGCCGGGAGCGAACTCTGGCCCCCTGCTCGTACAGATCAAACCAAAGCTCCACGTTCTCTATCAGGTAAGCCGGTGGCAGGTAGTCCTTGAGGTAAATGCTGCGAGGTTGGGTGTCCTTCATAACTTACGAGTATCCGTGAACAAGCATGAGAAATGACAGTAAAGACATTCGGGCCAAGGGTATCGGCCCGAATCGGTGACTGTAGTCAGTGTAGTAGCCGTATTGAATCTGTGCCTGGAAAGACCCCGAAGGGTTAGTGCACCAGTCTCACTGCCGCCACCTCATCATGATCATGGTCATGATCATCGGTAGCGCAAACCGAGCCCTTCTTGGTGCCGGGGTCAATGAAGCCCACGCGCAATGATTCCTCAATCTGATGCAGGTTTTCGTAATAGATAACCGCCTCCATGCACAACTCTCGCTGCGCCTGCAAGAGCTTTCTGCCATCGGGCCAACGGCCCAGTTCGATGGCGGTTTTGAGGTTGCTATAAACGTCGGGATTCAGTGATTTGATCAATTCCTCAAAGGTCATGCGGGGGCCTCCATGAGTTCTCTGCACCATAAAAAACGGGCGAGACTATAGCACGCCCCTGATTCAACCACTACGAAAGCCATGTAACAGATGGTTACACAAACAGGATTAGCCACCGAACAGGCGCGCGGATCTTCGACGCAGGCCGCAACGAAGAAGCGATTCATTATCAATGGCAGTTGACACAGTAAATGCGAATCATTATCATTATTAACGAATCGCAAGATTCACGTTAGTCTCTCTCATCAGAAGCTTCACAGCTTTTTAGCCTC
>JBFHRO010000269.1:0-4224 GCA_041591635.1 Oleiphilaceae bacterium | reverse complement strand
GCAACAATCCCCCAGGGCTGCTGTCGATGTCAGCAAACGCTATTCCCCGTCGCGCCAGCGCACTTGTGCGCCGCCTCACGAATCGTCAGGTGCGCCTGTGGAGACACCCCCGAAAACTGCCACCTCTTGCCGGGAAATCCCCATGAATACAGTGATACCCGCAGCGCCAAAGCGCTACCTGTTGATCTGGTGTTGCCTTTGTGCGGGCTATGCCGCGCTGGCCACCCTGGTAATACTCGTGGCGCCGGCCTTTGCCGAGGCCCTGGCAGGATTTGGCTTTGAGCCGGGCCTTATTACCGCAATGCTGCTCCAGCGGCCATGGCTGTTTGCCCTGCTGGCAGCTTTACTGCCCGCGATAAAACTGCTGTTTGTGGCAGGACTGGCCCTGGATTTGTGGCCAGATGCCAGGCACCGCTGGCTCACCCGCATCAGCCTCGCCTGGCTTCTGACACTGCTTGCCATGGTCGTGTATGGTTTTTATGGCCCGTTATGGGAAGCAGGTGGCATAGGGTAAAGGCGCACTTGCAGTTTGCCACCGGGTTACATAGGATTCGGGCCTGATAATAAAAACTGGCCCGGAGGGCGTTTCAATGAGTGACAAATACAAGTGGATAGGCCCTGCCTACGATTTTCTCAGCACCATTTATGGTGGCGAATCGATTCACAACTGCAAGCGCGCCATGCTGACGCCCGCGCACGTCAAGCCGGGAGATAAAATCCTGATCGCCGGCGTAGGCCATGGTAAAGATGCCATCCGGGCCGCCGAAATCGGTGCCGATGTGACTGTGGTGGATCTGTCCGAAACCATGCTGCACAAGCTGCAGCAGGCCATTGATCAGCACCCGGGAAATCTCACCATCCGCAAGGTGCATGGCGACATTCTCAAGTTCGACGAACTCGAGCAGTACGACATGGTCATCGCCAACTTTTTCCTGAACGTGTTTTATGAAGACCTGATGACCCAGATTCTTGATCATCTGGTCAAACTGGTGAAGCCGGGTACCGGCAAGATGGTGATCGGTGACTTCTCGTACCCCGAAGGCAACCTTTTCAAGCGCAATCTGCAGAAGTTTTACTGGTATACCGCGGCGGTCATCTTTTATGTGGCCACCGACAATGCCGTGCACAAGATCTACAACTACCCCGAGTTATTGAAAGCACGGGGCTTCACTCTGAAGGATCGCAAAGACTTCAGCTATCTCGGCCTCTCCTGCTATGCCTCGATTCTGGGGCAGAAAAACCCGCGCTGAAAGCTATCAACCTCGGTTACCCCCCCTCTGATTCAGGGGGGGGCCGCTTGCTCAACTTCGTAGCTCAGCCTCTGAGCGCATCCCAAAAAATTCCCGGAATGTGCTTGAAGCTCTGGTTGGCCTCGAAACGGGCCAGCTTCTCCCCCAAATGATGCGCTTGCTTGTTGGTCACAAACCAGGGCGGCCGGGGCGACAGGTGGAACTGGCCATGCGCCAGCGCCCGCGGGAAGGGATAGAAATTGGCATACACCACGCTCTTTTGCGGCTTGTCGAACAAAAAGGCATTGTGCACCACGCCAATACCGCTTTGAATGTCATCCCAGGTGTGGCCCGGAAACGCCCCCCAACTGCAAGACGACAAGAGATACGCCAGGGCTGACCAGGCATTCACGCCGATGCCGCCATACTTGAGATCCGCAATCGCCTGCTCAAGATTCGGCCCCAATTCCTTGATGGTTTGCGGGTGAATGATGATGTTCGCCCCCAGGGTGCCGGTGAGTTTTTCGTTGCAAAAGCGCACGGCATTCTCAAGAAAGGCGCGAGCATCGGCCCCCGGCAAACTGGTTTGCGCCAGCACACCGCCAAAGGCCTCCTCGCGAAAGCAGCTGTCGTTTTCCTGTTGTGGATCCAGCCCGGCGATCAGGGTGCGAGGCACATCGCCCCAATCCGCATCCAGAATCTGCGCCTGCGGGTGGCTTTCCACCAGGCCACGGTGCCGCTCATCGGCCCCCGGATAATAGGCCTTGCGCCGGGTGGCCTTGGTAAAGGTCTGGGCGACGGTCTCCAGCAGACGAGGCGTGAGTTCCCAGTCGGCAGGCAGCACCAGCACCTGGGAGGCAACGCAGTTAAAGCCGCCGTTGTGGTATTTCTGGGTCACGATATGCTCGGCCTGATACTGCAGATCGGCTTCGGTCCAGGGCCCCGGCACCACAATCGTCGGGCAGCAGCCGCCCAGCTCGCTGGTAATGGGCTTGTTCAGTTGCGGCTCATGGCGGGCCTTGCGTGCGGCACCCTCGGCCCCGGTACCGTAGACAATGGCATCGTGAGTAGTGTGCGAGCCGGTGATGTGAATGCTTTCGATGCCTTCGTGGTGCGTGCAGTAAGCGCCCACCTCGGCGCTGCCGTAGACAAACTGCACATACCCGGCGGCAATGAAAGGCGCAAATATTTTTTCAAAAACCGGCCCGAGATAAGCGTTGACGGGGTTCATTTTCAACAGACAGACGCTGCCTTCGGCAATCAGCTTATAAAGCACATCCAAAGGCGCAATGCTCGAGATATTGCCGGCACCCAGCACCAGAGTCACCCGGCCTTCAGGGTTTTTCTGTTTGTAGAAGCTGGCCGTGTTGGCCTTGAGGTTGTCCTCGGTGACCCCGGGCTGCATCCAGACTTCGCCCGACACGCCGTTAAGCAGCAGGTTATCAAACAGCGACAGCGGGAAGACCTGGGCAATGACCTGCCCGTCGTTGCGGGTGCGCATCGCCTTGGGACGACGCTGCCGGCCACGCTTGATGCATTCGAGGGTCTGGATCAGCTGGTTCACCGATGACAGCGTGGCCCAGGGGCCGCTGATCCACTCTTCCCCCACACCGGCGGTGTTCTCCTCAATGCCTTTGGCGGCGATGCCCGCCTGGGCCCACTCCTGGGCGTACTGGTCGATATTCTTGTTTAACTGATGCAAGAGCTCGATTTTGGTGGCAATCGCCAACCGCGCCCACGCCATTTTGTTGGCCTGAAGTACCTCAATCGCCTGATCAATACGCTGTGTGCTGGTCGCGATACCTGTGCTTGCTGGATTCCCCATAGTCATCATGATTCCTTGTTATTTGTGCAAAGTTGCTGGTGATGATCTCGGGTGGCAGTGTAACGCGTCACCGGGCGCACGGGAAACACGCTGGTTTGTCGTGTCGATCACATCAGCGCACCCCAACATGAATTGTGATAGGTTTCGCCGATCATACACCATGGAAAAACCCGTCTTATGAAAAAACGCCATGCCGTCCCCGGCATCCTGCTGATAGTGCTCCTGTCCCTGGCGGCACTGGGGCCCCGGGTAGAAATCGATCAAAGCATTCACCCGGTCGTACTGCCCGCCGATCTGGATACCTACCTTGCCACTGCCGAATCCCGGTACCCGGACATTCGCCCCGGCACCGAAAAAACCATTCGCTGGGCCGACCCCCTCACCCGGCAGAAAACCCCCTATGCCCTGGTCTACCTCCATGGTTTCGCTTCCTCCCGCCAGGAAATTGCCCCCGTACCGGATCAGCTGGCCCAACGACTCGGCGCCAATCTCTATTACCACCGGCTACGAGGCCATGGGCGCGACGCCGATGCCATGGCCGAACCCAGTGTCAATGACTGGCTAAATGAGGGCGTGGAGGCGCTGGAAATCGGTCGACGGCTGGGCGAAAAACTCATCATCATCGGCACCTCCACCGGCGGCACCCTCGCCTCCTGGCTGGCCCTGCGGCAAGACACCCACAACATTCTGGCCTTTGTTCTGGTTTCACCCAATTTCTGGCCCAAAGACGACAATGCCGGGTTCCTGCTCTGGCCCTGGGGTCAGGCCATCAGCCAACTCGCGATCGGGAACTACAAAAGCTTTAAACCCGCCAACGAAGCCATGGCAAAGTACTGGACCACCACCTATCGCACCGAGGCATTGCTCACCATGATGGGGCTGGTCTCCCTGGTGGATAACGCCGACTTCACCGCCTTCAAAACCCCGGTACTGGTGCTCTATTCTGAACGGGATCAGATCGTCAACCCGGACAAGATTGTCGAGCGCTTTGCCCAGATCGCATCGCCCCACAAAGCACTGCAGGTAATGAACGATTCCGGCCACTCGAAACATCATGTGATTGCCGGCGATGTGCTTTCACCGGGCACCAACGACTGGGCCGTGGAAACCATGCTGAACTTTATTGACGGGTTGCCTGTCACTCGCAACGAGTGAGGCCGTGAAGACTAT
>JBFHRO010000268.1:0-4249 GCA_041591635.1 Oleiphilaceae bacterium | reverse complement strand
TCGGCCAGCGCGACGCTAAAGGCCGTGGCGCAGGAACTTCCCAGCGCCTGAAGCTGTAGCGTTTGGCCTGACAGGCGGAACAAGGCGCCCTGGAGTTGGCAGCCATCATGGGCCAGTGCCAGTAGTGGCGCACGTTCGGCGATGCCGGGCAGGGCCCAGAAAAAATCCGCCACCGCGGGGGGAAGGCGTAGCAGGGAAGCCGTCATCAGCGCAGCACCAGGGTTTCAATATGGCATCCGGCAGGGTAGCACTGCACCGGCCGGGTGATCCGGCGCGCCGGCCCTGACAGAAAATTCAGCTGGGGGCTGTCATCACTGGTGTACATGTCGCCGTCATCATCCTGAACCACCACCAGCAGATGGCGACCGACAGGAATGCGGGTACCACTTTGCCGGGAGGTGTGTGCCAAAAAGCTCAGACGTTGCCCGTTGGGACAAGGCAACTCGGGAGTATCCTTGTCAGCGTCGTGATCAACGCTGCCATTGCCATCGCCATCGAGGCAATTCAGGCCATCAGTGGTAAGGCGTAACCAGCGAGGCCCGCTGCCGGTGTTGATAAAGACCAGCATGGATACCCGAATGACTGCCGGTGACGGCAGGTACAGATCTTCGGTGGTGCGCAGGTACACCGACAGGCCCGCAATATCGACGGACCAGTGCGCGGGCAGAACCTGGCTCGTCATATCGGCCTTATAGCCATCGCCGCCGGGAGCATTGTCCTTGCCCTGACTGCCCAGCACCCGTGTGTCGGGCACGGAGGCGTCAAACAACCAGGCGAAACCCCAACCGTCGGTAAAGGCCGGGTCGCCCGGTGGCAGGCGCAAATAACCGGGGCGCCAGCCCTTTTCGAGCTTCTCGGCGGCGTCATCCAGGGGGATCACTTCCGCGCCGCTGTCCAGCCCGGTCAGTTCCTCCGGTGTCGGGTCAAACCGGGGTGATTGCAACCCCGAGAGCGCAAAATGTGCCGGGGCGGTGCCGGTCAGGCCCGTCATGTCCATGGGCAAGTCGCCGTTGTCGGCCACATAGCCTGATACCAGCACCTGGCCGCCGTACACTGGCTCCGTATCGCCCACAATGGCGCGCCAGATCATCTCCAGACGGCGGCGGCTGTCTTCAAAACGAAACTGATCGTCCTGGTTATCCACAAAGGCGAGGGTGGTCAGGGCCAGGGTCGACAGTATGAACACGACCAGCAGCATTTCCAGCAGGGTGAAGCCGCGCCCCCGGGGCGTGACGAAAGCCATCATTGATCGCAGGCCTCCAGGGCAGTGGCCAGCAGCCCAGGGCCATGACGGGAATTCCACCACTGCATGGCGGTCAGGCGAACGGGGGCCTGTAGCTGGCACTGCGCCTGTATCTGGCTGGCCAGGGTAGCGCTCAGGTAGAACATGGCACGCGAGCCAGGCGTGGTCAGCCAGAGTTTGTGCGTGATGGCCGGTGGCGATGGCCAGCCGCGCAAGGCCAGGTGTTCGCGCATATAGGTGGTTTTGCCCTCGTGTGGCCAGTGCTCAAGGGTGCCGCTGAGGCTCATGGTGACGGGCTGTTCGAGAAAAATGACGGCACTCATGTCCGGGGCCAGGCGCTGGGCCAGCAAGGCATCCAGAGATGGCTCTGCCGAGTGGCAAAACCCGGCAGGCAGTGCCAGTGCTGCAGCGAACAGGCATTGCCAAAGACTCGCTCGCAGCGAGGGGCGCGGGTGTCGGGTCAAGAGAAGCGGCATGGAATCGGTCTTCCTCAGAGAGTTAGCGTACAAGGCATACCACCAGATCATCGCCTTTGGGGTGGCAGGGGTTATCGGTATTCACACCAGCGTAAACACCGTCGGGGCCCAGACTGACGAGGCGGGCACGCGCCGGGTCCTGAGCATCCAGGAGCAGGTAGGGCCGGCCGAAACGGGTCAGTGTTTCTGCGGTGATGGTCAGGCGCCAGTCCAGCAGGCACAGATCGGGCGAATTAGTGGGGCTTTCCTCACAGGGTTGCCCGCTGCTGGCCTTGAGTGGCCTGGCCAGAAAGGGATCGGCGACACCCCGTACCTGCACGCTGTTACCGGCATCGGGCGTTCCGTCGCCATTGCTTTTTAGGTCATCGCCCACATCCACGTAGCCACTGCCGACCGAAGTAAGGTAAGGGCCGCGCCAGCCGCGGCCGCTGTTTGGGTTCCAGGAGGGCTGGGTTGCCGGGCTCCAGCCTGCCGGGTTGTTCTGTTGGTACAGAAAGAAAAAATCCGCAGGGTGTCGCACAAAAGGCGCGCTGCCCTCGGGCAGTTCACCCGTGTCTTGCCGGTATTGCAGCAGCGCCTTGCGCAGCTGGTGCATCTCAATGTGCGCCGCTTGTCCCACAAAGGGCTCGCGAAGGCTGTCGATGGCGATCACGGCGGTTCCGCCCAATATCATTAACACCGCCATCACCAGCAGCAATTCGAGCAAGGTGAAACCATTTCCGCGCGGGTATGAAAACAGCGTCATACAGGGGCATGTTCCAGAAAAAAGGGGGCGGCAGCCGCCCCCCGAAGTGGTGTTGCGAGTTAGAGTTTTTGTCCGGTAGATTCGGCGTATTCCTCGTCGAGGAAGTCACCCCGTGCATCTATCATGGTGAGGAACCTGGCCTTGGTCAGGGCCGATCCCGCGTCCAGCTCGGTCTGGGTGATGCTGGCGCCCGCCGCGGCGGCAGTGCCTACCTTGACCAGCATCATGTAGCGGCCGTACTTGTCTTTGCCCACATCGGCATAGAAGGCGGCCGATGCCAGTGCCGCGTTGGCAGGATCTGTGATGATGGAGGCGTTGTTGCCCAGGCCAAAGGTCACCAGAACGTCGTTGGCGCTGCCACCCACCTTGATGTTGTTGGCACCATTGCCACCTCGCTGCCACACCTGAACCGGTACAGTGGCAGCGCCGCCGGTATAGGTGCTGCCGGTGCCAATGTTGGCCGCGAAGCCTCGGCCACGGTTGCTGCCGCCGGCAACCGGCGCATCAAAACCCCGGTTGGGAATGTCGACACTGGCCAGCGAACCGTTGGGATAGGTGCCCGGGGCGGGGGCGTTGAAGCCGGCACCAAAGTCTACCGATGTCAAGGCAGCGGGCGCAGGGATGGCGGCGCCATCCAGGGTGTCACAAGCGGAATCGGTACCGACGATCAGGCCGTAGCGCAAGGTGCCAATGCCCGCGCTTGCCAGCGCATTGGTCATGCCGGTGGTCAGATTGCGAAGGTCCATTTTGCCGTTGAGTTTGGCTCCCATGCCGCCGCCGACGCCGGGCAGGTCAGAGGTGCCGCCAAAGTCGGCCGCATTGCTCAGCGCGGTTGCCGTGGGTTCGGCGCACACCAGGGTATCCAGATTGTTGGGTAGTACGCCCGCTGTGGCCTGAAATCCGCGTACGGCAGAATCGAGAGAGGCCAGTGAGTTGGTGGCACTGGATTTGGCGGCCTTGGAGGTCTTGTCGCCAAAGGCACCGATTGCCAAGCCACCCATGACCGCCACAATGGTAATGACCACCAGCAGTTCAAGCAGGGTAAAGCCGCCTTGCTTGCTTCTGAGGTAACGCGCCTGACGGCGGAGTTTGCGGCTGGGTATCTGATCCAGTGGTAGCTGGGCGAATTGGCTCAATACGGCTTTTTGTTCGGTTTTGGACAGCATCATTGCGGGTTCCTCGTGGTAGAGATCTATGGTTAAACACAAACCGCTTGGTTTATGGTTTCAGGGATGACGGCCTCCACCCGCAGGAGCCTTTCCGTCGGGATGAACTACTGGTGTTTCAGGTGTTCTGCACGGCTTTTGGTGTCGCTGTGCCTTGGGTCTTGCGCGGCTGGTCGTGACCAGTCAGGCAAGCTTTTGGTGGTTTGTTCCGGCGTATCCACAGTGGCTTCGAAATCCAGCACATGGCGGTATTGCTTGCCACAGTGAATGATCACTTCCTTTTGGCCACGGCGCAGAATGCGCATTTCGACCCGTAAATCGGCATAGCCGTCATGGCAGAAACTGTCGGCGTACAGGCGTAGCAGATCGCCCCACACGGCCTGGTGTTTGTTCGACGGAGGAGTGGTGCTCATGAGATTCATTCTCGTATGCAAATGAGAAGTATTCCTATTTGTTGCGAATTGTAATGATTTGTTTGCGCGTGTCAATGAGATCGACAAGATTTGTTTTGCGTCTTTTATGCCAGAGCCGATGGGCGGGTTCGGCGCATTTCATGGGTCCGGGTTAGCAAAAATGCGGCTTGGCGCTACAGTTAAAGGAGTACGGGAGGCGGCCCCAG
>JBFHRO010000267.1:0-4285 GCA_041591635.1 Oleiphilaceae bacterium | reverse complement strand
TGTCGAACAGGCCCAGCACCAGGCTTGGAACTGGATGCGGGAGTACTGGCGGAATCTGCTCATTCGCCACCACATCCAGTTCCACTTTTCTTACTTGCACCTGTCGTGATGGCGTAAAGACAAGCCTGCCTGCAATGGCACCATCGCTTTGAGGTGTCAGGAGGGCTTTTTGGGTCGCGGGTAGAATTTTAATGGCACCACATCCGGTTCCGGCGGTGGTTCGTTGACTTGGTTCACCCGGGTTGCCAGTTCGACCGGCGTTTCAAGATCACTCAGTTTATCGGTGAAACCGCAGCTGATGCACTCACGGTGGGTGCCGTGCGCATCGGAAAAAATGCACAGACGATCCATCTGTGCGCAGCGAGGACAGACGGCTCCGGCGATAAAACGGCGTTTCTGATGCATGAACTTCTCACTCGTTATTTAATGGCGCCAATCAGGCAAGTATGCCGTTATGGCGCAACAGGGGTTTGACACTTGGCTCCCGTCCGCGAAAGGCGATAAAGAGACTCATGGGTTCCTGGGAGCCGCCAGGTTCGAGAATGCTGGTAAGGAAGGCCTGGCCTGTGTCCTGATTGAAAATGCCTTCTTCCTCAAAGCGCGAAAAGGCATCGGCCGCCAGCACTTCTGCCCACTTGTAGCTGTAGTAACCCGCCGCATAGCCGCCGGCAAAAATGTGGGTAAAGGCGTTGGCGAAACGGGTAAAGGCCGGCGGCATCAAGACTGCGACCTCCTGGCGAACCTGATCCAGCACGGTTTGGGCTTTTAACGGATTGGCCGCGCTGTATTGGCTGTGCAGACGCATGTCGAAAAGCGCAAATTCCAGTTGCCGCATCATGAGCATGCCGGCCTGGAAGTTTTTCGCGGCCAGCATCCGCTCGAGCAACGTCGGCGGCAGTGGTTGATCGGTTTCGTAGTGGCGGGCAAACAAGGCCAGGGCCTCCGGCTCCCAGCACCAGTTTTCGAGAAACTGGCTGGGAAGTTCCACTGCATCCCAGGGGACCCCGTTGATACCAGACACCTCCATCACCTCCATGCGGGTGAGCATGTGATGCAGGCCATGACCGAATTCATGGAACAAGGTCGTGACCTCGTCGTGGGTCAGCAGTGCCGGCTTGCCGTCGACCGGCGATGTGAAGTTGCAGGTCAGATAGGCAACCGGCAATTGCAGGCTGCCATCGGCACGCCGGCGCCTGGTGCGGCAGTCGGCCATCCAGGCGCCACCGCGCTTGTGGGCACGGGCATAGAGGTCAAGATAAAAAGCGGCGATAGGCTGGTCATTGCGCTTGATCAGATAGAAGGTCGCATCAGGATGCCAGCGGGGGGCAAGGTCACTGGCTTCAATCCGGATATCAAACAGCCGCTGTGCGGTTTCGAACATTCCGGCAATTACTTTGGGTGCCGGAAAATAGGGGCGCAGCTCTTCCTGGGAAATCGCATAGCGATGCTGGCGCAGTTTCTCACTGAAATAACCGACATCCCAGGAGTTAAGGGTTTCGATGCCGTAGTGCGTTTTGGCGAAGGCCTGCAGTTCGGCGAATTCCTGGCGTGCTACCGGCAGCGTCTTTTGTGCCAGTTCCTGCAGAAAATCGAGCACCTCTTGGGTGGAGGCCGCCATTTTTGTGGCCAGCGAGAGCTGGGCATAATTGTCGAAACCCAGCAGTTTGGCCAGTTCGTAGCGCAAGGCGAGAATCTGCTCGATCAGTTCGGAGTTGTCCCAGGTGCCTGCGTTGGGGCCTTGATCCGAGGCGCGGGTCATGTACGCGGTGTAAAGCTCTTCGCGCAAACGGCGGTTGTCGCCGTAGGTCATGACCGGATAGTAACTGGGGAAATCCAGGGTAATCACATAGCCCTCAAGTTCGCGCGCCCGGGCGGCGGCCTGGGCGGCCTGAAGGGCGGACGCGGGTACGCCGGCGAGTAATTCCGGGTCGGTGATGTGTTTGATCCAGCCTTGGGTGGCATCGAGCACGTTATTTGAGAAACGATTGGTGAGTTCCGCCAGCTGGCTGGAGATGCTGGCGTAGCGTTGTTTGTCGGCCTCGGGTAAATCCACGCCCGATAAATGGAAATCCCGCAGTGCGTTTTCTACCGCCTTTTTGCGTGCCTGATCCAGCGAAGGGAAAGCCGCGCTTTCGGCCAGGGCCTGATAGACGGCACACAGGGCCTGATTCTGACCAAGCTCAGTGCTGTATTGCGTCAACTTTTGCAGGTTCTCTTCGTATACTTTGCGCAGTGCTTCGCTGTTGGTAACGGCGTTCAGATGGCTGACGCTGGACCAGGCGCGATTGAGCCGGTCACCCAGCTCGTCCATGGCCTCACCCAGGGTTTCCCAGTCATGCGGTCCGGTTTGGGTGATTTGCTCGATCGCCGCACGATTTTGCGCCAGAACCTGGTCAATGGCGGGCGATATATCCTCAATCTGAATCTTGTCAAATGCGGGCAGATTAAAGGGGGGAGCACTGAAGTGCGCAAGCAGCGAATGCGTCATGAGATGCCTTCTGTTAGGTGTGAGCAGGGAAGCAGGCGGCCGATCGGGCCGATGCCGCTGGTTCAGCCCTCTAATGTGGAGTCAAAGGCGCGATAAAGCAAGTCTGAGTCGTGGGTTGGGGGCTTTGGGCGTTAAGCCCGAAGGCGTATTTTGCGAAACCCGGTCATGTCTTTCGAAACGCCGGGCAACAGGGTAATCTGCCCGTTGGTGGCGGGTTGGGTTGTTTTATCGGCAAAGGGCCCGCGTTTTTTATACATCGTTGCTTTTCATTCATTGCTGTTTTTCAATCACTGATTTTTACCTGCTGACGGGATACTTTCATTATGACTTCCATTCGCACCTATCAGGGCAAGACTCCTGCGCTTGGCGAGCGCGTTTTTATTGATCCTTCAGCGGTCGTGCTGGGGGATGTCACCTTGGGTGATGACTGCTCCGTGTGGCCCATGACGGTGATCCGGGGGGATATGCACCGGATCAGAATCGGCGCGCGCTGCAGCATTCAGGATGGCTCGGTGTTGCACATTACCCACGCCAGCGATTTTAATCCGGGCGGATTTCCCTTGGTGATAGGGGATGATGTCACCATCGGGCATAAGGCGCTACTGCACGGTTGTACGATCGGAAATGAAGTGCTGATTGGCATGGGCGCGATTGTCATGGATGGCGCGGTGATTGAATCTCAGGTTATTTTGGCCGCGGGAAGCCTGGTTCCTCCGGGCAAGACGCTGGCCAGCGGTTACTTGTATCGGGGCAGTCCGGTCGAGCAGGCACGCCCGCTGACGGCCAAAGAGCAGGCGTTTTTTGTTTACACTGCGGCCAACTACGCACGCCTGAAAGAACTGCATCGCGGCGAGTTGGGCAAGGATTTGACCGGTGGGCCTGAAACCTGTGCGTGACGGCAAAGGTTCGCGAAATTTTCTCTTGACGGACAGTTGAAAACAGGATTTTAGATTCTATATTGGTATTACCTCTTGGTGGGTAGCTGTCGTTATGGTGGTAGACACAA
The DNA here is from genome assembly GCA_041591635.1 of Oleiphilaceae bacterium. Lineage (GTDB taxonomy): Bacteria > Pseudomonadota > Gammaproteobacteria > Pseudomonadales > Oleiphilaceae > JACKOD01. The sequence continues at coordinate 791 of JBFHRO010000267.1, read as the reverse complement.
CCCTGAAAAGGGGAATGACGAGTGACATCAACGAAACGCAACAGGAGAAATGCTATGGCCATTACACGCTGGAATCCCTTTATGGAACTGGAACAGTTGCTGGACCGCTACCATCGTGACGCCGCCCCTTCGGGCACGGCGGGGCGGGAGGTTATGAACCGTGCGGACTGGGCGCCGGTGGTGGATATCAGCGAGACGCCGGAGGCCTTTTTGATCAAGGCTGAGCTGCCCGGGGTGAACAAGGAGGACATCAAGGTCAGTGTGGAAGAAGGCGTGCTTACCATCGCCGGTGAAAGGCACAGCGAGAAAGAGGAGAAAGACAAGAAGCACCATCGTATCGAGCGCTTCTATGGCAGCTTCTCGCGCAGTTTCACCTTGCCGGATACGGTCGATGCGAATGCGATTCATGCCGAGTCCAGTAACGGGCTGCTGACGCTGACTTTGCAAAAACAGGAAAAGCCAAAGCCAAAATCGCTGGAAATCCAGGTCAAATAGCAAATCCCCCCGCTGTTCCTGCAGGGGGCGCACGGCTTTTCGCCGCTCGAGACCGGCGTCGTGTTCGGCGCGATGCTGTTGGTCGGCGCGGTGATCCAGCCGGCCGTCGGGCACCTGTCCGATTTGACGGGCCGCAAGCGGGTGGTCATCGCCGGGAACCTCGCCGCGGCCGTCGCCGCCCTGGGGATCGCCCTGAGCTCCGGTCCCGTCAGCGTGATCGCCGCCCTGATCGCGACGGCGGCGTTGCTGGTCGGAATCCGCTCGGTCGTGCTGGCCACGGCCGTCGAGTTCGCCGG
>JBFHRO010000266.1:0-4285 GCA_041591635.1 Oleiphilaceae bacterium | reverse complement strand
GGGTTTATTCCCTGCGCAAAGGCGGGCTATCATGTCCGCCTTTGGTCGTTTAGTCGTTCACCTGTTTACCCTTCACGCGGACTCTCCCATGATCGATCCCTTTCTGATAGCCGACGACGATACCCTGCGCGCCAAGATATTGCTCGATACCGCGCGCATTCACTGGCAAGAACTGCAGCGCTACTTTGCGCGCGGCGCAACTATCCAGGTGAACGCCACGCTGGATCTGGTCGAGGTGGGGTTTCAACTCTATCGTGACAACAAAATACAGGTGGAGCAGTGGATGGCAGAGGGTTTATTGGGGCCGATTCAACCCCCGCAGGCGCAGCAATGGTTTGATGCCAACAAGATGCTTTGGGCTTGTGTGATTGCCCCCTGGGTGCTGGTGCAGGATAAACCCGAGACCAGTGAACACTGATCTGCGCCAACAACTACAAACCTGCGGAAGCAACTACAAACCTGCACCAGCAACGACAAACTTTTTACATTTCTTTCAAATTTATCTGACCCTCTGAGGCCGTCATTTTCCTACAGTGTGATCACAAACAGCCTTCCTGTAAGAAGGCTAATCTTGGTAAAACTGAAAGGAGAAAGGTTATGCGCGTGTCAGGATTTCCCCCCGTAGTTTATCCCTCTGTAGTTTATCCCCCTGCAAAGTATTCCCTGTTGGTCGGCGTGTGGCTGGTGTTGTGGCTGGCACTGAGTGGCCCGCTGCACGCAGCCGACAAGCGCGTGAATCTGAATGTCGATCTGGCCACGCCAGTGATGGAAGCCGGTAAGGGGCAAAACGCCTTTATCAAGATTGCATTAACCGGTTTTGCGATGGATGGAACCGACAAGGCACGGGTGCCGGCCAATATTGCGGTGGTGCTGGATAAATCCGGCTCCATGCAGGGCGACAAGATAGATCAGGCCCGGAAAGCCGCCATTATGGCCATTTCACGGCTCTCGGCAGACGACATAGTGTCAGTGATTACCTACGATTCAACGGTAGATGTGATAGTGCCGGCGACCAAGGTGACCGACAAAGACAGCATTGCCAAACGCATTCGCAACATTCAGGCCGATGGCAATACGGCACTGTTTGCAGGTGTCAGCAAGGGGGCGGCCGAAGTGCGCAAGTTTATCGAGGCCAACCGGGTCAATCGGGTGATTTTACTCTCCGATGGTCTGGCCAATGTGGGCCCCTCGTCTGCCAGCGAACTGGCAGACCTTGGCAAGTCGCTGGGCAAGGAAGGGATCAGTGTCACCACCATTGGTCTGGGGTTGGGCTACAACGAGGACCTGATGACCCAACTGGCCGGCTATAGCGATGGCAACCACGCCTTTGTAGAGCAGGCGAGCGATCTGGCGCGGATCTTTCAATACGAATTTGGCGATGTGATGTCGGTGATCGCCAAAGAGGTCGATATCCGTATCGAGTGTGCCGACGATATCAAACCTGTGCGTATTCTGGGGCGGGATGCCGAAATCCAGGGTAACTCCCTGCGCACTACGCTCAATCAGCTCTACAGCCAGCAGGAAAAATACCTGATTCTTGAAGTCGAGATTCCGCCGCAAAAAGCCGGTATCGCCAAGGATCTGGTCAAGGTCGATGTGTCGTACCACAATCTGGCGGCAAAACAGCAGGATCGACTGGCAGGCGTGGGCAAGGTGAGCTTCTCGCAATCCGAACGCGAGGTAAAAGCCGCCGTAAACACCCGGGCCTACGCCGATGCGGTGGAGCAAGTGGTGAACGAGCGCAGCAAGGAAGCAGTCAAACTGCGTGACAAGGGCGATGTGCTCGGTGCGCAAAAGGTGTTGAAGAACAGTGCAGTGTTTCTGGAAGAGAGTGCGGCCATGGCCCCTTCGGCTAAACTGGAAGCACAGGTACAGGAAGTGCTTGAAGATGCACAGCGGCTTGATGAGCAAGACTGGAACAAGGCCCGCAAGGAATTGAAAGAGAAACAGTACAAGCGTTCGACCCAGCAGAACTACTGATCTTTGGGCCGAGTCACAAACCCGCAGCATGCCGTGAAGGAGTCCCCCCTGTCACGGCTTTTTCAGGAGCGCCCCGTGCGTCGAACTCACTCCCGCAAGCTCATTGCCCTGATGGTGCTGATTCCTGTGCTGGCACTGGCGGGTTTGGGCTGGCAATTGCAGCAAAGCGCGCGGGTCGAGGCCATGAATCAGGCAGCCCAGTGGCGCGAGGCCCAACTGCAGTTGCTGGATCAGCAGGTCATGCAATGGATGGAGCGTCTCGCCCATCGCCTCAATGCCCAGTGGCAGGCGATCGCGACCCCAAGCAAAACGCTGGCTGACGCTGAAGGATGGGCCTACGAAGACAGGTTGGCCACGAGCGCCACTATTGAGGCCGTGCGTCAATACTTGCGTGGCTCGCCTTACGTCAAAGGGTTGTATCTTGCCGACAGCAATCTGCAGCGGGTGTTCCCGCCCCTGAGCTTCGAAACCCCGTCGGAGCGTGCCTTCCTTGCCCGAACCGATGGTTTGTGGCGTGACCTCTCCGGTTTCAAGGCTCCGCAGGCATCCGAGTCCGATGCCAGTGCAGTAGTGACCCGCTGGGCGCGGCAGTCTGCACCCCTGGCCGTTGCCCGGGAGGGGTGGCGTAACTGGTATGCGGATGCCGGCATGGAACTTATTTACTGGCAGCGAACGGCCGACGGCCTGTTTGTAGCCTTTGAACTCAACAGCGTGCGACTGCTGGCAGATGTGATCAGCCTGTTGCCTGATCAGCGCGACGTTACGGTCGGTGAGAAGGCATTGATCCGGCTGGTGGATGAGCGGGGCGGCGTGATCCATCAGTGGGGCCGGTTGCAGGATGCTGAGACACAGGTCGTCACCCGCCAGCATTTGTCCCCCCCCTTTGGCAGTTGGCGGCTGGAGTACCTGACCTTGCCCGAGGGGGGGATTGAAGCCCAATCCCTGGGCCTGTTGCTGTCGTTGGGGGCAGTTGTGCTGGTACTTGCCGGGCTGGGGGTCTATCTGTATCGCGAACAGCATCGCGACTGGCTCGAGGCTCGGCAACGGGTGAACTTCGTCAACCAGGTCTCGCACGAACTCAAAACGCCTATGACCAGCATCCGGCTCTATGCCGAATTGCTGGAGCGGCATCTGGATGAGCAAGACGAACGAGCGCGACATTACCTTGGCGTGATCACGGGCGAAAGCGAGCGCCTGTCGCAGCTGATCGAAAACGTACTGAGCTTTTCAAAGCAGCAAAACGGCAAGCTAAAGTTGCGCCAGCAGCCGATAGACCTGCCCGCACTGATTGCGCGTGTGGGCGAGCGTTTTCGCCCGGCACTGGCGCAGCAGGGGCTGCAGTTGCAGTTGGAGATCGCCGCGATGCCAGTGTTGGTTGGCGATGAAATGGCATTGGATCAGATACTTTCCAATTTGCTGGGGAATGCCGAAAAATACGCCCGTGGTGGCCAGCAGGTGCGTGTAGGTGCCTGCCTTGTGCCGGCCTCGGGCCAGGAGGCAGGGGCCCTGTTTCGGATCGAAGTGACCGATGATGGGCCCGGAATTCCCGACGAATTCCGTGAGACCATTTTTGAGCCTTTTGTGCGCCTCAAAAATGCCCTGACGGAAGGCGTCAGCGGCACCGGCATTGGGTTGCATATTGCCCGTGAGCTGGCGCGTGCCCACCGGGGAGATCTGCTGGTGTGCAGTCGCCCCAAGGGGGCCTGCTTTGCATTGACGATTGGCTCGTTGGAGGATACTGGCGCATGAATGTTTTGATTGCAGAAGATGACAAGCATATTCGTGAAGGGCTCAAAGATCTGCTTGAATCCGAAGGCTATGCTTGCCGCTGTGCCGGGCAGGGCGAGGAAGCCCTGGCCCTGTTTCGACAATACCAGCCCGAAATCGTGTTGCTGGACATTATGATGCCGGTGATGGACGGCTATCAGGTGTGCCGTGAAATCCGCAAGCAAAGCGAACAGGTGGCGGTGATTTTTATTACCGCCAAGGCCGAAGAAATCGATCAGGTGATCGGACTTGAGCTTGGGGCGGATGACTACATCAAAAAGCCCTTCGGTACCCGCGAGGTCATCGCCCGTTTGCGCGCCGTAACGCGACGTTACCTGAAAACCCGGCAAGCGCCGGCCGAACCTGCCGAGCGCTTCACAATGGCGGATCTCGAGGTGATTCCTGGTGAACTTCGTGCCCTGCGCGAGGGGCAAGTGATAGAGCTGAGCCTGCGTGATGTACGAATCCTCGCCTTGCTGTATGCGCGCCGGGGCAAGGTGGTGGATCGTGATGAACTTTTTACCCAGTGCTGGGGCCG
>JBFHRO010000265.1:0-4288 GCA_041591635.1 Oleiphilaceae bacterium | reverse complement strand
GTTGGCTTCATCCAGCTTGGCGATTTCCGCCTCGAAATCGAACTTATCAAAGATGTCCCGAGCGCGGGGTGAGAAACCCTGGATGTAGGCAATCATGTTGCCCGCAATGTTCGGCGGATCAGCCAGTAGCTTATCGAAGGTGAAGCCGCTGGTATTGAACAGTTCCTGTTTGCGGCCACTGGTGGCAATGCGCGAAAGCGCCTTTTCCAGTGCAGGGCCGGTTATGCCGCGGGCTTCCAGACGTTCCTTCTCAGCCAGTACCTTTTTCTGGTTTTCCGCCAATACCAGGTCAAACCGACGCAAGACGATCATTGGTAGCATTACCCGCCGGTACTGGGGTGGCCGATACGGGCCTCGCAGCTTGTTAGCGATGTTCCAGATGAAGCCGACAAGGTTTTGATGATGGTTTTGTTGCATGCTGTTCTCGCTATTTAATATCTGTTGTTAACTACTTGGCGCTGCCTCGTCACCGGTGCCGGCATAGCCAGGTGCCAGGACAGCGTTAGTGCAGTGTTCAAGAATGTTGTGGTTACGCAGCCACAGGTGATATTCCTGCTCTGGCAACCGATGATCGGGGCTACAGTCCACGTTCCAATGGCGTAGCAGGTAGCCAGCGCGAGCGGCACGGATGCTGAGCTGTCGGACCGGCTGGTTGTTCTGCCGGGACATATTAAAATCCAGCGCAATAGCCTCCGGGTGGCTGTGACACGGGTGCGGGATGAGCTCTAAGATCAGTTGCTCGTTCCATTCGGAATCCGACGTTCGATGCTCATGCTCTGCGATATCCGCTTTATCGATGGACTTTTCACAGATATGGGCGCTGGTGATGCGATTGCACACAAAATCTCGGAATGCACCACGTTTTCGGCAGTAGCCGCGCATGTGCCAACGCTGGCCGTTGTTGACGATGCTGTGCGGTACAACCACACGCTCGCTAGCGCCTGAACTGAGGGACTGGTAGGTCATCCGCACAGCCTGTTGTTGGCTTATTGCCCGGCTCACTGTCGCCAGCAAATCCTGTGGTGGCGCGATCAAATTTGGTGCATCCTCACAGAAACCAGACTGGCCAGGAGTCACCGATAGCCCGTCGCCAAAGCCGTGAGCCAGGGTTTTCAAGGCGGCATGGGGCTCATGGTGGAACAGAGGCTGATAGTTGTCGGTACGGTAGTAGCGCTTGTTTTCGTGACGGAGGATCAGGTTCTCGTGGGCTAGCTCACGGTAGAGAGTGAAGTCCCGGGTGCTGGAGGCGACTGCGGTGCCGAAGTGCGCCATTAGCTCACTTCGGCCCACTGAGCCGTGGTATTGCAGGCAAAAATCAATGAACGCCAAGCGCTCGCGCTGGGCGTGGGAGTGATTTTCGAGCTTTAAGGCGGCGTTTCCCGGCACGTTTGCACCTTTTCTGACTAAATATGGTTAGCCACCTTATTACACAAACCTATATCATGCAATCATTTTGATTTGTCCTATAGAACTTTCACATGTGAAAGTTTTGGCTCCTTTCCAGATGGAAAAATGGGTGCATAAAGCCCGCCGGAGGGGGACGGGCCTGAATGGTTTTTTGTTTAGGATTCCGGGGGTTGAAGGCCATCGAAGTGCGCCTCCAGACTGTCCAGCTGCTTCAGGTTTGCCCTGACGAGACGGCGCATGTGAGTGAGGTTTGCATTCATGATACGCACTATCTCAAACCCGGCTTCGGTCTCCTCAATGATGGGCCTCTCCCAGTCGTGAGCGCGGTTAAATGCGGGTTTTGAGTACCGGTGTTTCAGGGCTCGGCGGATGTGTTCACTGAAAACCGCATGCCCCTTACCGTTTTTCACCCTTACGAAGGTGTTGTAATACCAGTGCATTTCCAAACTGCCGTGCAGCATTCTCACCCGGCAGCCGTGATGGCCAGGGTAGCCTCTCGTTTCCTTGGTTCGATGAGCCTCATTATGCGCCCAGAAATGGTCCGACAGCCGCTGAGCGAGATAGCGTAGGCGTGCTCGCTCCATATCCAGGCTTTTGGATAGCGATTGTAGATACTGTCTGCATTGATCAAGCGCCATTCGGCGCCCCTGGTGATGGTCAAACTCCCCGGCGCGTGCCACCTCATGCCACTTATCGGTGATTTCCTGAATGGTTTTGGGTTTGCTCATTAGCATTCTCCTGTTGGTTGATATTCGAGAGAAATGCTACTGGCAGTAGAGACAAACCCACGGGTCTGTAATTTGCCAATTTGGGCAAAAGTAGCCGTTTACCCCCAGATTATCTGGAATTTTTATCGACCTGGCGGCGTGCTTTAAACTTCCGGTTGAGAAATGCTTCCAGCTTGTCAGCATTCAGGTATGTGATGCCGCAGATTGCCAGGATAACGGCGACAAAGCCGAGGAAAGCAATGAGTGTGACGGACATATCGATCATGTGAGTTCTCCTGTTTTCGTTCTTTGATTGCAAATTGCAGCCTATGCTGCATCTGACTGCTTTTGTTCCTTTGCGACAGAGGCAATCAGATGGCGCGAACAACCCAGGATGTCCTGGATTTCACTATAGCTATGACCGGTGCGCAGTAAACTGGCGATGTGTTGTCGCCTCTTCAGATCAGGTTGGCGACCCTGATACTTACCCTCGCTGCGGGCCTTTTTGATACCCTGATTCTGGCGGCGGCGTCTGTCCTCGTAATCTTTGCGGGCTACCGCTGCCAGCATGTCGAGCATCATGCTGTTGACAGCCTGCAATATGGAATCGGTAAAGCCGGTGTTATCCTTCTTGTCCAGTGCAAGCCAACTCGTGGGCAGTTCAGGCGAGACAATCGCCAATCGCTTGGCAGCCAGCTTCTGTTTGAGCGTATCCCAGTCCTTCTGTTTAAGGCGGGCAAGCCGGTCTATCTGTTCTACCAGCACAATGTCACCTTCACCGGATTCGGCAATCAGTCGCATCAGTTCGGGGCGATGCAATGTGGCACCGGAGACGTTCTCGGTATAAAAGGCAGCAATGCGCTGACCGTGTTGCTCGGCAAACTGGATTAGCGATGCTTTGGCCCGCTCGGCATTTTGTTCCTGAGTCGATGCTCTCAAATAGGCGCGTATAAACATTAATGCCTCCTCAGTCTGTTATAAGTGGTTCCGCTTGGCTGGTCTGTTTTAAATGGTTCCTTGTCATGTTGAACGGCCTGAATAGTTGGTTCCTCTGATGTGTACCTATAAGGAACCACTTCAAGAGTCGAAAAACTCCCCGAACGGATCATCTTCCCGGAGGATCGGATTGACTCTGAAGTCATCGAACGGATCGCCAGTGCCCTCTTTACTCCCGGTGCCGGAGGTTGACGTGCTGCTTGGACCGTTTTCTTCCCTACCACCACCTCGACTAAACGACGCCATCTTTTTCTCGAATTCAGGAAACGTCATTTGCCCATTGGGTCCCTTGGTGAAAACCGTCTTGTAAGCATCGACTGCGGCCATTGCGAAACGAATAAGCAGTACGACCACCCAGAGCACGAACAATAGATACCATGCGTAAAGCGCTGCATCGGCACCACTAAAGGTGAGCTCCACAACGCCGATTCCGGCGAGCCCCACTGCTACTATTTTTGTCGCCCTCACCATGGTTTCAGTCCCCGATAGTTCTTTACTTCGAAGCTACCAGAACCTGAGAAAATGCAAGTTTTGGTCGGCGTCAGGCTGCAGCGGCTTGCCCGGCCAGCCATGGCAGTTTCACCTTGCTGTAGGCTTCATTTGTCATCGCCCTCAAATCTTCCGTGTCCAGGCGTGAAACCAGCCACGCAGTGCCTTGATATCGAACTCGCGGATAGTTAGATGGCTGGAATACGCCATGAGGGAGGTCGTCCTCATCGCCCAACCAATGTCTGAGCCGCAGATCGATACACCAGCCCTGTTCGAGCTCAATCCAGCAATGGGGAGCAGTGGCCATTTGGCCCAGTCGGTCCTCTGCGTATCCGATACGACATTGATGGAAGATGCCTTGCTCGCTCAGGGCATTGCTGATCACAAAGGTCATGCAATCGCTATCGATTTTGGCGTCTTCAAGCGGCAACAGAGCGAACTCAAGTTCATCATGCCAGTCACTCATGATCTGGCTCCTTGAACATCAGTCGCTGCCCCTGCTCGTACAGCACAGGGTACGGGAGCGGTTCGCCATCCCGGATTACGGTGCCGGGAGGAAAATAAACCACCATCCAGGATGGTAAGGCACCACTTACCGTGCGGTAGAACTCGTCCACAGGGAAGCTGAGTTGCTCACCTGACTGCCGGAAAACAAGGCGGGAATAATTCTCTGGATGATTGGCCGCGAT
>JBFHRO010000264.1:0-4288 GCA_041591635.1 Oleiphilaceae bacterium | reverse complement strand
TCGAGAGTACGCTTGGCGACAATCTGGGCCGCAACATTGATTCCCAATCGAATGAGGTCCCTCACTACGTGAGTGTAATTGGTACAAATATAGTTCTGCTGCTGCCCAGGATGATTCAAAAAACTTCCGGCCTTGAAAAAGAACTCCTGAATGGTAACGTTGGCGGGTGTTTTGTTAGCCCGGAGATCCTTCACATATTCGAGGTCAGGAATGCCGTTAAAAAGCCGCTGTGAAAACGGCCCCATGAATTTTTTCTCCAATGGGCTGCTGCCACCGGGTTTTTCAAGTGAAATGGCCGAAGCAATGGTTAACTTCAGACTGGGATCTTTTTTGGCCCGCGCATACAGCGCATTAACGAGATGAACCGGCTTCCCTAACCCCAAAGGCATACCAAAGCGAATATCCTTGCCCACTTTTTCGATAATCGCGTCTACACATTTTTCCAGATCTGTATAAATAAGTGGCGACTTTGTCATTGGCATCCTCTCTTACACTCGTTTTTATGGCGTGATAATCACTGTATACAGTGTAACCCGTCAGCAAACCGGGCCACTGTGCATATTTATAATAAGTGCAAGGAGTATGATGGATCGAAGAAGACCGGAGTTTGATAATGATCAAAACGATCCCGACAAGAGGGCGGCGCTCAATAAATGAGCCGATCAGTGCACAAAAAGGAAAACAATAGATACAAACAAAGAGGCATCGAAGGGCACCTTAGAACCTGAAAGCCATATTGACTGAAAACTCATCCTTATCAATACCCACACTGTAACCCGCATGGGTCACAAGATGAGATGCTCTGAAGGCTCGAGCAACCATTGGTGTCGGTTCTGAAACAGTACCAAGCCACTGCGCGCCTGGAAGCAAAGCGCTTCCTGCCAAAGACACCAGTCGTTTCAAACACTCCTTTTGACGTGACTGCTCAATCAGGATCTCCTCATCCCCACCTAATGTACTGGTAAGGTCTGTGGCCTGCGCGGCGACAGGGATTAAAAGAGCATTCACCACCATCAATTGTCCGAACGTTTTGAGTTTCATGGTATCAGTCCTCGATCCGCCAAGTTCAGTCACGACCTATCTGCCCATGACTAAACTATACCGAATGAGACCAACCACTGCCGGTCGTACCTCGCACAAGTGACGGGAATCCGTTCACATCCAGGGGTAAACTTTGTCAAAGTTATGTTTCAAGATGTTTCCAGGCTCACCTAATCCGAACGACTCATCAACCAGTCAGCACTGATTTCCCACGTATTTTCAGGCGCTTTGGCACCGGCAAACACCCCCGCATGCCCACCAGGAACCACACAGAACTCTTTGTCTGGCGAAGAGACAATATCAAGCACTTTTCTCGCCGCCGGGATGCTCACCAATTTGTCGGAATCACCGGCAAACGCGAGAATAGAACTGGTTATCTTCTTAAACTGCGTATCGGTTTGACCTATTTTCATACGCCCCTTGGCCATACGATTGTTGATCATCATATGCACAACCATGTCCTTGATCGTTTCCCCTGGATAATCCACCATGTCGTCAAACCACTGACTCATGGTGACGTGCTCCTGCACATACTCACGATCCCAGAAATTTATTAGCAGCTCAAAATTGCTGATTACGCTGCCCAAGGGATTGGTCAGCTTGAACGCCAGCGAATTTACCCAGCCCGGTATATGGAGATAACGTGCAGGCAAGTCAAGCAAAGAAACATTCAAGACCGAAGACACAATTCGAGCAGGCCGATAAATCAGGGTCAACACCCTTCCCGCCATACCGCTTTGGTGCATATCCACAGGACTTGCCACTGTAACCATATTGCGAACATGGCCATCGCCGCTGGCAGCCGCGTACATTAGCGACAACAACCCCCCCATGCAGTAAGCAAAAACAGACACCTCCTGCTGACCACTCACCGCACGGATACTATGAAGTGCTGCAGGCATCCACTCAAGCACATAGGTTTCAAGTGACAATTCGCTATGGTCTTCGGTTACCACTCCCCAATCGATCAAATAAACATCAAACCCTTTAGCCAAAAAGAACCGAATAACGCTTCGCTGGGGTAATAGGTCAAATATCATGGAGGTTGCAGCCAGCGGCGGCACCAAAACCAGAGGCACCCTGTGACGTCGTTGCGCAACGGGTAAGCGCTTGTCTCCCACGAGAATCTCGGACTCCGGTAGTGGCTGGTAGTGCCTGACCGACATGATGCGGTCGCGGTAGATCACATCAAACACGGAGCGATTGGAAAGCACGAAGTTCTTCGAGTACAAGCGCTTTTCAATGGCATTTATCGCGCCCATAAACGCCCGCTGACCCATCATGCCAAGATTACCCGATAGTCGCTTTAACATCTTCCACTCTCCTCTCTTGCGCACATATCTACCAAAACACCTCAACTGTCATCCGTCCATCCCTAGTGGAATTTACGAATAGAAAAGCCTGCAAGCAAACACTAGCATAGGAAAAGAAAGAACGGCTCAACAGCTTGTCAGCAGAAAGGGAAGTGAATGTCTCTAGATGTGCTTCAAAAAAAACGTATTGCCGGTGCAGGCTTGGCCGGTCTTGTCATTTTCTGTGCCATGCTGATTGTCGACTACAGCTTGTCGGGCAACTTCCAGGGAGCAGTTGCTTACGCGCTGATATCGTCAGTGGTATCAGTCGTTTATTACACAGCAAATAAAGCTGGTCGCTAATCCGGACCGGACCACAAGCGCAACTCAAAAATACTCGCCTCAGCGGCAATCGGTGGCACTTTTTGTCTCGGCTTGCTCACAGACAGCCACCCCAAAAGATCGATGACTTAAGTTTGTTTCGTGTGAAATGGCATCGTTCTTGGTAAGAAGGGAGGCATCGCGGAAGGTTTTTGATGTATTCAGATGTTCAGACAATTGACTGACGTGAATCGATGAAGCGTTATTCTTGTATAAAACATTTGCACTAGTTACAACGGCCAAGGTTATACCTAGCAACAAGGTCAGCGATCTTAAGGATCGCCTGCGTATGTCTGAATCCATTTGGCAAGTTACTCTCTAAATTGGTTGCTGTGAGTTTAACTTGCCAAAATGAAGTTGTCCATATTTCACGCGCAAGGGCTGCAAGCCGGTTCACAAATCTTAAGAACATCGAATCGAGCCCCCCTCACCAACGAGCCCTAAGGTTTACGCACACCCTCGATCGACAACAGGATTTCAACATCCTCGGAGGCCGGCCCTAAAGACTTAGGTATCCCGAAATCCTTGAGCTTGAAGCTCGTCCTCCCGGCAAAACCGTGACGGACACCACCCCATGGATCAGCCCCACCACCCACGTGCTGCGCATGAATCATCAGTTCTTTGCTGACACCTCGGAGCGTAAATATACCAAAGATCTCGGCAGTACCATCATCCTTCTCCACGACCCTCGAACTTACAAAAGTAGCCTGCGGATATTTTTGTACATCCAGAAAATCGTCGCTGCGCAGATGTTTATCGCGCTCCGCATGATTAGAATCTACGCTGGCAACATCTATGCTGACACTTACCTTAGACGCTGCTATGTTTTTCGGATCATAGCTGAATTCCCCCTCAAACCTATTGAATCGGCCATACAGCCAACTGTAGCCGAGATGACTAATTTTGAACTGCACGAACGCATGCATTCCGCGAGTATCAATGACATACTCATCAGCGGTGGCAAGCCCACCTGTCAAAGAAAGCAATAGCGCCACAAAGACCGTTATTAGTCGACTTGATTTCATAAATTTCCCTCATCAATAGTAATAATCAGCAATCATGGCGAAACGCCCGGCTGCATCTGCTACGACTTAAATCTCAACATACGCCGCAATGTGTTATCTCTATCATATAGATGATGCTTAAACGTTCCGGCCACATGAAGGCAGACCAACCCCATCAATCCATATGCCATCCACTTGTGAGCAACGCCGGCATATTCCTCCAAACGATCATGCCCACTGACTAACGAGGGGATCTCAAACCAGCCAAAAATATCAAGCGAAGCCCCCTTCGCTGTGGTGATCAAATAACCCGAAACAGGAATTGTCAACAACAAACCATACATGAAACCGTGCACCACTCGTGCTGCAAACACCTCTGCTTTAGTATGATTATTCAACGCATGAGGGGGTGGAGAGTAATAACGCCACAGCAACCGAATCAAAACAACCCCAAGGACAATTGCGCCCACACCTTTGTGGATAATAGGAGCACTGACATACCACTTATCGTAGTAAGAAAGCTCGACCATATACACACCCAGCACAAACAGCGCAATTACGACGACAGCC
>JBFHRO010000263.1:0-4315 GCA_041591635.1 Oleiphilaceae bacterium | reverse complement strand
CCCCCGGGCTTTCATCGCGGGGGCAAATAGGTGGCACAGCTGCGTCACGCTGACCAGCATGACATTGAGAAACTCCTGATGTTCTTTCCAGTCGGCATTGGAAAAGCTGCTTTTAAGCGCATAGCCGGCGTTGTTGACCAGCGCGTCGACTTCAATGCCGGCGGCCTCTACGCTGTCGTAGATCTTCTTGGGGGCGCTGCCTTTGCTCAGGTCGGCGCTGATAATGAGGGAGGTTACTCCGTACTTTTGCCCCAGGGTGTCGGCGACTTGTTGCAGTTTGTCCTTGCGTCGGGCGACCAGTACCAGATTAAAACCGTGGCGGGCGAACTGTTCCGCCAGGGCCTTGCCGATACCGGCAGAGGCTCCGGTGATGAGCGCGGTTTTGCCTTGGGTGGAGCCAGAGGATGCGACGGGTGTGCTGTGCTCAGTCATTGTGGGTTCCTTGTGCAGTGTGATCTTGGGAGGCGGGTGGTGGCGGGACATGCCAGGGCGTAGTTTACAAACCTTGGCACAAAGTTACAGGTTAAATTCAGACATGCCCGGTAAAGTTCCTATCCCTTGCTATACTCAGAAAGCTCTCGCCGGGTGGTGCGTTCTTTGCTCCGGGCCGGTGTGTCCGGGGCTTGAACGGGTGCGACGGCAGTATGGGGCAATCGAGCCGCAACACCCTTTGGTGAATCACCTCAGCAAGAGAATGCCACTATTTACATTCACACCCTGTTGAACATCCTGGTTTGGCTGGCCTCCTGGTCGTTGGTGTCGGGCACGCTGTTGCTTGCGCCAGCGGCGCACGCGAAGGCGTCCTCCATGGTGCAAGTGGAGATAATGGGGCACGAGAGCCGCATCGCGCTGGGGTCGGTGGTGGAGGTGGTAGAGGATCCGGCAGGCCGTTTGACCTTTGAGCAGGTACGCACTGAAGAAAGTTTGAAGTGGACGCCCTCGCGCCAGCCCATTCCCAATTTTGGCTATACCGACTCGGCCTACTGGTTTCGGGTTGCGCTGTCGAACCCGGCTGAAAACGAGATGGAACGTTTCTTGGTGGTGGCTTATCCGCTCATCGATGATCTGACCTTGTATCGACTCGAAAATAATCAGGTGCAGCAGGTGCAAACCGGCGACACCCGGCCCTTTGCCACCCGGCCCCTGTCGAACCGCAATTTTGTGTTTCCGCTGAAACTGGCGCCGAAATCCGTTACCTACCTCTATATTCGCACCCAAACCGAAGGCTCGACTCAACTGCCGCTGGACTTGTGGGAGCCCAAGGCCTTCCACGCGATGGACGAGGAAATTCTGGGCAGTCACAGCATTTACTACGGCATGATGCTGGTGATGGTGTTTTACAATCTGTTTTTGTATCTGTCGATTCGCGAGTCGGCCTACCTCTATTATGTGGGCTTCGTGTTTTCCTTTGCAGCTACCCAGGCGGCCATGAACGGTGTGCTGTTCCAGTATTTCTATCCGGGTTTGCCGCAATTGCACCAGTTCAGCGTGCTCTTGCTGGTGCCTTTGAGCATTTTGTTTACCTCCGTATTCTCGTTACGCTTCTTGAAACTGGAACAGTTGTCGCAGCGCCTGACCCTCATTATGAAAGTTTCCATCGGTCTGGCATTGGTGACGGTGGCCGGGGCCTTTGTGCTGCCTTACGGGGTCTCCACCCGGTTGTCGGTGGCGCTGGCGGTGCCCATTTGCGTTACCATTCTGGTTGCCGGGCCCTATGCCTGGTACAAGGGCAATACCTCGGCACGCTATTTTGTCGCGGCCTGGGTGTTGCTGTTGATTGGCATCATCATGGCGGTGCTCAACAAGTTTGGAGTGATTCCACGCAACACGCTCACCGAATACGGCTTGCAGTGGGGCTCGGCGCTGGAGGCCGTGCTTCTGAGCTTTGCCCTGGCCGATCGTTTGAATCGTGAGCGCGAGGCCCGGCTGCAGGCCCAGCGCGCCATTATCGATGAAGCCAACCGGCGCGAGCAGGCCGAAGAACGTTTGATTTATCAGGCCACCCATCACGGGCTCAACGGGTTTCCCAACAGCAGCATTTTGCGTGTGTGTATCGAGAACCTGTTTCGCGACCCCGCTGCCGAGCCCTTTGCGTTGGTGCTGGTGCATTTGCGCCGCTTTCATGAAATCAATAAGACCCTGGGGCACGAAAACGCCGATCAGGTGCTCAAGCTGGTCTCTCGCCGCCTGCAGCTTTGTGTGGCCGAAAGCCCGTACGCGCTGGTAATGGAAAACCATGGCAATCAGCTGCACCGGGTGGCGCACATCGACGGGGTGACTTTTGCGGTGCTGCTCTCGCCTGCCAGTGAGGCATCGCTGGGTACCTACCTGCCGGATTTGCTCGAATTGCTCATTGAGCCCGTGGAGTTCGATGGACTGCGCATCGATTTGGGGATTGTCATCGGTGCGGCCCTGTCACAGACCCACGGTGATGATGTCGCCACCCTGATGCGCCACGCCCAGATCGGGCTGGATGCGGCCGAGCGCAAGGACTGCTGTTATGCCATCTATGCCCGTAGCCTCGATTCGTACAGCGCCAAGCGTTTGGGGTTGATGGGGGATTTGCGCAAGTCGCTGCAGGACGATGAACTGACGCTGAATTTTCAGCCCCAGGTAGACATGAAGCAGGGCGTGGTCACGGGGCTCGAAGCCTTGATCCGCTGGAATCATTCCCAGCACGGTTTCATTCCGCCCGATGAGTTTATTCCCATGGCTGAAGCCACCGGGCTGATCAAGCCCCTGACCCAGTGGGTGCTGGAAAAGGCGGTGGCAACGGCGGTGCAATTGCTGGAAAGCGGCTTTAGGTTGACGGTGTCGGTGAATATTTCGGCGGTGAATTTACGCGAGCCTCTGTTTGTGAAGTCGGTGTCGGATGTGCTGCGCCGCTTTCGCCTGCCGGAAAACCAGCTGGTGCTGGAAATCACCGAATCGGCCATTATGGCTGACCCGGATCTGGCCTTGAAGGTACTCAAGGAACTGCATGAAAGGGGCATCCAGATTGCCATTGATGATTTTGGTACCGGGCAGTCGTCGCTCAGTTATATCCGCAAACTGCCGGCGCAGGAAATCAAAATGGACAAGTCGTTTGTGATGGAAATGGACAAGGTGACCGATGATGCCGTTATCGTTCGCACCACCTTGAGCATGTGCCATAACCTGGGCTACCGCATGGTGGCCGAAGGCATTGAAAACGACGATGTGTACCGCCTGCTGGTCGAAATGGACTGCGATTTCGCCCAGGGCTACTTTATGGCCCGCCCCATGCCTTTGCCCGCCCTGCAGGAGTGGCTGATGGTGAGCCAGTGGAGTGCGGGCTGTCGTAAGGCCAGCCTGGGCTCGCCACTGGGTAATCCGTCCGTCTAGCCGTCGAGAAACAGATCTGTCATCAGTGGCCCTGAGCCTCCCGACTGGTAGCGGTAGGGCTCGAAATCCGTCACGCCCGCCTCTAGTAACAGGTCCTCATCGATCAACCATTGTCCGGTACGCGCCATCGGTGGTGTGCAAAGCACGGCACAGGCCGCATCGGCCATGATCGCCGGATGACGACCCCTGGCCATCACGGCTTCGCCACCGCCTTCATGCGCAATGGCGGCCGTGGCGATGATGGTTTTCGGCCACAGAGTGTTGACGGCGATCTTGTAGCGGCGAAATTCCTGCGCCATCCCCAGTGACAGCATCGACATGCCGTACTTGGTCAGGGTATAGGGGCCGTACTGGGCGAACCATTTGGGGTCCAGATTGACCGGCGGGGCCAGGCTCAGAATATGCGCATGGGGTGATTTTTTGAGCCAGGGCAGGGCCGCCTTGCTGGTGGCCAGCACCGCACGGGTATTGATCTGGTGCAAGAGGTCAAAACGCTTCAGTGGCAGATGCTCGACCCCGGCCAGCTTGATGGCGCCGGCGTTGTTGATGAGGATGTCGATGCCGCCAAAGGCTTCAACCGTTTGGGCCATCAGGGCCTCGATCTGGGCGTCGTCGCGCACATCAAAGGGCACCGGCAAGGCCCGGCCACCGGCGGCTTCGACCTCGGCGGCAACGGAGTAAATGGTGCCGGGGAGTTTGGGGTGCGGCTGGGCTGATTTTGCGGCAATGACGATGTTGGCGCCTTCGCGGGCACAGCGCAGGGCGATTTCGCGCCCGATGCCGCGGCTGGCGCCGGTGATGATGATGGTACGCTGGTTCAGGGGCGATGTTTGCATGCGTCTGTCTCTGTGGCCAGGAGTAAGTGAAACGGGTTAGTCGGCGGTGCCATGGGGCGTCAGCTGCACCAGGGGCTGGCGGATTTTGACCTGCTGGCCTTTGACTACCGGTATCT
>JBFHRO010000262.1:0-4344 GCA_041591635.1 Oleiphilaceae bacterium | reverse complement strand
GGCAAGTGCTTTGTGACCGAGGAGGTATACAGGGCCTGGCTTGAGCATCAGGAAAATCCGGTATGTACTCACCTCGCCCGTAAGGGGGAGCCCTGTTTGGCGCCGGTAACCAAGGTGAATGCCCCTGGCGACTTTGAGCTGGGCGTGAGCGATCGCTGCAGTATTCACCGGCATCTGGCGTGAATGTGCCCGGCCCAGGGATGATTGATCTTTCCTGGTGCGATCAGGCACCCCCGCCCCGGTTTACCCGAGTTGTTGATCCGGCGTTTACCCGGCTTGGTCTTGATGTGCAAATGCTGCGTATGGATGTGTCGCATCCCCAAGTATCGGGCAACAAGTGGTACAAGTTAAAGGGCAATTTAACCGAGGCATTTGCTTTGGGGTTTGACAACTTGCTCAGTTTTGGCGGGCCGCATTCGAATCATTTGCATGCACGGGCCTATGCCGGAAAACGGTCGTGATTTACCACCATTGGAATCGTTCGCGGGCCCGGGTTGGCCAATACGCCCACACTCGAGGATGCCGCCGCCTGGGGGATGCAGCTGGTCCCCGTTAGCCGCATGGCCTACCGTGATCGTTTCGATGTCGGGTTTTTGGCTTCGCTGTCGGCGCAGTTTGGTCGTTTTTACCTGATTCCCGAAGGCGGCAGTAATGCGGTGGGAGTGCAGGGAGTGGCCGATGCGGTGGTGGCTGCAATAGATAGCGCCGGGTGTTTGCGTAACCCAAGGAGCGATACTCAAACCTCACCGTTGATTTTTTGCTGCCCTCTGGGTTCGGGGGGGACCTTGGCCGGGATGATCTCTGGTGTTACGCGGGCCCTTGTTGCCCGACGATTGGAGTCTTGTGCCTGTCTTGGCGTTTCTGCCTTGAAAGGTGACAAGGAAGCACCTGCGCGGGTTCGCCGCCTGTTGGAGACGACAATGGAATCCTGTGACGCTGTGCCCTGGCGGGTGGAACAGGGTTTTCATGGCGGCGGTTTTGGTCGGGTAACGGCGGAGCTGCTGCAATTCATGAGAGAGTTTGAATCCAGAAACGGCCTTCTGTTGGATCCGGTGTATACCGCCAAAATGATGTTCGCACTGGTGGCTATGGCGCGTGAGGGGGAGTTCGCCCCCGGCTCGCGGTTGCTGGTATTGCATACGGGAGGGCTCCAGGGGCGCCGGGGCGTTCCCGCCTTGATGCAGCCCCGGACTGAATCCGGCGAGCAGGTTGATAATGCTTGGCTAACCAGCGGTAAGTTGTAACTTGCGAAATGATGGCGCATGTGACAGCATTTTTTCATGATAAAGATTGTAATGGATACTAGTGTGCTGATAAGCGCACTCATAGGCCCCGCTGGGCCAGGCAGGCAGGTGCTGCGAAACTGCCTGCTTGGCGATTACAAATCTATGGTAAGCACGACGCTTTTTATGGAGTATGAAGCAGTTTACCGGCGGCCTGAGATATTGAAACAGTGCCCTTTGGAGCCAGCAGAAATTAAAGAGCTTCTTGCGGCTTATTACAGTGTATGTACATGGGTGCCAATACATTATCTGTGGCGACCCAATCTGAAAGACGAGAACGACAACTTTTTAATTGGGCTGGCCGTAGCCAGCAATGCTCGGTTTATTGTGACCAATAACACCAAGGATTTATTGGGAGCAGAACTGATTTTCAAAGAGCTGGAGATAGTTAAACCTGAACAATTGTTGCGAGGTAAATAAAATGTCGACTTTGACCGTGAGATTACCTGACGACAAACACAACCGCCTCAAAGCGTTGGCTGAGCATAGAAAGATCAGTATGAACAAGCTCATTGAAGAAATCTCAACTCAAGCTCTGGCTGAGTTTGATACTGAAGTTCGATTTAGAGCGCTGGCGGCGACCGGTAATGTCAAGAGAGGCTTGGATATTTTGGACAGGCTGGACAACCTGTCCAAAACATAACGGATATCTCATAGATGGTGAATCAGGTGATGGAGCAGTTTCGCAGTATCGGGTTGATAGGACGGATGGGCAGCGTCAATGTGGTCGATACCTTGCGACGATTGCGCAAGTATTTGCTGGAAGAGGGCTACCATCTGGTGATTGAGGAGAACACCGCAACCATGATGCCGGGGCATGGCTTGCAGGCAGGCACCGTGAAAATGATGTCCGAAATCTGCGACCTCGTCATTGTTGTGGGTGGCGATGGCAGTTTGCTGGGAGCCGCCAGAGAGTTGGCCAAGTCGGATGTGCCTTTGCTGGGAGTTAATCGTGGCAGGCTGGGCTTTTTGACCGATATTTCACCTGATGATCTGGAATCGGGCGTTGCCAGTGTGTTGGCCGGGGAGTACAAGGAAGAGCGGCGATTTTTGCTCGAAGTGCACGTAAAAAGAAAGGGCGAACCCATGGGGTTTGGAACCTGCCTGAATGACATAGTGCTGCATCCGGGCAAGGCAACCCGCATGATAGCGTTCGACCTCTTTATTGAAGGCCAGTTTGTGTATTCGCAGCGCTCTGACGGTCTGATTGTCGCCACGCCTACCGGATCGACAGCCTACTCTTTGTCAGCCGGCGGCCCCTTGCTGCACCCGAAACTCGATGCCATTGTCGTGGTGCCTATGTTTCCCCATACCTTGAGCAGTCGCCCCATTGTGGTGGATGGCAATTCCGAGATCAAAATCGTCATTGATGAAAGCAACGAAATCTACCCGCAACTGAGTTGCGATGGGCAGAAAGATCTTTCGGTTGCGCCGGGAGACGTGATCAATATCTTCAAACGGCCCTACAAGGTGCGTCTGATTCATCCTGTGTCGCATAATTTTTATGCCACCTGCCGGGAGAAGCTGGGATGGGCGAGTCATTGGGGGGGAGGCTGATCGTGACATCCGCAGCGGCTGGCGGTGTTGATTTAATTGGTGATGTGCATGGCTGTGCCCGCACGCTCGAGAGTCTGCTCGACAAGCTCGGCTATCGCAAGCGCGGCGGCGTGTACCGCCATCCTGACCGAACGCTGGTGTTTCTTGGCGATGTGGTGGATCGCGGCCCCCGGATTCGCGAGGCACTGCATATTGTGCGTGAGATGGTCGAGGCCGGTGAGGCCCAAATGATCATGGGAAACCATGAGTACAATCTGCTTTGCTACAGCACCCGTTCACGCTCGGGCAGTGGCCATCCTTATTTGCGCGAGCACAATACCCGCAATACCCGTCTGGTAAAGGAAACCCTGGAGCAGTTTGCCAATCATGGCAACGAGTTGCGGGATTTTCTCGAATGGTTTTATACCCTGCCCATTTTTATAGAAACCGAGCGCTTTCGCGCCGTTCACGCCTGTTGGGACTGTGAGCTGATTGATACCTTCTGTGCCCGTTATCACTCCAATCGTATAGACGAGGATTTTTTGCACGCCTCGGTAGTGCGTGAAAGTTTTGCCGGGCAAGTGATGGACCGGCTGCTGCGCGGTACAGATATGCGTCTGCCCGATGGGGAGGTGATTGTGGGCAAGGATGGGTTAAAGCGGCAGTTTTTTCGCACCAAATTCTGGACCGATGGGCCTCAAACCTATGAAGATGTGGTGTTTCAGCCCGATCCGTTACCAGAGACGCTTGTGAACCGGCGCTTGAGCGCGATCGAACGCAAGCAATTGTTGCGATATGACACCGAACAGTTGCCTGTTTTTGTCGGGCATTACTGGATGAGTGGAACTCCCGCGCCCATTACGCCCAACATTGCCTGCCTGGATTACTCGGCGGTCAAATACGGCAAGCTCGTGGCTTACCGGATGGATGGAGAGCGTTACCTCGATAAGAGCAAATTCGTGTGGGTCGATGTTTCAAGGAACGAAAATGTACCGGTTGCGTGAAGTTGCCCTGGCCGATGACCTGGCGCTCTTTAGCCGCTGGCTCTGGGCTCAGCGGATCTGGCACCGGATTGCCGAAGAGCAGGGTGTGCAGGTGGTATGGCTTGCCAGTGAAGATGGAGCCGAAGGCGTTGCCCGGGCACTCGAGAAATACCTGCACGATGCTGCATTTCGCGCCCGCATTGACCAGTTTTCCAGAGGAATGACACTGGAGCACCGGGTAGTCAATGGCTGGCCCCGACCAACCCTGACCAGCGCCCCTTGGGCGTTTGTGATTTTGGGGGCTGTATTCCTGTGTGCACTGCTGACTCGGCTGGGGGAGGGCGGTGAGTTGTTGCGATTGCTTTTGATCGTCAATCCGCTGGAGTTTCCGCTGGCGGCCTTCGATGACATGAGTGCACGTATCCACAGTCTCAAAGCGATGCTCTCGCAGGGGCAGTGGTGGCGACTGGTATCCCCGGGGTTGCTGCATTTCAGTGTCATGCACCTGGCCTTCAATACCTTGATGTTCTGGTTTCTGGGAG
>JBFHRO010000261.1:0-4358 GCA_041591635.1 Oleiphilaceae bacterium | reverse complement strand
GTGGCTGATGGCATGATCCAGCAACTCCTTGCCGTTGGGTGCCTCTTTGGCAAGCAGCGCCACCAGAATCCAGATCAGACCTGCGGCCGCAAGCACAGGCTTGGATTTGCGCAGATGAATGAATTCTTCGGCAATCACCAAGCCATAAGCGAAAACAAACAGGGCCACGGCCAGCAGGCCCAGGCCTGCCGTCGTCATGCCAAGATTGGTGGAGGTGTCGGCACTGGCAAGGGCCAGACCGGGAAGTACCGCCAAAAGCAAGGCGGTTAGCAGGTGTTTTAACATAAGAGATACCTCTAAAGAGGGGGTAACGATAATCGATGAAACGCCAGCGTTTTTGTACGGTGCAAACAAACGCCAGCAGCCGGAAACGTCGGCGCGCATTCTAGCAGTGCTGGAGGGGGATAATCTTGATGTAATGCAGATGGCGAGGTGTTTCGGCTGCTGTGGGTCTAGAAAAACCACCGCATAAACCAATTGCGATCAAGTTCAGCCTGGCAGTTACGGTACTGACTGGCGTAGCGTTTGGCCCGGTCATCCACTTTGCGTGCGGTGGTTTTGAGCCAGGCTTTCTTGCTCCAGGTCTTGCGGCGATAACCGCCGCGCCCTTCGTGGTAGTTGAGGTATTGGCCGTAGGCATCCCATTTGGACACCTTGTTGACCTGATGGGTTTTGTGAATGTACCAGCCCATGAAGTCCATCGCATCGTCGAAATCATCCCGGCTCGACCAGTGGTTGCCGGTGTCTTTCACATAGTCTTCCCAGGCAATGGTCTTGGCCTGGGAATAACCGTAGGCATCACTGGCCCGGCCAATGGGAATAATCCACAGAAAGTAACGCATGGGCGGCGCGGCATCGTGGCGAAAAGACGACTCCTGGAACATGATCGCCATGGGCACATGCACCGGCACGCCCCATTTCTCTTGGCTGTTTTTGGCGGCTTCGTACCAGCCGCGTTTTTCGCTGAAGATGTCACACAGGTTGTCGGGGTTGGCGGGCGGCGTGCTGGCGCAGCCGGTCAGCCATACCAGCAGGGAGAGTAGAAAAGCGCGTGGACAGGTCATGGTGTCATTATTTTGCTTGATGCAGGGCAAGGGTTTCTGTTTCAGGCACAGTACTATCTGCACATTACCAACCCGTTCGAACCGAAAGGTTGCGAACCGATTGCCTGAGGATAGTTGAATGACCATAGAAAAGCACAGCCTGCACAACGAGTTTCCTGAAATGGCGACCCTGATTTCAGACCTGAAGACCAGCGACACCCACTTCGCCCGGCTCTTTAATGACTACGATCAGGTCGAGCATGAGGTACACAAAATCGAAACCGGTAGCGAAACCGTTGCCGATACCTATCTGGAGGATTTGAAAAAACGCCGTCTGCAATTGAAAGATCAGCTGTACGGCATTCTCAAGGCCAACTCCAAGCCTAAAGAAAGCTGCTGCGGCTGCTGCGGCGGCTAGAAACGGCTGAAGATAAGTGCCAACCACTGCGCGCTGGCGTTGCCAGATTAACTGATAGGGTGTTTTTTCTGCCTATACTGGTGATGAACCGGTGTGAAATGCCGGAAGCTTTTTTAATGAGGTGCGCAATGGCAAATATCGAAATCGTACAAGGCGATATCACAGCCCTGACGGTAGATGCAGTGGTTTGTCCTGCGCACAAGCACCTTGTGCGCGGACGGGGATTAAGCAACCAGTTGTTTGAAAAGGCGGGGGCTGAACTGGCTCTGGCCTGCCAGGATTACAAGGACTGCGCGCTTGGCGATGCCCGAATCACTCCAGGGTTTGCCCTGCCGGCCCGGTGGGTCATCCATACGGTGACGCCCTTGTGGTCGGGTGGCGATCAGTGGGCCGATGCGGAAGCCGGAAGTCTGCGCCATTGCTACGAAAAGGTGCTGCAACTGGCACAGGAGCACCGCATCGGTTCGATTGCCTTTCCGGCCCTGGGGGCAGGCACCAACAAGACCCCCCATCACCTGGCCGCGCACATTGGGCTTGACAGGCTCAATGCCCATGCGGATGCCTTTGATCGCATCGTTGTGTGTCTGCACAGCGACGAGGCGCTGTCGATCTGGAAAGAAACCCAGCGCACCTTTTTTGGCTGAGCTGTTTTTGGATTGCGCCACGTTCCGGTTGGACGGCTTTGAGCGCAGCCAGTTATTTTTTGTTGCGTCGTGCCTCCATGCGCCGTAAGAACTCGGCCATGATCAGTGTGTAGAGCTCGTCTCCCAGGTATTTGTCTTCCACCGCGCTGTCGATGTTGGGGTTGTCGTTAACCTCAATCACATAGCCCTTTTTATCCTTTTCCTTCACATCCACCCCGTAGAAACCGTCACCGATCGGCTTGGTGGCCCGCATGGCCGCATCCAGTACGCCCTTGGGTACCTCAAAGGTGGGCAGGGTGTCAAAGCGCCCGGCTTTGGTTTTGCTGTTTTCGTGCTGATAGATCTGCCAGTGATTCTTGACCATGTAGTAGCGGCAGGCATACAGGGGTTTGTTGTTGAATATGCCAATGCGCCAGTCGAAATCGGTATAAAGAAACTCTTGTGCCAACAGTAATGAGGATTGTTGAAACAGCTCTTCAAGCCGGGTGTTGAGCTCGTTGCGGTCTTTCACCTTGACCACGCCGCGGGAAAAGGAACCGTCGGGGATCTTGATGACGATGGGGTAGCCAAAGCTGTCCTCGAGTTCCTGCACCTGGGCGGCATTGCCTTTGTGCAAAATGCGGGTTTTAGGTGCCGACACCTTGTGGGTGTTGAACAGGTTGGCCAGATAGATCTTGTTGGTGCAACGCAGGATGGAGTTGGGATCATCCACCACAACCATGCCTTCGGCTTCCGCCTTTTTCGCGAAGCGGTAAGTGTGGTGGTCGATGGCGGTGGTTTCGCGAATGAACAGTCCATCGAATTCCGGCAGTCGCACATAATCCCGCTGGGTGATGAGTTCAACATCAATGCCCAGTTCGCGCCCGGCGGCGACAAATTTTTTCAGAGCGACCTTGCAGCTTGGCGGCAGTTTTTCCTCGGGATTGACCAGCATCGCCAGATCAAAGCGGGCATTTTTTCTCGCCCTTGTTTTGCGCCACACCTTGCGGCTGAATTCATCCAGCGCCTCGGCAAAGGAGGTTTGCTCCTCGTCATTGAGGGATTTGTGCGAAAGGGTCTTGAGCCCGGTAACTTCCCAGGCCTTGCGGTATTTCAGGGTGACTTCCAGCACCGGGCAGGGAAAGCGTTCGAAGAGTTTGCGGGATAACTCCCGGTGTGCCGGATCGGTCGTGATGCCGAAATAGGTCTTGATGATCAGCGGCTCGGCCCGGTCCTGCTCTTTCAGGCTTTTCTCCAGGCCCTGGCTGATGTCGCCCAGTTGCAAGCGGTACAGCGCCTTTTCCCCCAGATCATTGAGGGTGCGCACGGCAGGAATCACGTGATGGCCGCGCGCCTCGGCCAGCAGGGAGCAATAATAGCCGTCGGACAGGTAGCGATAGCGGTTACAGAGGTTGATCACCCGCACCCGGGTATCGGTTTTGTGGTAGTCGGAGTTCAGATAGGTTTCGAAGTTAATGACCTGATCACTGGGATAGTAGGGGCCCCAGTCGGCAAGATTATCAATAACAATAAGGGTTTGTGACATGCAGGGTTACCGTTGACTGTGGTGAGTGGCGGTCAGAGACATGGCCTAATTATGGGCAGGCGTGGGCACAGGCACAAATGAAATATTTCCCCGGCCGTTTCCCGGCGGCTTTTCAATCTGCGACGAGTGCGGCTATGCTTGACAGGCTACAGGGTCGACTCTCAGGTGCCAAAGCGCCGGTTGTCTGGCAGAACGTGGGTGTTTTTCAACAAGGGCTGGAAAGGTTTATGTCACACGCCATGATGTCGTCCGAGGTTTTCCCGGCCACCTATGCCGATGCAGCCACCCGCTGGCGTGAAGCCATCGCCAAGGTGCCCATGGTCACCGATACCGCCTGTTTTCCCTGCGCTGGCGAAGGGCCAACGGGTGAAACCCTGGAAACCCAGGTGGCCTGGATCGGCTCGGAGAATGCCCCCAAGGTGCTGGTGTTGATTGCCGCCACCCATGGTATTGAAGGCTTTGCCGGCAGCGCGGTGATGCTGGATTTTCTGCGAACCCTGGCGGATCTGTCGTACGTGCCCGATGCGGGCACGGCCATTCTTTGTATTCACGCCCTGAACCCGTGGGGGTATGCCTGGTTTCGCCGCTGTGCTGCCCAGGGGATAGACCTTAATCGCAATTTCGTCGATTTTACGGCGGCCTTGCCCGAAAATTCCGGCTACCAGTCGCTGGCTTCTGCCTTGGTTGCGCCGGATAGCCGCGCCCGTCAGACGGCATTTGATGCCTAT
>JBFHRO010000260.1:0-4371 GCA_041591635.1 Oleiphilaceae bacterium | reverse complement strand
GGCCCAAATCATAAAAACGATTCAGGGACATACACATGACATCGCCACTTCGGTCAGCGTGCTTTTTTGCATTCGGACGCACTCTGCTTTTTTGTGCCTTGGCACAGCCGGCCTTGGCCGAACTCCAACCCCTTACCAACGATCATATGGGCAGCGTGACCGGCCAGGCCGGGTTGACCATAGACCTTGAAACCAAGGTTCACATTGGCGAGTTTGCCTACCGCGACGAAGGGGTGTTTTTCGCCAAGAACATTGAGTTCGGCGATATGGACGGCTCGGCGTTTGACAACCTGCAAATCACCTTCGATCTGGCCGGCGACGGTGAAGTACTGCACCACGGCTTCTCAAAAAGGGCCATGTGGGGCGATCAGGGCTTGCTTGACATGAGCAATGCCGATGTTGCCGATGCTGGAACGCGTTACCGTCAGGGCGGCGGTTACGGCAAGGTATTCAACAGCGGTGATATGGTGATTCATATCGACGCCCAGGACCCCGGCGTGGGCGGGGGCAAGGGGCAGGCCGATAACCTGAGCGCGGCTCACACGGCGCTGGATTTTAGCCTGAACATTGATGAAATCGGCCTGGCCGATGCCGGGTACCGTCCTGGTGTGGGTGGCGGGAGCCAGCACGCCAAAATGTTTTCCGATGTGCGCATGCAGGGTTATCTGGGCCCTACCGACATAGTGATTCGCAACGCAGGTAATGGCCAGGGCGGGACACTGGCCAACGGCATGAAGGTGGGCGATTCGCGCGTGGAATTCGACACCCATTTCGAGGTCAGCGATCTGGATTTCAACTGGGATAACGGTGACCTGATCCTGATTTTCAACTTCGTTGAACTCGGGATTGAAAACATGCGCATTCACAACTCCCGGGGTAATGACACACTGGGCCACTTCGGCTATGCCAGCGCCACCGCCAAGATGTCGCAGGGTACCAGTGCGGCAAGCGGGAAAACCGGCCTGGCGATTTATGATGTCGAGGTGCGCATGGACATCGACATACCGATCGTCCGGGTGGGTGGTGTGAGCATTGGCCAGGTCGATTTCACCGACTTCGTGATTTCCAATACCACCATGCTGGTCTACGGGCATCCCTGAACCTGGGTGGCGTCACACAGGAACCGGGCGGCAGTGCCCGGTTTTTTTTTGCGCCCGGCACACCAAAAGAGCGGGCGCGGAGCTGGGCTTGCATAGCCAAATCTTGCAGGTTATCGCACAGGAATACGTCACCCACCGCAAACTCCCTGTTGCGCTGGCTTGATGCGCTGGAATTGCGCGATGTAATAGAGCAGGTGGCCGATGATATTTCCTGGGTGCCCTTTGCGCCAGGTGTCGATCAGGCTGCGATTGATGCGGTTTGGAAGCGTTATCCGGGATCCTGAAAGACGGTAGGGCTGTTATGAGATGCCTGGAGAAACCAGCGGGCAATACAAATAGCCTGTACATGCCGGGGTAACGTTATCCGGGGCCGATTCGTGGCGTGTGAGGGATGAATTTTTCCGGTATTTCCGGAGTAGATTTCGAATTACCGGCACGCCCTGTGGCGTCAACGCGTTCATTATTTTGTTTTTGCGCCCGGCACGAGAGGGCGCTATTCCCTATACTCATAAGTCTATAGGCTGGCGGTGAGCGAAAAACCCTGCGAGGTTGCGTACCTTGCTGCCGGTCAAAGGCCGGTGTATTGGGCGCCGGCTAAGGGATTTCAGGTACATGAGCAAGTGACACCACAAGCAGAGCCGACGTTCGAGCGCCAGGCATTTATCCGCGAGATCAATCGCAGCCAGCGGCAGATGACCCGCATTATTTGTGTGGCCGTGGTGCTGGTGATGGGTGTGTTTGCCGCCTGGGATGCCCGGATGCTCGGCGTGGATCATCCGCGTCTGGCTGAGTTCATTGTCACCCGCTTTGTGCTGGGAGTGCCGGTCGCGATCTTGACCCTGGCGGCGAGTTTTGACCGGCGTCACCATCTGCGCATGGATTGGCTGATGGCAGCCACCTTTGCGGCTTTGTGTATTTGCGTTGCCCGCATCTACCTCCTCTTTGATGAAGTGGGGATGCAGTTGGCCATTGAAGGCATGTTGCTGCTGCTGGTGGCGGTTTATTACGTGCCCGGCCTGTTCTGGTTTCAAAAACTCCTGGTGGGTTTGTTGGGCATGGTGGCCTATTTTGCGTTTCTCTGGCTGTCTGACCGAGGTCTGGGGGCCATGGTTCACGCGGCCGTGTTTCTGGGCATGGTAAATCTGTTTGGCACGATTCACAGTGCCGCCACCGATCGGCAGCGGCGCGAAAACTTTCGCAACCATCGTATGCTCGAACGTCTGGCCCGCACCGATCAGTTGACCGGGGCCGACAATCGCTACCGGTTTGATGAGGAATTTGGCGCGCTGCTGCGCAAGGCCAGGGTGCAGGAGCTGGCGGTGGGGCTGGCGATTGTCGACATTGATCACTTCAAGCTCTACAACGATCACTACGGTCATATTGAAGGTGACGCTTGCCTGACGGCGGTGGCCCAGGCCCTGCTGGCCATGTGTGAGCATCCTGGCGATCGCTGTATCCGCTTTGGCGGCGAGGAATTCATCATGGTCAAGGTCGGCGCCAGCGTTGCGGCGCTTGAGCATTGGCCCAAGGCCATTGTGGCCGGGATTCAGGCGTTGGGGCTGCCCCACGCCACGTCGGCGACCAGCGAGCATATCAGTGTCAGTGTGGGGGCGGTGATTCTGGCCCCCGGCGATTCCGCTGGCCGGGCCGCGTTAATGGCCCAGGCCGATGCGCTGCTTTACGATGCCAAAAAAGGCGGGCGCAATCAGGCCCGGGTGGCGCACTATCAGGGGGTTCCGGGCGTCGGGCCGGGGCGTCAGTAGTCCCGTTTCCACAGCAGCTCCACGCCACCAAAGGCGGATTGCCGGCCGGTGGTGGTTTGCAGGTGCAGATTCTGTCGCAGTTCGATATCGACCTTGCCTTGCCACGGCTGGGTAGGGTCTGGCACCCGTTCCACTTCCATGTACACCCGCTCGGTGACGTATTTGCCGACGCCAACCTTGACGCCACTGCCGGTTTCCGTACTGGCTGATTCCACCGAGAGCTGATCGACCCCCATTAATTCCCGCGTGTATTCAATCGGATCGGGAATCCGGCTGGGCCCGCCCTGCAGCGACTGAATGGCCGCTCCCAGGCGCACCGCCTGCATCGGGGTCATGCTGCGGGCGCTCTTGCCAAACAGCAGGCGCGCCATGATTTCATCCTGGGGCAACTCGGGGATGGATGACAGGCTGATCTTGAGATCCTCCGGCGTTCCCGAAAGTTCGGCCCGAATGGTTTCTTCCTTGGTCTGATGCTCGGCCACCACCTGCAACAGCGCGCTGGTCCCCAGAAAGCTCACATTGCCGCGCACCAGCGCGAAGCGTTTGCCAAAAAGTTCGGCATGGCCGCGAATGGTTTCAAATTTTCCCGCCACTTCGGGCCAGCTCGCGGGCCCCTTCACCTGTACCTGGCCCTTGAGTTCGGTTTCCAGCACGTTGCCGCGAATGAAGGCCTGCTGATCGGCCACCAGGCGAATATCCAGTTGCAGCGGCAAGGCGGTGGGTGCTTTGGGACGTTTTTGCTTGGCGGTCACAACTTCAATTTCGGGAATGCTTTGACCCAGGCCGGAGGTGACCCTGAAGGTCATGGGGCGAACCAGCAGGTTGCCCGCCAGCAGAAACTCCTTCTCGGAGCGGGTGAGGTTCAGATTGCCGCTGAACACCCCTTGCATATCGCTGCGTTGCATCAGCGTGGCCTGATGGGCGGCCAGGTCAAACGAGAGCGCAAAGGGCGGTGCCAGTTCGGTCTGGCCTGTCAGCGTCAGTCGGCCGGCATCGGGCGTGTGCGCCTCGAACCGGCGCACTATGGCCGCTTTTTCACTCAGATCAAGGGCAAGGCCAATGTCGTTCAGGGCGGTGCCGAAACGGCGGTTATGGTAAAACCCCTTGTCAAGCGTGAGTTGGCCGGTCGCCTGGGGGGTGGTCGCCGTGCCCGAGGCTTGCAGATCGAGGGCAAGCTGGCCGCCAAACTGGTGAATGTCCCGATCAAGCAGAAATTGCAGTGCGGCAAGTTCGGCATGGCCCTTTACCCGGGCTTCGAGGGGAAGGGTCGCGGGTTTTTCGCCCTTGAGCCATTGCTGCAGCAGTTGCTGGTAGGGCTCCTGCGGCAGTGTCAGGCTCAGATCAGCGATGGGCGGTACCGGGGCGCTCGGCTCGCTGGCGCCGGGTTTGGCAAGGCGCCGGGCCAAGAGTTGCAGAATCAGGTGCTCTTCGTGGGTGTTGAGGGTGGCGGCGAC
This sequence comes from Oleiphilaceae bacterium, assembly GCA_041591635.1. Lineage (GTDB taxonomy): Bacteria > Pseudomonadota > Gammaproteobacteria > Pseudomonadales > Oleiphilaceae > JACKOD01. The sequence goes on along the minus strand of JBFHRO010000260.1, from coordinate 54 downwards.
CTTCACCGGGGTGGTTTGATCCCGGTCCAGATGCGGTACCGGCAGCTCGTAGTT
>JBFHRO010000259.1:0-4450 GCA_041591635.1 Oleiphilaceae bacterium | reverse complement strand
TTGTGCGCGGGGAGCGATGTGGTTACAGAAGCCGATAAAGGCTTCTGTAATATCGGGCCGGGAAGGCTCCAGATGCAGATCCGAAATAAAGAGGCTGGTCATTCGCAATCAGGCGGCCGACTCGATCACTTCGGCAGATTCAATAACAACGTCATCGGCGGGAACATCTTGATGGCCGGCGCGGGTGGTGGTTTTCACTTCCTTGATTTTATTGACGATATCCATGCCTTCGGTGACCTTGCCAAACACGGCATAGCCCCAGCCTTCCATGCTTTCACGGGTGTGATCGAGAAAGCCGTTGTCCTTGACGTTGATAAAAAACTGGCAGGAAGCCGAGTGGGGATCCATGGTGCGGGCCATTGCCAGGGTACCCGCCTTGTTGCTCAGGCCGTTTTTGGCTTCATTCTTGATGGCTTCACGGGTGGGGCGTCGTGCGTTCATGCCGGGTTCAAAGCCGCCGCCCTGAATCATGAAGTTGCTGATGACGCGGTGAAATATCAGGCCGTTATAAAAGCCTTCCCGTACATAGGCTTCGAAATTGGCGGCGCTTACGGGCGCTTTTTCGTAATCCAGTTCGATCTTGATGTCACCGAAATTGGTCTTTAGCACTATCATCAGTCATACCTTGAAGTAGAGTGGGTGGGGTGTGTTTGTGGCGACGGCGGTTGGGTGCCGGGCCGGATTTGCTTCCCCTGATCAGGTCAGGCCGGGAATTATTGTATATAATACTGAATTTTCCCGGATCCCGTAATGCAATTGCCGTTTCAGGTGGCGGCGCAACGCTGGTCTGAGTACTTGGCCCCTGAGACAAACCGAGTCATTGTCTTTAATTTCTGTCATCAAAAGAAGCCTAAACCGTGGATACTAAAACCCCCAGTAACTTCATTCGTCACATTATTGATACTGATCTGTCAGCCGGGAAACACGCCCAGGTGGTGACCCGTTTCCCGCCTGAGCCTAACGGATACCTGCATATCGGGCATGCCAAGTCCATCTGCCTCAATTTCGGTTTGGCGCGCGACTATCAAGGTCTGTGCAATCTGCGTTTTGATGATACCAACCCGGAAAAGGAGAGCCAGGAGTACATTGATGCCATCAAGGAGGATGTTGCCTGGTTGGGATTTTCCTGGGCCGGCGAGGTTCGTTATGCCTCGGCCTATTTCGATCAGTTGTACGAGTTTGCCCTTGAACTGATTCGTAATGGCAAGGCGTACGTTTGCAGTCTGACGCCCGAAGAAATGACCGAATACCGGGGAACGCTCAAGGCACCGGGGCGGGAGAGCCCTTACCGCAATCGCTCTGTGGCTGAAAACCTGGCGCTGTTTGAGAAAATGCGTGCCGGTGAGTTGCGCGAGGGCGAGTGCGTGCTGCGGGCAAAAATTGATATGGCCTCGCCCAATATCAATTTGCGCGACCCCATTTTGTACCGCATCCGTTTTGCTGATCACCATCAAACCGGCAATAAATGGTGTATTTACCCCATGTACGATTACACCCATCCGATTTCGGATGCGCTGGAAGCTATTACCCACTCGCTCTGCACTCTCGAATTCGAGGATCACCGGCCCTTGTACGATTGGGTGCTCGATAACATCAGCCTTGCCTGTCATCCCCGCCAGATCGAGTTTTCGCGCTTGAATGTAAATTACACCGTCACCAGCAAGCGCAAGCTCAAGCGACTGGTGGACGAGGGGTTTGTCTCGGGTTGGGATGATCCGCGTATGCCGACCATTGCCGGTATGCGGCGGCGGGGCTTTACCGCCCAGGCATTGCGCAATTTCTGCGAAGCGGTGGGGGTGACCAAAAGCGAAGGTGTGGTGGATGTCGCCATGCTGGAACATGCGATTCGCGAAGATCTCAATGAGCGGGCGCCGCGTGCCATGTGTGTGCTCGACCCGGTGAAACTGGTGATCGAGAACTTCCCGGCCGACAAGATTGAACAGCTCAAGGTTCCCAATCATCCGCAAAAACCCGAGATGGGCGAGCGTGAACTTGCCTGGACGCGCGAACTCTTTATTGACCGGGCTGATTTTGTGCCGGTGGCGCCCAACAAGCAGTGGAAACGTCTGGCGCTGAACGAATCGGTGCGCCTGCGCGGCGGCTACTGCATTACCTGTACCCAAATGGTTAGTGATGACGAGGGCAACCTGCTGGAGCTGCGCTGCACCTACGATCCGGCGACCCACGGTGTCAACCCCCAGGGCTATAAGCCGCGCGGGGTTATTCACTGGGTATCGGCATCCGAATCGGTCGATGTGCAGGTACGGCTTTACGATCGTCTGTTTACCCACGAGAGCCCCGATTCCAGCAAGGAGGGAGTGGATTTTGTGGACTTGATCAATCCGCAAAGCCTGGTGATCAAACAGGGATGCAAGGCGGAAAAGAGTCTTGCGGCGGCAACCTCCGAGATCGCCTTGCAGTTTGAACGTGAAGGCTATTTCTATCGTGATCCGGTGGAAACCGGGGCATTGATTTTTAATCGCACCATTACGCTGCGCGATTCCTGGGGCAAAGTGGATGCCCATGGCTAGTTTCTTATTGTCCTGTTTGAGAGCCTGATTGACCGTGATACAGATATATAACAGCCTGACACAACAGAAAGAGCCCCTGGTTCCTTTGGAATCGGGCAAAGTGAAACTCTACGTGTGCGGAATGACGGTGTATGACTACTGTCACCTTGGTCATGCCAGGGTTCTGGTGGCCTTTGATGTCATCACTCGCCACTTGCGCCAGCGCGGGTACCAAGTCACTTACGTGCGCAATATCACCGATGTGGATGACAAGATTTTTGCCCGCGCAGCCGAACGCGGTATTCCCTTTGAGCAACTGACGGCCTGCTTTATTGATGCCATGCACGAGGACGAGCGGGCGTTGGGCGTTCTGCCCCCAACGGTCGAGCCTCGCGCCACGGCGCATATCGGCGAGATTCTGGCCATGATCGAGCAGCTGATCCAGCGCGGCTATGCCTATGTGGCCAGCAATGGCGATGTTTACTATGAAATTGCCCGGTTTCCGGCCTACGGTCAGTTAAGCAAAAAGAAAGTTGAAGACCTGATCGCCGGCGCGCGGGTGGAAGTGGAGGAATGCAAGCGCAGCCCGGTGGACTTTGCGCTCTGGAAGGCCGCCAAGGCGGGCGAAGCCAGCTGGGATTCTCCCTGGGGAAAGGGTCGCCCGGGGTGGCACATCGAGTGCTCGGCCATGTCGACCTGTTGTCTGGGCACTACCTTCGACATTCATGGTGGCGGCCCCGATCTCAAGTTTCCGCATCATGAAAACGAAATCGCCCAATCGGAAGGGGCAACCGGGCAGAAATACGTGAACACCTGGATGCATGCCGGGGCGATTCGCGTCAACAAGGAGAAAATGTCCAAGTCGCTGGGCAACTTCTTCACGATTCGGGAGATTCTGGCCAAGTATCCGGCAGAAGCAGTGCGGTTTTTCCTGATTTCGAGCCAGTATCGCAGCCAGGTGGATTATTCCGAAGCAGCCTTGCAGGATGCCAAGGCGAGTCTCGACCGGTTCTACACGGCGCTGGAAGGGCTGACGCCGGTGGCGGAGTCCGGCACCGGTAGTGATTATGAGCAACGCTTTATGGCGGCGATGGATGATGATTTCAACACCCCTGAGGCCATCGCGGTGCTCTTTGATCTGATGCGGGAACTCAATCGCCACAAAGGTATCGACCCGGCCAAGGCCGCCCCGCTGGCAGCCGAGTTGAAGCGATTGGGTGGCTACCTTGGTTTGCTGCAGCAAGATCCTGTGGCCTATATTCAATCAGGCAGCAGCGGCGAAACCGGCTTGGGTGCCGATGAGATCGAATCACTCATTGAACAGCGCAAAGCCGCCCGGGCCGGCCGGAATTTTGCCGAGTCGGATCGCATTCGGGATTATCTCAAGGCCAACGGGATCGAACTGGACGACGGCAAGGAGGGTACGCGCTGGCGGCGGGTGTAAGCCGTCTTCGCGGCCGCCGGGCGAGCCTCGTCTTGCCCGGGGCCTTCACTCTAACGGAGCTCAATCGTGCAGATTGTCAGCCGCGTAAAGCGTGTTTTCCATCAGGCAGGCCACCGTCATGGGGCCAACGCCACCGGGTACGGGTGTAATCCAGCCCGCTTTTAAAACAGCCGCATCGAAGTCCACATCCCCTACCAGGCGACCATCCTCCAGGCGATTGATGCCGACATCAATGACCAGTGCGCCGGGCTTGATCCAGTCGCCCTGCACAATGCCGGGTTTACCGACGGCAACGACCAGAATGTCGGCCTGCGCCACCTTGTCAGCCAACTGGCGGGTAAACCTGTGCGCCACCGTAACCGTGCAGCCTGCCAGCAACAATTCCAGTGCCATCGGGCGGCCAACGATATTTGAAGCGCCTACCACCAGTGCATCCATCCCCTTGATGGGGGCACCTGTGCTTTTGAGCAGGCTCATGACGCCCTTGGGGGTGCAG
>JBFHRO010000258.1:0-4453 GCA_041591635.1 Oleiphilaceae bacterium | reverse complement strand
TGTCAAACCAGGCGACTTCCTCGGGCGACAAGCGGGCATCACTCACCTGCAACAGGCCCGAGCGCACCGAGTGGCGGTCGGCGGTGTCTTGCTGGCCACGGGTACCAAACAGCAGTTCTGTGAGGGTGAATGGCGGTTGCTTGTACTCGTCCAGCCCACCCCAGGTTTCGAGCTGATCGCAGGCATCCCGCAACAGCCCTTTCAGGGTGCGCCCCGGCAGATACGGCAAGCCGATCTCGTCTTTTATGGTCAGGGCATCGACACGGGTTCCGGCGCTCAGGCCACTGCCGGCATGCCAAAAGCCGAGTAATGAAATTGTTAACTTAAAGCTCTGCATGGCTCGCGCCTCCCTTGGCCAAACACAACAAATCTACCACCGGTGCCTTCAGATAGGTCTTTTGATCCTCTTCACCTTTGTGAAACAGTAAACACGCCAGTTTTTCCTGGGTGCCATAAAGCGCTTTCAGCTGCTCTTGCAGCTTCACGTATGGGCCTTTCGGATCGGTCAGCAGTTTTTTGGATGCCAGCAACTCCTTAATGCGGCGCTCAAACTTGTCGAGCGCCGGCGCGCCCAGGTGGGCTTCGGTAGCCAGTTGGCGCACGCCGTTAATACCCAGAAAGTGATTGGGCTTGTCGAGCAAGGCTTTGACTTTCAGGAGTTGGGCGAGTTCGGGCAGATCACCGCCCACCTTGCCAACACGATACGCCCCCAGCGATAAGTTAATCACGCCCTTCGCATGGCGAACCTGATACTCGCGGCTTTCAATATCATCACGATCGGCCGACCAGGTGCTGATTAAACGATGAAACGCCAGGCTCGATGGCATAGGCGCATTCGCCTGGCCTTTCTCGCGTTGGGCTTTCTGGGCCTTGCGCGAGCATTCTTTGGCGTGATCACACAAGCCGGCGGCCAGTTCATGCCCGAGACTAAATGGCTGACTGGCTTTTTGCAGCACCATGCCCCCGCAGGCGGTGAGCATGTTGGGCAGTTTGTCGGCCAAGGCCTTGGCGTTGTACTTTTTGACCAAAGTCGCTTTGTAGCTTTGAAGGTGCTTTTCACTGGCCGTTTCAAAGGCGATTAAAAATTCCTGGGCAAAATCGATACCCAAATCGGCCCGCAAAATAATGGTGAGATCATCGCCCCCTAAAATCAGCGGGCGAGCCGGTACCGTGCCGGTGGCAAGCACCGCTTCACTGAGCAGTACCTTGCCGGTGGCCACCTGGGCGGCTTCTTCAGTGGTGTCTTTAAGGCAGTCTGAAAACGCCCGATAAATGCCTACATAGTTGGCAGGCGCCTGCTGCACGTGATTTTTCAGCTGAATCAGCATCTGCCCCAGACCGTTACCATCAACATGCAATATCGCCAGCGTTTTATCTTCGCCTTTAAACGGAAAGGCGCGGCTGTTGGAGCCTTCACCGCTGTCTTGCTCGCCTTGCAGATTGGTCGGCCAGCGCAGGTTATTGGCGGTGCCGTCTTTGGGGGCGAAGCGCGACACCAGTTTGCCCTTGGCGTAGCGGGATTTATCAAACAATCGCCGAGCGCGCAGGGGCGCATCGGTAAACTCCCGCGTATTGCCCGCCATGTGCATGTTTTCCACCGCCGCATTGCCGGTGCGCGGTGCACGCATCACCAACGGCCCAATTACCGGCAAACTCGCCCGCGGTACGGCTTTGGCCCGCCCCAAGGTTTCCATACCCTTGCTGGCGGCATCGAAGTCATTTTCACCTTCCACCACGCAGTGAACAAAATCGAGCCCCGGTGCTATCTGGGCCAGCGTCAGCGCCATTAGGTTGCGCAGATCCTCTGCCCGCTGGCGCTCTGGCAAAAACGCAAAAAAAGCACCTCCCGCACGGCGGGAAAAACGAATGCTTTTGTCTTCTTCAAGATCCAGTGTTTTCAGAATATCGTCGAGCAGATCGCAGGTCAGCTGCTCTACCAGTTCGCTGGCCGCGACCATGTCGGCCAGACGCCCTCCAAGCACCAGATAGCTCTGGATCGAACTGGCCTCAAACATGTAGGCCCAGGTTGGTGATGAACTCATGCATAGTCCCTTTGTTGGTTTTTACTCATTTCATTGAGGTATTCAGAACGCCGCCTTGCCATAAACCGCTACGCTGATCCGAGGGCATCACACCACCCAGTGCCGGCAAACAAAGCTCGACAGAACTCCACCAAGAATAGCAGCCAAATCCGCCACGCCAATTCGCACTGTTTTGCAAATTTGGCCCATGCACAACAAAGCCTGACGCAGATCAACAAAACGCCGGTTGCGGTTGCCTCTGGCCCTGTTGTGCGAGTACGGGCGTCCGCCTTTGCCAGCCCTCAGGGTGTGACTGGCACATGGCGGGCAAAGTCCCCCAGGGTTTCCTCAAAGTGTTTGCGGAACAGCTTTTTTTCCTGCCGGCGCAGTTCGTGTTCGTTGGGGTCATAGGTGAACGCCCCGCGCTGATGACCAACGCTGTCGCGCACTTCGTAGACTTTTCGAAATACCTCCTTGCCTTGTTTGGTCACCACATATTCCACATCAAAGTCGGCGCGAATGTCGTAAAGGTAAGGCCCAAGATTCAGCGTCAGCAGCTTGCTTCCCAGGGTTGGAAAAAACAGGTAATCGCGATAAGCGGGCCCGTAGCCGGTATTTGACTTGATACTGACACGCAACTGGTAGGCGTCATCCGAATCCTTGCCGGTGGCTTTTTTCGCCCCCGGTAACTGATTTCTGATGTAGCCATCGAGCACCTGCAGCAAATCTGCCTCGCGCTTGTTGGTGCGTGCCAAAAGCGCCGCGTTCACCTCACCCTCGGCGACATCAATGCTTTTGTAGGTGCTGTGATAGACAATCGGCTGACCGGCAAAATCCTGCAGCGCCGGGTTTGCCAGGGGTTCGTTGATTTTGGCGTCGATGGCACACCCCTGCAGGCTGGCCAGGGTGACTAAGGTTAAGGCGATTTTTGTGTTGCGCATACATGGTTTCCTCTCTGGTCAAAATGAATGACGCCACAATACCCTAACCCCCACTTGGCATCGCAAAACGGCAACCTTGCCGTTTTTTTCCCGTAGGCAGGCAAGCTCGCTACACTGTGGTGCAATAGCTACCAGGAACCTCTTTTATGCCAACCACAGAATCAACCCGTAAAAAAATTCTTGTCGCGGTCAGCGGCATGTCGCCACAGATCATTACCGAAACCCTGTACGGACTCATGCAGCAAGCCGATGAACCCTGGCTGCCCGATGAAATTCACCTGATTACCACCTTGCAGGGCAAGGAGCAGGCGCGTTTGCAACTGCTGGAGGGGCCGGCGCATTTTCGGGCCTTTTTGAAGGATTACGGCATTGCGAGCGTGCCGCGATTTGATGCCTCGACCATGCATGTCATCACCGATGACCGGCAACAACCGCTGCAGGATCTGAAAACCCCCGCCGACAACGAGCATGCCGCCAATTTCATCACCGACAAGATCCGCCACCTGAGTGCCGACCCGGCGTGTGAACTGCACGTATCCCTGGCCGGGGGGCGCAAAACCATGGGGTTTTACGTGGGTTATGCCTTGTCGATGTTTGGCCGCCCCCAGGACCGGCTGTCGCATGTGCTGGTGAGTGGCGAGTACGAAAGCCTGCGGGACTTTTTCTACCCTACCCCCGACACCCGGGTGATTTACCGCCAGGCCGGCGAAAAGCAGTTACCACTGGATGCCGCCAAGGCCCAGGTGTGGCTGGCCAACATCCCCTTTATTCGTTTGCGCAGTTTCTTAAGCGACAATGAGTTGCTGCAACAGCTCAGTTTCAGCGAGGTGGTAGAGCGCCTGGCCCTGGCAACCCAGCCCGGCGTTTTGCATATCACCGAAGATGAACGCACCTTGCGGTTTGGCAACATTAAGTGCAAATTAGCGCCCAACCTGTTTTGCCTGTACCTGCTGTTTGCCCGCCGCGCCCTTAACGGTAAGCCTGGCCTGCGCGCGCCGGCCGACGGAGCGCCGTCACCGGAGTTAGCCGAGCTGCTGCTGCAAGAGCTTGAAATACTCAAAAGTGAAAAATCCGGCTCGCTGGGAAAAACCAGGAAGGCGCTTGAAACCGGCATGGAACTGGGTTTTTTCACCAGCACACTGAGCAAACTCAACGCACACCTGAAACGGCACTTTGGCCCGGAATTGGCCGACAAAATCGGTATCGGGAAAACCACGGGCGCACGCGGTACCGAATACCAGTTGACCATGGCGCCCAAACACATCCGCTGGGACTAGTACGGATGCAAAAGCAAAAGCAGATGCACATCGCCGCACTGGCACCCTACCTTGGGTGCCATAACACCGAACTGACAGCAAGCCTGGCACAAGCGCTGCAAGATTCCCCCGAAGCCATCGATCAGAGTGACGCACTGGTGAATCTGCTTGAACGCTTTGGGCTGGGTGCCTGCCGTGACCATCGCATCGATGCCGATGAGCTGCTCGCCACGCT
>JBFHRO010000257.1:0-4462 GCA_041591635.1 Oleiphilaceae bacterium | reverse complement strand
GGGTGATTTGTATTTAAAAGCGGGCACGATCGACAAAGCCGGCGACTGTTTTCAGCAGGCCTATGCGATATCGCCGGATAACATATCCACGGGCACCTTTTTGCTTTCGTTTCTGGTTAAGCATGGCACTCTGGAGCAGGGCAAAAAGATCGCCGATGCGCTCGAGACCCTTGATAACGACATGTTTTCGGCCATAGCCTTGGCCTCGTTTTATCATCGCGAAGGCAATGCGGATGCCATGTGGCAATGGTTGCGCAAAGCGGCGGATGAAGGCGCTATGGATATTGATCTCTTGAACTGCGATGCCATGAATGAGGCTATTGAGGCGGATCCCCGATACAGTGAATGGTTTGGCTAATCGCCCAATCCCAGGCTAAAAGCATGCGGGCCCAGTCAGGGTGCCTGTCACACAGAGTTTAGTGATCCTGTGTGGTGTCCGGCGTGTCGGTGCCAGGCGCTTCCTGCAACAAATCCAGCAGTCCCAGCAGTTCGCTGCGCACCTGTTCAAGATCGCCAAGCAGGGTGCCGCAGGTATGGCGTATCACTTGCTGATCTGGATCGGCCGTCGAAGCGGGTGTAGAAGATGCCGGCAAGGTAGCGGTTTTTTCCAGAACCCACTGCCGGTGGGTTTGCAAGGTAATGCAGAACTCCCGGGCTTGCCGGGTTAGCTGATGGGTGTGGGTGTGCGGTGATGTGCCCGGATTGTTGGCAATCGGGCTGGCATCCGGGGGTTCGCGTTTGCGCTTTTGCGCCAGCACGAACTCTCCCAGTTTGTGGTCGACCTTGCAGATATGGTTGATCAGCCAATTGGTGAGATACGACAACACCACCGCGCAGTCCGTAGGGGTGATGTCGTCAATGCTCGTCAGTACGCCGGCGATTTCTTCCTCAAACTGGCGATGCTGGTGCAGGTGTGCCTGATAGCTGGCTTCATCGTACTGATGCTTTACCATCAGGCGTTCTTCGGCTGCAAAGTGGTACACAGTGTAATCAACCAGTTGCCGAAACAATGCCTGGGCGGTGGGCAGATCAAAATCCCTCGCGAGCAACTCATCGATTTCGTTGATCAAGCCCACCAGCACCTGATGTTGCTCATCAAGTTCAGGTATGCCAATGGCATACTGCGGTTTCCACTCAAAAATCGCCATAGACACCACTCCAGCTGCATGACCTAAGCATAGCATTTGTATCATTGCTGTACGCTCGTCTTGAATCCTGTTGTCCTCAAATGTCCGCTTTTGCCTTTTCAAGCGAAGTGACTAAGCTTGATTTTGATGAAAATTATGTAATTATCGGGCTTGAGCACTCACGGATGCTTGAGTGGTCCGTCATTTCAGCAGGGTTGTGGTGGTCGATTCGACACTCTGATCAGGCGTGACGGAAAATGAAATTCAAAATGGAGACGCTATGAAGTTGCTTGCAAAACATACTATCGCCCTGCTTGCGTGGGTTTATCTGCTGCTTTTGACGGGTTGCGGTATTACGCCCATTCAGGGGGAGGTCAATATGCCTTCCAACAAGGGGGTGGCACCCACAGCGGTGGATGTTACGACCTTTAAAGGCGGCAAAGGCGGTCAGGGTAGCGAGATGTCGCGTCTCATCATTGGTGAGCTCAAGCGCGAGGGCCATGTGAGTGTGAGCAAGGGCGCAAATGCCTCTGTGATGTCGGGCCAGCTCGATATCGGCAACCTCAAGACCGATAGCTGGAGTGACTCCTACGAATACAAGGGAAAAACCTACACCGTCTATTACTACAAGGCCGAGAAGGAATTGTCGGTCAGCTACGAGTTAAATGTTGGCGGCGAAATCGTGGGAGATACCTTCAGCGAATCCTATTCTGAGCAGTGGAGCGGTGACAGTTCCAGCGCCGCCAAGTCCAAGGCGCCGAATGAAAAAAGTATCGATTCGCGCCTGATGGCCAAAATCGCCAGGCAGATTGCGTACGATATTTCGCCCCACAAGGAGCCCATGACCTTCAATTTCCACAATGGCGATGATCCACACATTACGACAGCCATCACCTATGTACAAAACCGCCGTTACGACCAGGCCATGTCGATACTGCGCCAGGTGGTGGATCATACCGCCGATATGAAAGACCGGGCGGCGGCAACCTATAACATGGGGTTGTTGTTTGAGATGCAGGGCGACTTCAAGCAGGCCTTTGAAATGTACAAAGATGCCAACCAGATGGTGTTAGGCGAAGAAGACTACATCAAGGCCCTTACCCGTGCCGAAGAACGCCATGAACTCAATGAAGAGTTCAAACGTCAAACCGCCAACCGAAAAAAGAAGTGAGCGCTGCTTTGGTCGGCACACAAAATCCCCAGGGAGAAATGTAATGAAAGGCTTGTTATACGCCTTAGGTGGAGTGTTGGTGATCGGTCTCGCGGGAGGCTGTGCCAGCAAGCCAAGCTACAATATCGCCATTCCGGTGGCGACTTCGCAAATTCTGGATGAAGTCAAAATGGGCGATGAGCGTTTCGAAATCCGCTACAAAACCGATGCCCGCGGGCAGCGGCTGTTTCGCACCGTACCCAGTGACGGCGCCTACACCGGCAGCGATCGGGAAAGCTATGAAAGCATCAAGGAGGTGGCGGTACAGCGTATGATTCGCAAAGCCATTGATGAGGTCAACGGGGTGTTTATTGCCGCCAAAACCGAAGTGACTCAGGTAGCGCTGTCGCGGGGCGAAACTCACAGTGCCTATGAGGATTTCAAGGATCAGACCGTAAGCAAGGTAGCGGGTTTCGCCAAGGTGGAAGGGGCCCCCCATTGTGCCCGCCAGAGCCTTGACGGTGGCGCTACGCGGGTGAGTTGCCAGGGCAACGTCAGGGTGCCCGAGGTGGATGTGGTCAAAACCGCGTTTTAGCTTTTTTGCCTGAGTCTGGCTGGGTGTTATCAACAAGGGGCCTTCGTGGCCCCTTGTACGTTTTCGCTTCTGTTACCGCATCATTCCCGCGCCGGAACCTTGCGAATGCAGCCGTTTTCGTCAATGGCAACATAGATAAAGGTGGATTCGGTCACCTTTCGGACCTGGGTCTCCATGGCATCCTGCGTCCAGACTTCCACATGGATTTTCATTGAACTGCGGCCAATGTCGATCAGTTTTGAATAGCACTTGATGGTTGAGCCAACCCGCACCGGCGACAAGAACTCCATGCCCTGTATGGCCACGGTGGCAGTGCGCCCGCGGGAAATCCGGGCCGCCGTGGTGGCTGCCGCGACGTCCATTTGGCTCACGAGCCAGCCGGCATAAATATCGCTTTCAGCATTGGTGTCTTTGGGCATGGCAACCAGTTGTAACACCAGGTCGCCATGGGGGCCGGGTATGGTTTCAGAAGGCTTCATGAGACTCTCTTTTTTATTATCGAAGAAATACCGCTAATCCGATCTCTGATTATAGTTGCTGGCGTGGCTGGTGCACCTGCCTGGCACAGGATTTCAGGCAATTCTGACCGCCGGCTTGGCGCATTGTCACGTAATTGTCATCTTCGATGGCTAAAGTCCTGTCTCATCAAGGCGCCAGGCGTAACTCGTGCAACGAGATTCCCGGACGCTGATTTTATGACTCAGTTGGAGGTAGGTATGAAGTTGAAGACGTGGATGGCATCACTGGCCGTAGCAACCAGTATGATTTCCGGTATGCCGGTGCTGGCCAGCGGTGTGGATGCGAATCTGGAGACTTATGTCCGCGCCAGCGGGGTGTCGGGAAATCTGTCGAGCGTGGGTTCCGATACCCTGGCCAACCTGATGACCTTGTGGGCCGAGGATTTCAAGCGCAACTACCCGAATGTGAACATTCAGATTCAGGCAGCGGGTTCATCGACCGCTCCTCCCGCCTTGACTGAGGGTACGTCCAATATCGGCCCCATGAGCCGCAAAATGAAGGACAAAGAAGAGGCCGCGTTCGAGAAGAAATTTGGCTACAAGCCAACAGCCATTCCTGTAGCCATTGATGCGCTGGCGGTTTTTGTAAACAAGGATAATCCGATTGAAGGGCTGACCATTGCCCAGGTGGATGCCATTTTCTCTGTAACACGCAAGTGCGGTTATGCAGAAGATCTGACCAAGTGGGGCAAACTGGGGGTTGCGGGCTCGCTGGCTAACCAGAATATTCAGCTGTTTGGCCGCAATTCGGTGTCGGGAACCTACGGCTATTTCAAGGATCACGGGCTCTGTAAAGGCGACTTCAAGAGCAACGTCAACGAGCAGCCGGGTTCGGCATCGGTGGTGCAGGGGGTTTCCGAGTCGGTGAACGGCATCGGCTACTCGGGCATCGGTTATAAAACCGCCAGTGTGCGGGCCGTGCCTTTGGCCAAAAAGCCGGGAGCACCTTTTGTCGAGGCAACCAGTGAAAATGCAGTGGCAGGCTCTTATCCCTTGTCGCGGTTCCTGTGGGTGTATGTGAACAAGGCACCGAATAAGGCACTGACACCGATTGAGGCAGAATTCGTCAAGT
>JBFHRO010000256.1:0-4468 GCA_041591635.1 Oleiphilaceae bacterium | reverse complement strand
CCGCCCGCCAGAACAATACCTTTGGGGGCAAACGCCTGAATATCGGCTTCACTGATATCAAAGGCGCGGATTTCACAGTAAACCCCGATCTCCCGAATCCGGCGTGCGATCAGCTGCGTGTATTGAGAACCAAAATCCAGAATAAGAATACGATGGGCATGAATATCTTGAGTCATGAGGTGATGGCTTTCCTGATAAAAACACAGACCGGGGTCATGCTTAATGACCCATCAAAAACAGAAAACGGGATTACGCCAATCCAGGCCGGTTATGCCTGCATTGCGAACCCCGCTTTACAGCACAAACTATCCAACCCGGTAGTTAGGCGCTTCTTTGGTAATGGTTACATCATGCACATGGCTTTCTTTCATTCCTGCCGAGGTGATGCGGGTAAACTGGGGCTTGGTGCGCATTTCTTCGATATTGCTGCTGCCGGTGTACCCCATCGCTGCCCGCAAGCCGCCGATCAGCTGATGCACGATATTGGCCATAGGCCCCTTGCAGGCTACCCGCCCCTCAATGCCTTCGGGCACGAGTTTGTCGACACCGGCGGAGCTATCCTGAAAGTACCTGTCACTGGAGCCTTGCTGCTGCCCCATCGCTCCCAGAGAACCCATTCCCCGATACGCCTTGTAACTGCGGCCTTGATACAGCTCCACCTCGCCGGGAGCCTCATCGGTTCCCGCCAGCAAGCTGCCCACCATGATGCTGTTGGCCCCCGCCGCTATGGCTTTGGCAATATCCCCCGAAAAGCGGATGCCACCATCAGCAATCACCGGCACCGAACGCCCTTTCAGGGCCTCGGCAACATTGGCAACGGCCGAAATCTGTGGTACCCCGATACCTGCCACAATACGCGTGGTGCAGATGGACCCCGGGCCTATGCCCACCTTGACTGCATCGGCTCCCGCATCGGCAAGCGCCAGCGCCGCCTCGGCAGTGGCTATATTGCCACCGATCACCTGCACTTCCGGGTAGTTCTCTTTCACCCAGCGCACGCGATCGATCACCCCTTTGGAGTGCCCGTGTGCCGTATCCACCACAATGACATCCACCCCGGCATTGACCAGCGCCTTAACCCGCTCGGCCGTATCAGCGCCGGTACCTACCGCAGCCCCCACGCGCAAACGCCCCTGGCAGTCTTTGCAGGCATTGGGAAAATCCTGGGCTTTCTGAATATCTTTGACCGTAATGAGGCCCTTGAGCTGGAAGTCGTCGTTGACTACCAATACTTTTTCGATACGGTGCTTGTGCAGCAGGTTTTTGACGGTTTCCAAATCGGTGCCTTCGGTCACTGTCACCAGTTTCTCCCGTGGCGTCATGATTTCTGCGACCTTGGTATCCAGCCTGCTTTCAAAGCGGATATCACGGCCTGTCACGATGCCCACCAGATTGTTCCCATCAACGACCGGCAACCCCGAAATCTTGTTGGCAAAGGTAATGTCGAGCAGTTCTCTGACACTGGTGTCTGGCGATACGGTGATCGGGTCTTTCACTACACCACTTTCGAACTTCTTCACCGCCCGCACTGCAGAGGCCTGCTTTTCAATCGTCATGTTCTTGTGCATGATGCCAATGCCACCTTCTTGCGCCATAGCAATGGCGAGGGTGGCCTCGGTAACGGTATCCATAGCTGCCGACACCAGTGGAATGTTAAGCTCAATATCCCGGGTCAGTCTGGTTTTTAACGAAACATCCCGTGGCAGAACTTCGGAATATCCGGGAATCAAGAGAACATCATCAAATGTGAGCGCTTCTTGTGCAATTCGCAGCATAAGGGGGTAGCCTTTCAATTTGCCCAATACAATCGAACGATTATATATATATCGACATAATTCGTAAACCAACCCCTAAATGTGGTACTGAGGCCTTGCCCGTGACAATCAACTTCCCTGCTGCGACTGCGGCCAGTCACACCTTCACTGTTAGCGAGCTCAATCGTCAGGCAAAACGCCTGCTGGAAGTCAGCTTTATGCAAGTCCTGGTACAGGGAGAGTTGTCTGGCTTCAATCGCGCAAGCTCGGGCCACTGGTACTTCACGCTTAAAGATGAGCAGGCTCAAATCCGCTGCGCCATGTTCAAAGGCGCCAATCAGAAAATGAGGTATCTGCCTGCCAACGGTGATCAGATCATTCTGCAAGCACGGGTGACACTCTACGAAAGCCGGGGAGACTATCAACTCAATGTCGAACACATCGAGCCGTTCGGACTGGGTGCCCGTCAGCAAGCCTTTGAGCAGCTGAAAGCCAAGCTTCTGGCCGAGGGCCTGTTTGATCAGAATAGAAAAAAAACGCTGCCACGCTGGCCGCGGCACATAGGTGTTATTACCTCTTCTACCGGAGCCGCCATTCACGACATTCTCAGCGTTACCGCGCGCCGTTTTCCTGCCACCCGGATTTCACTTTACCCCACAGTGGTACAAGGCGACTCAGCGCCGGGCGAACTCTGCAAAGCGCTTGAGCTGGCGAACCATGATGGGCGCTGTGATGTGCTTATCCTGGGCCGCGGCGGCGGCTCAATGGAAGACTTGTGGGCATTCAATGACGAAGCCCTGGCCAGAGCCATCGCCCGCTCGAAGATACCGGTAGTAAGCGCCGTGGGGCATGAGGTGGACTTCACCATCACCGATCTGGTGGCCGATGTCCGCGCCCCCACCCCCTCGGCGGCCGCCGAACTGCTGACGCCCGATCAATATCAGCTCAACCAGCGCTTTGATGAAATAGCAGCCACCTTGCAAGGCCTGATCACGCGACGGCTCGATCAGTCGCAGGTACAGTGCCGAAATCTGCAGTTGCGCCTGATTTCTCCCGATCAACACCTAAGCCGGCAATCAAAACTGTTTCAGCAGATGAGCCAACGACTGGCGGTCGCCATGACCAACCAGCTGAACATCCACAGATTTCGCCTGGATCAATGCGTCACCCGCCTTGAAGCCAACAGCCCCACCAGGCAACTGCCAGCCCTGCACAACAAGATGACGCAGCTTGAACACCGGCTTGATCACGCCATAACCATGCAACTGGAAAGAGCACGAGCAAAACTTGCGGAAAAAATGCATCACCTGGACGCCCTCAGCCCGCTGGCTACCCTCAAACGCGGCTACGCCATCGTGTATGCGAACGATCACCTGGTTCATCGCGCGGGCGAGATTCTCGACACCCAGCGCCTGAAACTCAGATTCAGCAATGGTGTTACTCAGTTAAATATTGAAAAGGATTCGGTGCAGCACAGTGAGCAAGCCTCCTGAGTCAGGCCCTCTTAGCGCGCAGAAAGCAACTCGTGAAGTCTGTATTCGGTTTTTTGCGCTAACTCGCGCACTTCGGTCTTGCGATCAGGCATACGAGGCACATAGCGCAAGGAGGCGCCGAAGGCGAGCACCTTCGATACGGCTTCGCGCCGGGATACAAACGGCACCTCCAGCGCCGCCTTCATGGCAGGATTCATGACATCTGCCAGTTTTATCTGTTTCTGTCCAAGCGGCTCTATCTCGGCCAACCCCTTGAGCTCGACGAGTTGAGTCACCCCGTCGGCCATCAGCGTCAGAGAGACCACTTCAAGCGGCACGTCGAGACTATTGCGAATAAACAGAAACTCGCCATCGACAACCACAGATACATCCGAATTGTGACTTGCATAACCGGGAATCACCAACCCAAAGCGCTTTGCTATCACCTCGACCACAACAGGAATTTGCATACCGGACTCGGTTCTGGCAACCGTAGATGGACAACGAACAGCCACCTTGTAGGCACCAAGCACGTCCGGATAACGACAATCCACCCGATAAGCCTGAGTAACTTGTGCCAGATCACGCACCAGGGCGTCATAATCTCGCTGATACTGCTGCTTCATTCGCTCCCCCAACAGGTTTGCGACCGCTTTGGTTGCATCGCTTGCATCATGACGCTTGAGCTCATCGGCAATCCCCGTATAGCGGTAGTTGCGTCGCTCCACTGCCTGCGGCAGCAAACGCACATCCCCCGTCCAAGGCGTGTCGTAACTGTAGTAACCGGAACGATCGATGACCTGATACGAAAAATCCCTCGGCTGGCGCTTGGTAGCCGACAAATACTCCCTGATAATCCGCTCCTGGCGCGAACGCAGGTTGGCCTCGTACGCCTGACCCGTCTGCAAGAGCTGTGAATACTGATCCCGGGCAGCCAGGCGGGAATCCACCGCCCCGCCTTCGAGTTCTCGCTCGGCCGCCGTAAAAAGATTTAATTGCAACGCAGCAAGCGCCACCTCATTCGCGGAAATGCCGACCATCGCTTTGGGCTTTGGCGGAGCTGGCGGTGGAACAAAGGGCCGAGGCTCGTGTCCCATCAGTTTGTCAAACAGACTCAAAGGCCTGGGCGCGGGCGCCACCGGCTGCACATAGGGCGCGGGGCGCTCAGGAAATCGGCTGAAATGGCTGGAACAAGGCGTATAGCCAAGCGCCTGACGGTCGTCATTTCGCTCAAACGACGGG
>JBFHRO010000255.1:0-4501 GCA_041591635.1 Oleiphilaceae bacterium | reverse complement strand
ATGCCGAGATCGACCTGGATCCGGGCCGCCTTGAGCAGGAAATGGTGTTTCTGGCCCAAAAATCCGATGTGGCAGAGGAACTCGATCGCCTCGAAACCCACGTGTACGAAGTGCAGAGCGTGCTGCAGATGAAAGAGCCGGTCGGCCGGCGCCTGGATTTCCTCATGCAGGAGCTGAATCGGGAGGCCAACACCCTGTCCTCGAAGGCTATTGTCACCGAAACGACCAAGGCGGCTGTGGATCTCAAGGTGCTGATCGAGCAAATGCGCGAGCAGATCCAGAACATCGAATAGCTTGGCTGTTTCCAGTCCCGCACTTAGCCTTAAGCTGCCTATTCGGTCTAGCCATAGATGAAAGCGATTGTGATAGATAAGTTTGGCGGCGCTGAGGTGCTGCAATACCGCACCGACTGGCCGCGTCCCGTCCCCCGTGCCAACCAGGTGCTGCTGGCGGTCAAGGCGGCAGGCATCAACCCGCTGGACTGGAAAATCCGCAACGGCGAACTGGCTTTTTTTACCGGCAGAAAGTTCCCGCGAATTTTGGGAAACGACGCCGCCGGGGAGATAGTTGAAGTGGGGAAGGCCGTTACCGGCTTTAAGCCGGGTGATCAGGTGTTCTGTTTTCTGGATGCGGCCCCGCAGTTTTCCTGCAAGGGCTTTGCGCAAAGCGGTGCCTATGCCCAATATGCGGTAACGCGAGCAGATACCTTGGCGCTTATACCGGCTTGCCTTTCGTATGAAGAGGCGGCCGCTGTGCCTTTGGCCGCTTTGACTGCCTATCAGGCGCTGCGCGACAAAGGCGAGATCAAGCCGGGTCACAGGGTGTTGATCAATGGTGCCTCTGGCGGGGTAGGTACCATGGCGGTACAGATCGCCGTCGCTTTGGGGGCGGAAGTGACCGCGATATGCAGCGATCAAAACCGGTCGCTGGTAACAGGGCTGGGTGCAGCCTGCGTCCTGGATTACAAGAACTTGGATATCCGCGCACTTCGCGCCAGGTACGACATTATCTACGATGTGGTCGCAAGCCTGTCGTTCAGCCGTTGCAAACATCTGCTGGTGGAAGAAGGTGTGTTTATCTCCAATATCGCCAATCCACGGGCCATGGCTGCTACCTGGTTGTCTCCGCTGCTGAAACGGGCCGGCATGCACAAGGCAAACCGCTTTGCGTGGGTTAAACCGGTCGCAAAGGATCTGTGTGAGATTGCCGCGCTGATTGAACGCGGCGGTCTTCTTCCTGTGGTCGACAGGATCTATTCCATGGAAGCCGTGCGCGAAGCCCATGAGTACGGCGAAACGGGGCGCGTGCGCGGCAAATCGGTGCTGCGGACCGGCTAGGGATCGCCGGTACCGGCGGCTAGCTACGCCAGCAAGTCACCTACCTGTCTGCGCGGTGTTCTTATTGTCGGCTCCGCCTGTCCTATTCTGAACAGCATTTGCATGGTATCACCCTCGGCGATGTCCATTTTGCGCAGAAACTCGTGCTGCAGCGGCAGCATGTCTTCATACTCCTGTAACACCTGACTCATCGGGTGAATCGCCAGTCCTTCCCGGTTAACCAGCAGATTGAGTCGGCAATAGGCCCGCCCTGCCATCAGCTGATCCTTGCGCGTATTCGAGCGACTGGTTATCCAGCCGAAGGTATTGCTCGAATAGGCCTGTTCGTGAGTGAGTTCGATGGCTTTTTTCCCGAAGTCGGTCGGATCTTTTTGCACCTGATCCCGATCCAGAATGAAGTGCTCGGCAACGTATTTCTCGATTCCCAAAATGCCGGAATGTGCCAGCCCGAATCCGTCGCGGTGGCGCAACAGTTCCGCATCATTGAAGCGAAACATGGCAATGGTTTCTTGAACCCGGTCCATGCCTTTATCCTCAATGGTCATGGCGTTAACCAGTGTTTCCCGGATGTGCATGACCTGACGCGAATCTGTGGTGATAGACAAGGGGTAATCCTTGTAGGGGTAGTGCCTGTGTATGTTGCTCATTTCGCTCTGGCTGAGCGGTCTGCGGGCGTAGGCGGTTTTTGTCGATTGGCGCTGGGTGATGACAGCAAACAGGTCGCTGGTCTGAGTGTTGGTTGTCGGTCGCAACTGAATGTGGGCGACGGGCCGGTCGCTTACATAGACATTGTCGTATTCGCCCTGGGGGAAATAGTCGATCTCTGCTTCGTAGCCGAAGCCTTGTGCCGCAATGGTCAGGGTTTCGAGAAATGCACCCTGTCCCAGGTGTATTTGCCGGTGAAACGGATCGGTAGCCGGAAGCAGGCGATACATGTCGACGTACAAAAAAAAGCTGGTGGGCCCGGAGAGTTTGATCAGCCACGGCTGCTTGTTGTGCGGGTTGGGGCTGAGCATGGCATAGGCGATGAGCTTGAGGCGTATATCGTCTTGATTGAACTGGGTTTCATCTCGACCGATCAGGCGGATGTCGGGGGTTGTGCTGCAGCCGTTAAGGGTGCTGCCGAGCATGGCCAGGCCTGCGCCCAGCCCTGCCACCTTGATGAAATTTCTTCGATTCATTGGGTTGTTCCTCTGTATTTATCGTTAAAACATTCCGTGGAATATAATTACATTCCACGGAATGTTTTGCAATAATTGCCGCTCGCCCTACAATTCACGCATTGGCGCGGAGGCGCGGACATGCGAGAGGTCGTCGAGTGTGCAGAGGCAACAGCTCGAATACAGGATTACGGTGCTTCTGGGGATTATTCAGCAGCTTCAGACAACCCGGCATAACAAAATGCTCAGGCAGTTCGATTTGAATCGCTCCCAGTTCAGTGTGCTGTGTCACTTTGCCCTGCAGCCCGCAAGGCAATGCACCATTAGTCAGCTGGCGGAAGTGATGGAAATTAACCAGCCGGGTATTACCAAAATCGTCAGGAAACTGATGGAAAGGGGTTTCATCGACCAGACCGAAGGCGATAGGGACAGGCGCAAGAAACGCTTGTTCATTACCCCGGCAGGTCTGGGGATTGTCGAACAATGCCAGCGAGCCGTTGCACCCGATAATGCGTACTGTTTTGCTGGCTGGGCGCACGAGGAGCTGGCCGGGTTTGAATCCAGCCTCGACAAGCTCAAGTGCTGGCTCGACACGCATCGTGATGACATCCTTGATCATCCCCGGTGATGGCTCCGCTTAAGGCTGTGCCATGCTGCAGTTTTGTGACTGAGGCCGATTGTTGGCGTGGTTCTTGATCGGCGGTTTCTGATCGGAATGAGCGGTGATCTGTTATCCTTCAGGCAGAGGGCTGATGGTCTCGATTTCGTAGTCCTTCAATTCATCATCTTTGATCCACAGTGACAGCGCCCAGCCACCGCTATAGGGGTTGTGGGGGCCAATATAGATGTGAGTGACCTCATTTTCAGTGGTTGTACGGATTACGCATTGGTGCACATCGATGGGTATGGAGGCGATGCTGGCGGGCAGTGCACTTGTCCATGGTGCATTGTCGAAATAGGTCTTCAAATCAGTCATGGTCGATCATCCCGGGTGACATCAAGTCATGGTGTGAATGTCATTAACTGCCGGCAGGAGGCATCAATGAATCGCAGACAATTGTTGCGCTATGGCGCCACGGGTGCCGCGCTGATTGGTGTGGGTGCTGTGGCTGCATTTTACACTATTGATGAGGCCGCGCCCGATACCCTCACGATCGCTTCTGTGCTCAAGCGCCTTGATGCCTGGCAGGATGCTGCCAGCAGTTTCAGCGGAAGCTGGTCGGCGTATCAGGTGTTCACTCATATGGCACAAAGTGTCGAGTACTCGATGACAGGATACCCCGAGCTCAAATCGGATTTGTTTCGGCAAACGGCCGGGCCTTTGGCGTATGCAGTTTTTTCTGCCAAAGGGCGAATGCGTCACAATCTGGTGGATCCCATTCCGGGGGCGCCGGCTCTGACAGCAGAGGGTGATGTTCAGCAGGCCTTGATGCGATTTCGCCAGGCGCTCCTGGATTTTGATGCTTTCTCGTCTGATCTCAAGCCGCATTTTGCGTACGGTGACTTGTCCCGGTCGGATTATGCGCTTGCTCATGTTATGCATTTTAATGACCATATGCGGGCGCTTGAGCCGGTTGGATCCTTGTTCGAGCCGCAAAGCCAGCATCCGTCAAGAGGAATTTCTGCAGTATGAACCAAAACGATTATGACTATGTGGTCATTGGAAGCGGCTTCGGCGGCTCGGTATCGGCCTTGCGTCTGGCGCAGAAAGGCTACCGGGTGCTGGTGCTTGAGCAAGGCAAGTGGCTGGCAGAAAAAGATTTTCCGAAGACAAACTGGAATGTGAAAAAATGGCTCTGGCTGCCACTGTTGCGATTTTTCGGTTTGTTCAAGATCACTTTTTTCCGTCATGTCGGGGTGCTGTCCGGTGTCGGGGTGGGAGGAGGGTCACTGGTGTATGCCAGCACCTTGCCTATTCCCAAGAAACCCTTTTTCGAAGCGCCCAGCTGGTCGCACCTGGCGGACTGGGAGAGCGAGCTGGCCCCGCATTACCACACGGCGCGT
>JBFHRO010000254.1:0-4502 GCA_041591635.1 Oleiphilaceae bacterium | reverse complement strand
TCAGTTCATGGCACGTTGGGCCAGCTGTGCCTGCGCCCGCACCACGGCCTGGCGCACCTGGGCCGGCGCCGTGCCGCCGAGGTGATCACGCGCACCCACCGAGCCTTCGAGGGTCAGCACGGCGAACACGTCCTGCTCGATCTGGTCACTGAACTGACGCAATTCCTCCAGCGACATGTCGGCCAGATCCCGGGCCTGCTTCACCCCGTACCCCACCGCCTTGCCGACGATTTCATGTGCATCACGAAACGGCACGCCCCGCTTGACCAGATAATCGGCCAGATCGGTGGCGGTCGAGAATCCGCGCCTTGCGGCTTCGCGCATGGCCTGGGCCTTCACCTGTACGGCGGGCATCATGTCGGCATAGGCTTTGAGGCAATCCTTGACCGTATCTATCACGTCAAAGAGGGGTTCCTTGTCTTCCTGATTGTCCTTGTTGTAGGCCAGCGGCTGCCCTTTCATCAGCATCAGCAGGGAAATCAGCGCCCCGGTCACACGCCCGGCCTTGCCTCGCACCAGCTCTGGCACATCGGGATTTTTCTTTTGCGGCATGATGGACGAGCCGGTACAAAACCTGTCAGGCAAGTCGATGAAATTGAACTGGGCCGACGTCCAGAGAATCAGCTCCTCCGAGAAGCGCGACAGATGGGTCATCAACAGGCTGGCGAAGGCGCAGAACTCAATGGCGAAATCCCGGTCACTGACCGAATCCAGCGAGTTGGCCGTTGGCCGGTCGAACCCCAGCAGCCGGGCCGTATAGTCCCGGTCGATGGGGTAGGTGGTACCCGCCAGCGCCGCCGCCCCCAGCGGCATGACATTAACGCGCTTGCGGCAATCCTGCAGGCGTTCGTAATCCCGCCCCAGCATTTCATACCAGGCCAGCATGTGGTGCCCAAAGGTCACCGGCTGGGCCGTTTGCAGGTGGGTAAAGCCGGGCATGATGCTGCCGGCTTCGCGCTCGGCCAGCCCCACCAGCGCTTCCTGCAGGCGGGTCAGCTCACACCCGATCAGATCGATTTCATCCCGCAGGTACAAGCGAATGTCGGTCGCCACCTGATCGTTACGCGAACGCCCGGTGTGGAGCTTTTTACCCGTGATGCCGATCTTGTCGGTCAGGCGCGCTTCAATATTCATGTGCACGTCTTCAAGCTGCACCGACCATTGAAAACGGCCGGCTTCAATGTCGGCGCGAATCTCGCTCAGGCCGGCAATGATCTGGTCACGTTCCGCCTCACTGAGCACGCCCACCTTGGCCAGCATGGTGGCATGGGCAATCGATCCCTGAATATCGTGATAGTACAGACGCTGGTCAAAGCCGACCGAGGCGGTAAAGCGCTCGACAAAGGCATCGGTGGGTTCGGCAAAGCGCCCCCCCCAAAGTTTCTCGGCTTGCCCATCGCGGGAGTCGTGGATCGCATCGCTGGAAGAAGGGTGCTTGTTCATCATCTTGCTGTCGCCTTTGTCTGAAACCGGGGAATGAACCAGGCCGTCACAAGCACGAGCCGCTATACTCAAACGCACTTGTTTGGCATTGATCAAAACAGGGGCGGCATTATATCACCGCCCGGGCCAAAGCCCCACCGGAGCCATTCACTCGCAGCTCACCAGCCAGGGACGCCGATTCACATGACACACGACTTGCGCGATGCGCCTCCCCTGTCCGGGGGCGCAGCCAACGACCGGTTCTTTCTGCCCGACCTGTGTCGGGTTCAGCTGGTGCTGGGGCTGATCCTGGTCACCGAGCTGGTGGCCGTGCTGCTCACCCTGATTCATGCGCAACAGCTTTTTATTGATTGGGAATACCTGGGCCTGCTGTCGCTTTTTGGTAACTGGGTGGTGCTCACGTGCGCCGCCTTGCTGTGCATCAGCCGCCGGCGACTGGCACAGCTGCCGCTGATGTGGGCCAGCCTGCTGTGCTTTATCCTGATCCAGCTGGTCACCCTGCTGTACAGTCTGGCGGCCGACCGATTGGTGTTTATCAACAGCCTCCCCACCGAGGTGCAATGGTCGACCATCACGCGCAATCTGCTGATCAGCAGCATCATTGGCGGCACCGTATTGCGCTATTTTTTCCTTGAGCACCAGTGGCGCCGCCAGCGTCAGGCCGAGCTCGAAGCCCGGCTGCAGGCGCTGCAGGCACGCATTCATCCTCACTTTCTGTTTAACAGCATGAACACCATTGCCAGCCTGATCGCCATTGACCCGCAAGCCGCCGAAGATGCGGTACTGGATCTGTCGGAGCTGTTTCGGGCCACCCTCGCCGATCAGGGTAAGCGCATTGCGCTGCGTGAGGAGCTGACCCTGTGCCGGCGCTACCTGAGCATTGAACGCCTGCGACTGGGCGAGCGCATGCAGGTTGAGTGGGATATCGATACCCTGAATCAGGATGCGCGTCTGCCGCCGCTCATTCTCCAGCCACTGGTAGAAAACGCGGTTTACCACGGCATTGCGCCACTGCAGCATGGCGGCACCATTCATATCCATGGCCATTCGGACGCGCGCCAGCACCGGATTCGCATCGTCAACCCGCTTCCATCCGCCCAGACCGGCCCTGCCAAACACCCGGCCAGCGGCGCAGGGCATAGGGGCAATCATATTGCGCTGCAAAACATCCGTGATCGTCTGCACAGCCTGTACGGCGATGCCGCCAGTCTGCACACCACCCAGTCAGCCGGAATCTATACTGTAGACCTGAGCATTCCGGCCCACCCCCTATCCACTCCTGCCGCAATGCCAAGTGCAGGCACCCATGACTAGCCAACCTTATCGCATCCTGATCACTGACGACGAACCCCTGGCCCGCCAGCGCCTGCGGCGCATGATCGAAAGTCTGCCCCAGTATCAGGTGTGCGGCGAGGCCACGACCGGCAACGAAGCATTGCAAGCCATAGTCACGCAGAACCCCGACATTCTGCTGATGGATATCCGCATGCCCGACATGGATGGCATGGAAGCCGCGCAGAAAATTGCCGCCCTGGCCCAACCACCGGCGCTGATTTTCTGCACCGCCTATGATGAATACGCCATTTCTGCCTTTAAGGTGCAGGCCATCGACTATCTGCTCAAGCCAGTGCGCCCTGAGGCCCTGCAGGCCGCCCTGCAACGCGCCGCCCGCACTAATCGCCTGCAACAGGCAAACCTGCAGCCGCCCGCCACCGATACCCCGCCCGCCCCGGGTACCTTGCTGGCCAATACCTGGCAAGGCAGTGAGCTGATCGATCTAACCCAGGTGTACTACTTCATCGCCGATCAAAAATACGTCACCATTGCGCACCATCAGGGCGAAACCCTCTGCGATCAAACCCTCAAGCAGCTCGAAGCCCGCTACCCGCAACTGCTGCGAATTCACCGCAACTGCCTGGTCAACACCCGCTGGATCGAAGCCCTGGTGCGCCAGAACGATGGCCAGTACGCCGCAAGGCTGAAAACCGGCACGCTGCTGCAGGTGAGCCGACGCCATGTGAGCGACGTCAAGGCCTGGATGGCCCAACACACCGCCTCCCCCTCCTGACGGCACTTGGTCACCGGGTTTGAGGCAACAGCCATCGGGGAACTTCGCATCAGGGTATAACCGTGGATCAAGACATAGTTGTGGTGGATCAAGGCATAGTTGTGGTGAATCAAGACATTTTGTGCCAAAGCAGTTACCCTTTAAACCTTTACCAATAACCAACCAGCGGCGCTTTGACTCATGAATGCATCCCTCGCCACGCCACGTACCCTGCGAATCGCCACCCGCCAAAGCGCCCTTGCCATGTGGCAGGCCGAACACATCAAGGCGCGCCTTGAAGCCCTGTATCCGCACATGCAGGTTGAACTTCTGGGCATCACGTCCAAGGGCGATAAAATCCTTGACGTACCCCTGGCCAAAGTGGGCGGCAAGGGGCTGTTCGTCAAAGAGCTCGAACAAGCACTGCTGCAAGGTGAGGCCGATATCGCGGTTCACTCCATGAAAGATGTTCCTATGGATTTTCCACCGGGCCTGGGCCTGGCCGTCATCTGCGAGCGGGAAGATCCCAGCGATGCTTTCGTAAGCAATAGCTACCCCAGCCTGGAGGCGCTGCCCCAGGGGGCGATTGTGGGTACCTCCAGCCTGCGACGGGAATGCCAGCTGCGCCAGCACCGTCCCGATTTGCAAATCAGGTTTCTGCGCGGCAATGTCAACACCCGGCTCGCCAAGCTCGATGCCGGCGAATACGACGCCATTATCCTTGCGTCTTCCGGCCTCAAGCGTCTGGGCTTTGAAGCGCGCATCAAGGCCGTGCTCGATGATCGCATCTGCCTGCCTGCAGCCGGCCAGGGGGCGCTGGGCATCGAATGTCGCCTGCAAGACACGGCGATTGTCGAGTTGCTCCAGCCCTTGATTCATGAGCCCTCCTGGGCGCGTGTCAGCGCCGAGCGCGCCATGAACAAGGCACTCAATGGCGGCTGTCAGGTACCTATTGCCGGCTATGCCACGCTTGAGCAGGGCCAGCTGTACCTGCGCGGGCTGGTGGGCGCCC